>NZ_JARIXR010000012.1:0-132775 GCF_029269205.1 Pseudomonas sp. 1912-s | reverse complement strand
WCCTTCGGCCTGGAGCTGTTCGTCACCGGTCAGATCACCCAAAAAACCTTGAGCCTTGCCGGCCACTTTCTCGACGGCACCTTTGACTTGTTCGCTTTTCATGATGGATTCCTTAAAGGGCATGACATCTCAACAGCACAGGACCCAAAGCCCTGTGCCCACCCTTCAAGGTTAAGCAGTGCACCCCCGTGCAATAAGGCGAATTTGCACCGGTCGCACTAGTGCATTTGCACTCTATTTCGGTTTTTTAACCCGCAATTCACCGGCAAACAGCCCGCGCTCACGGGCCCAGACGATGGCTGCACTACGGCTGTGCACCCCCAGTTTGGAGTACACCGTGGCCACATGGTTACGCACGGTGTTGGGCGCCAGTTTCAGGCGCGAGGCGATCTCCTTGTCGGCCAGGCCTTCGCAAATCAGGCCCAGTACATCGCGCTCCCGGGCGGTGAGGTCGGTAAAGGAAATGTTCGGCACGTTGGGGCTGTTGACGCTCTTGGCGTTGGCCAGTTTTTCAATCAGCGTCTGGCTGAACCACGAGGCGTCCTGCATCACTTCCTCGATCGCCGCCACCAGTTCCAGCTCGGAGCGTTTGCGCTCGGTGATGTTCATCAGCACCAGCAGGTAGCAGGGCACGTCCTGAATGCTGACCGTGTCGGCAGACAGCACGCAGTCGATCACCTCGCTGCCTTTCTTGCGGATCTTCAGGTCGAGGCCGTCGAGGTTGCCGGCTTTCTCCAGGGTGGTGAACAGTTGCGTACTCGCCTGGGGGCTGTCGATAAAGTCGATGTCTTCGATGGATTTACCGATCAGTTCTTCACTGATATAGCCGGTGATGTTCATGAAGGCTTCGTTGATGTCCACCACCTGCCGGTTGGCCGCGTTGCACACCAGGGTCGGCACGGGCGTCAGCCGGAATGACTTGGCAAAGCGTTCCTCACTCTGGCGCAGGGCAGTTTCGGCCTTGCGGCGGGGCTCAAGGTCGGTGAAGGAAAACAGCATGCAGTCTTCTTCGTTCATGTCCAGCGGCTGGCCGGCCACGATCACCAGTTTGCTGCCGCCTTCGGGCAGTTTCAGCTCGGCTTGCATCTGCGGGATGGTCGAACCTTCGCCCAGGCGCTTGACGGCAAGGTCCTTGTTTTCGGCCTGCTCCAACACGTCCAGTTCATACACCGAACGGCCGATTACCTGGTCACGGCTGTAGCCGGTCATCTCCAGAAAGCCCTGGTTGACCTTGATATAGCGCAGGTCGCTCAAGCGGCAGATCACCGCCGGGGCCGGGTTGGCATTGAAGGTTTTTTCGAAGCGTTGTTCGGCGCTGGCCCATTCGGTGGCGTCGCTCAGGATCAGCACCAGCAATTCCGGCTCGCCGGATGCGTCGGTGAGTACCAGGCTGCGCAGGCGGTGCACCCAGGTTTTTTCCTCGTCGCCGGTGGGGGTGACTTCCACCACCACGTCGCTGAATTCTTCACCGTCCGCCACCCGGCTCAGCGGGTAGTTCTCCAGCACCAGCGGGTGGTTGTTGCGATAACGCAAGGCAAAGCGGGCGGCGTATTCCTGGGTATTGGCACCCAACTCTTCAACTTTTTCCACGCCGTGCATCAGCAGCGCGGCTTCGTTGGCCCACAGGATGGTTTGGTCGACCTCGGCGAGAATCACTCCATCGGACAAGCCGGAGATGATCTGCTGCAGTTGGCGGCGGTTGGTTTCTTTGGCGAGGACGGCCTGGCTCATGGTTTCTCCAATATTGAGGGCACCTGCGCCCCCTGTAGGAGCTGGCTTGCCAGCGAAAAGCTCAACAGCAACGCGGACCTCCAGGATGTGCGCGTCATCGTTAACGACCATCGCTGGCAAGCCAGCTCCTACAGGGGAGCGGTTTCAGGCGCATAGGGAGTACGACACCTGAGGCTCAGGATAGTGCAGAGAAAGTACCCGGCGCGGGGTGCGAATGCACCAGTGCGCCTAGTGCAATTGTGCCGAGACCGCAGGGGAGGGCCTCGCCAAACTGAGCGCCTACTCACTGTTCAAAGGATCGATCATGACCACTGTCTATGAAACCAACCGTTCGCTGTTTCGTGTCTCCTGGGGCTCGGTATTGGCCGGTAGTGCAATTGCCCTGGTGACTTACCTGGTGCTGAGCGTGCTGGGCACCGCGATTGGCGCGAGTGCGGTGAACCCGATGGCAGCCGGTAACCCGCTGAGCGGTTTTGGTACCGGCGCCGGGATCTGGCTGTTTGTGTCTACCTTGCTGGCGATCGGCGCCGGTGCATTTGTAGCCGGGCGTACTGCGCCGGATCGCGGCGGCCTGCACGGCGTGCTGAGCTGGACCATCACCACCTTGTTGACCACCTGGCTGCTGGCAGCGCTGGCCACCAGCGTGGTGGGTGCTGCGGGGAATGTCGTGGGCAAAGGCCTGTCGGCGGCCGGTAGCGGTATCGCCGCCGTGGCGCCGGGCATCAGCGACAGCGTCAAGCAGCAGCTGGATGAGCAAGGTATCAAGCTGGACTGGAACAGCCTGCAAGGCCAGCTCGACACGCTGCTCAAGCAGAGCGGCAAGCCTGAGCTGGATCCGGCCAACGTCGAGCAAAAAGCCGACCAGGCAAGCGCCGACGGCAAGCAATCGGCCAACGATGCCGCGACTAACCCCACCCAGGCCGGTGATGAGCTGAAGCAATGGTTCGAACGGGTCAAGGCGTCCGGTGAGCCCGCGTTGAACGCAGCGGACAAGCAGGCGCTGGTCAACATCGTCGCCGCCCGTACCGGCAAGAGCCAGGCTGAAGCCACCCAGATCGTCGACAACTATGCCCAGGCTTATCAGCAGGCCATGCAGAAGGTTGAAGAACTGAAGCAACAGGCTGAACAGAAAGCCCGTGAAGCCGGCGAAGTGGCGGCCAAGCAACTGTCCCATGCGGCGTGGGGCACCTTGTTGATGTTGCTGCTGGGTGCGGCATTGAGCTTCGGCGTAGGTCGCCTGGCGATTTCCACCCGTCGTGTGCCGTTGGCCTGATCATGACTTGAGGTGCTTTATGGGGTGAGGGAGCAAGCTCCCTCACCCCAATGCTTGGCTGGCACCAAACATGCTAGTGTCAGCACTCCAACACCCACCGGCAGTGCATGGCGATGCGCGAAATCTACAGCGTCTTCAACTCCAACGGCGCCTATGAAACCGGGGCTCACGCCCATGACGAATTCATGCTGATGGTGCCCGAGCACGGCCTGTTGCGCTTCAAGGACGAGGACAGCGGACGCACCACCTCGGTGATCGACCGCCAGTTCGTCCTGGTGCCGCCGCAATGCAGCCATTCCTCCTCGTCACTCACCACCCGCCAGGGCCACGTAGCGTTCTACGTCGACCCCGACTACATGCACTACGCCTTGCGTGACCTCTCCGGTGACGCCAATCGGCTGCTCCGTGTGCCCACCCTGGGCATCTGGCAAACCTCTGCACCGTTGCACCATCTGCTCCTGGCGAAAAAAGCCTTCAGCCAACCCGACCTGTACGTCGACCGCCGCCGGCAAGTTGCCCAGGCCGATCACTTGCTGCTGCTCGAATGCCTGGCGATTTCCCTCAGCCAGCCGAGCCTGCAACGCTCCTCCACCGAGCGCCACGGCGCCATGCTGGTGCGTGACGTGAAGGCCTACGTGGAGGGCAATCTCGAACATGCGCCGGGGCTGGATGAGATCGCCGAAACGTTCCACATGTCCCGCCGTCACTTGACCCGGCTGTTCGCGCTGCACACCGGCGAGACGGTGCTGGCGTACGTCCAGCGCCTGCGCCTGGAGCGGGCCCAGACCCTGTTGCGGCACACGCGCATGTCGGTGCTGGAGATCGCCAATAACGTCGGCTATGAATCACCTTCCCACCTGGCCCATGTGTTCCGCCGGGTGCTGGGTGTGTCGCCGGATGAGTGGCGCCGCGGCTGAGCCCGTCACAACCCGGTCAACTGTGGGAGCTGGCTTGCCTGCGATAACATCAACTCGGTGCATCTGTCGAACCGAGTCGCCTGCATCGCAGGCAAGCCAGCTCCCACAGTTGATTTGGTTTCGTCAGTTGTAACCCCGGCTACTTGATGTCCCGATCCCGCGCATGATCCGGCCCGATCCCGTGCGCCACAAATTTGTCATCCGTTCATCCTCACCCCGTCAACAACAAACAAGTCCGGCCTACCGGACGAGGAGGGGCGGTGAGTGCAAAACCCTTTATCAGCTTCGCTGGGGTGCAGAAAAGCTTCAAAGTCGAGGGCCGCCAGTTTGTGGCCGTGCGCAATGTGACACTCCAGGTTCAACGGGGTGAAATCATCACCCTGGTGGGCCCTTCGGGCTGCGGCAAGTCCACCTTGCTCAACATGACCGCCGGGCTCTTTGGCCCCACTGAAGGCCAGGTGCATTACGACGGCGCCGAGGTCAAAGGCGTCAACACCCGGGTCGGCTACATGACCCAGGCCGACCACCTGCTGCCATGGCGCACCGTGGCCGGCAACATCGCCGTGCCGTTGCAAATCCGCCGCATGCCCAAGGCCCAGATCGACAGTCGTGTCGAGGAACTGATGGCGCTGGTAGGCCTCACCGGTTTCGGCGAAAGCTACCCCAACCAGCTTTCCGGCGGCATGCGCAAACGCGCGGCCATGGCGCGCTTGATGGCCAGCGATCCGGAAACCCTGTTGATGGACGAGCCCTTCGGCGCCCTTGATGCGCAGATGCGTTTGACCCTGCAAACCGAACTCTTGCGCCTGTGCCGCAAGCTCAACAAGACCGTGCTGTTTGTCACCCACGACGTCGACGAAGCCATCGCGCTGGCCGACCGTTGTGTGGTGTTCGCCGGCCGCCCCGGCACCGTCGACCATGTGCTCGATATTCCCCTGGCCGGCGAACGCAACCTCGTGCGGTTGCGCTCCGACCCACGCTACGTGGAACTCTGCGCCGCCCTCTGGAAACGCCTGGCGCCGGATGTGGCCGGTGCGGCGGATCCTTCCTCATTGGCCCACTCGCTGGAGGTCGTATGATCCAGGTCTATCGCTTGTTGTTCCTGGTGTTCCTGCTGGTGTTCTGGGAATGCGTGTCGCGCTGGTTCGGTGTGGAATTCTTCATCAGCCGGCCTTCGGCGGTGGCGCAAAGCTTGTGGAAAATCCTCATGAACGGGGTGTTTTTCTACCACGCCGGCATCACCACGCTGGAAGCGGTGCTGGGCTTCTTCTTCGGCTCCCTCGCTGGCTTGATCGCCGGTCTGGTGTTGGGCCGCGCCAAGCTCTTGGCCGACATCCTCGACCCGTTTCTGACCGCGTTCTACAGTTTGCCGAAAGTCGCGCTGGCACCACTGTTCATCCTCTGGTTCGGCATCGGTTTGCCGATGAAAGTCATCCTCACCGCCGCCGTGGTGTTCTTCCTGGTGTTCCTCAACACCTACAGCGGTGTGCGCAACGTCTCCCGCGAGCAACTGACCATCCTGCGCCTGATGGGCGCCAAGGAGCGCGACCTGTTGACCATGGTGGTGATCCCGTCGGCCTTCACCTGGGTGTTCACCGGCCTGCGCTTGTCGGTGCCCTACGCGCTGATCGGCGCGCTGGTGGGCGAGATCATCGCCGCCAACCGTGGCCTGGGTTACCTGCTCTCGGATGCCGCCTCGCAGTTCGACACCGCCGGTGTGTTTGCCGCGCTGGTGGGGATCATCGCCCTGGCGCTGATCCTGAACACCGCGGTGAAGCTGGCTGAACGCAGATTGATGCCGTGGAAAGCCAACGAAGCGGAACGTGAAGTCGCGGTTTAACCCCCAAAATCTGTGGAGCCTGATCATGTTGAAACCACTGTTCATCGCCAGCGTTTTACTCGCTTCATGCTTGCCCGCCGCACAGGCCCGGGACCTGACCAAAGTCACCCTGGCGTTCCCCAGCGAAGGCTTCCTCTACGTGCCGATCTACGTCGCGCAGAAGCAAGGTTACTTCGCCGATGAAGGCCTGAACGTCGACGTCATCGTGTTCCAGAAAGGCGGCTCGGCAGCACTCACCGCCGTGCTGGGGCGTGACGCCGATGCGTACGTCGGCTTGCCCGCCGTCGCGGTGCGTGCCCGTACCAAGGGCCAGGACGTCCAGGCGTTCGCCGCCGTGCAAACCCAGTTCGGCAGCACCGTGGTGATCGACGGGGCCTCGGCGCAAAAAGCCGGTGTGTCGGCCGCTTCATCCCTGGCGGCCCGCGCCCAGGCGCTCAAGGGCTTGAAGATCGGCGTCACCGGCCCCGGCAGCACCACCGACATGCTGGTGCGCTACCTGGCCAAGGACGCGGGCCTCAACCCGGACAAAGACTTCACCATCATGCCCATCGGTGGCGCGCCGAACATGCTCGCGGCGTTTTCCCAAGGCAGCATCAACGGCTTCTCGTTGTCGCCACCCACCATCACCACCGCTGAAAAACAGGGCGGCTTTGTGCTGATGGACCTGGCCAAGGGCGAATACAAACCCCTGGACGGCTTCCTCTTCACCGCGATGATTGCCCGCGAAGACTGGCTGGCCAACAACAAGGCCACCGCCGAGAAAATGGTCCGCGCCCTGTGGCGTGCCGAGCACCTGATTGCCAGCGACCCGGACAAGGCTCGCGAATCGGTACGCCCGTATTTCGCCAACACCGACGCCGCCATCTTCAACGCCGCCTGGACCGCCTCGTTGCCGTCCTACCCGGCGACGCCACGGATCGAGAAAGACGGTGTTGAGAAAAACATCCGCTTCATGAACGCGGTGGAGAGCGACCCGGTAAAACTCGACCCGCAGCAGGTCTACACCAACTCCATCGTCGACGCCGTAGCGCCGACTGTTTCCACCCTTCAGGGAGAGGCGAAATGACGCCCGAGGTTCACCTGGTCAATGTTTTTCCCGCCACTGCCCGTGGCGGCAACCCCGCGCCAACCGTGGCCGTGGCCGATGGCATGAGCGATGCCGACATGCAGCAAGTCGCCCGCGACTACGGCCATGAATGCGGCTTTGTATTTGCCCCGCCGGCCGGCAGCGAGTTTGATTTTGCCTTGCGCTTCTGGGTGCCCAACCACGAGATGGAAATGTGCGGGCACGCCACTGTGGGTGCGGTGTGGCTGCTGGATCAATTGGGCATGCTGCACAAGGATCGCCTGACGTTATCGACACTGAGCGGTCGGGTGGATGCGCGGATCACCGCTGCGGGCACCCCGGATATCCAGGTGGAAATCAGCCAGCCCAAGGGCCAGGTCGAGGCGTTGAACGATGCCGAAGTCGAGGCCGAGATTCTGTCGGTACTCGGCATCACCTCCAACGAACTGGCACCGCTGCCGATCCAGAACGCCTGCACCAGCCGGGTGAAAACCCTGATCGCGCTGAAAAGCGTAGCGGTACTGGACAGCCTGAAACCGGACTACCGGCGAATGCAGCAACTGTGCGAGCGCCTTGGTTCCACCGGTTTGTACCCGTACGCGCCCTCGGACCTGGAAGGGCGACAGTTCGATGCGCGGCAATTTCCCAAGTCCTCGGGCTACCCGGAAGACGCCGCCACCGGCATCGCCGCCGCGGCGTTGGCGTTTGGTTTGCTGCACAACGGCCTGGTGACGGCGGATGAACGCCCGGTGCATATTCGCCAGGGGCGGGCCATGGGCCGGCCTTCGCAAATCTCCCTGCGGTTTCGCCGGGATGAGGCGGGGCAAGTGGCGGGCTGCTGGCTGGGCGGGCATGTGGAATTTGTCGAGGAACCGGCATGAGCGTGCACGAAAAACTAAAGGCGCTGGGCCTGGAACTGCCTGAGGCACCGAGCCCCAAGGGCGACTACGTGCCGGTGACGATTCATGGCGGCGTGGCGTATGTCAGCGGGCAGGTTTGTCGACAGGGTGACCACGTGATCACCGGGCCGGTGACGGACCAGACGCTGCCTTCGTTGGTTAACGAAGCGGGGCAGACGTGCGTGCTGCGGGCGTTGAGCGTGCTGGACCAGGCGGTAGGGCTGGAGAACGTTGAGCGCATCCTGTTTGTACGCGGGTTTGTGTTGGGCGGGGAAGGTTTCCAGGGGTTCTCCAAAGTAGTCGACGGCGCGTCGCGCCTGTTGATCGAGTTGTTTGGCGAACGCGGCCGGCACGCGCGCTCGGCGGTGGGCGTGGCCGGGCTGCCGGGCAACGGCCTGCTTGAACTGGAACTGACGGCAGTCGTTACCTGATAACCACCCGACCCCATGTGGCGAGGGAGCTTGCTCCCGCTGGGCTGCGCCGCAGTCCCAAAACCGGTAAACGCAACGCCCCAGGCATACCGCGCCCACCGGATGGGGAGCGCTTTGCACTCCAGCGGGAGCAAGCTCCCTCGCCACAGAAATAGACTCGCTTTGACCTCTACAGCAACCCCGACGAACGAGTAAACTGCCCGCCTTTTATCCTCACGACGAGACGGTGGGCTTTTGAACGCAGGAAAAACCGCAGGGCTGTTGCTACTTGCTGCCTTATTGGCCGGCTGCGGCACCTCGCCACCCCGCACCCCCAACGACATCTGCGGCATCTTTCGCGAAAAAGACGATTGGTACGACGCCGCCAAGGTGACCCAGGCGCGCTGGGGCGTGCCGATCCAGGTACCGTTCGCCATCATGTACCAGGAGTCAGGCTTTCGACAGGACGCCAAGACCCCGCGTAAGTACCTGTTGTGGATCATCCCCTGGGGCCGCGTGTCTACTGCCTCCGGCTATGCCCAGGCCAAGGATGAAGTGTGGAGCGACTACCAGAAAAGCACCGGTCGTACTGGCGCCAGCCGACAGGACTTTGACGACGCCATCGATTTTGTCGGCTGGTACATGGACAAGACCTACACCATCAACGGCGTGTACAAATACGATGCCTACGGCCAATACCTGAACTACCACGAAGGCTGGGGCGGTTATCGTCAGCGCACCTATGCGAGCAAAGCCTGGCTGATGCCGGTGGCCGGCAAGGTGCAGGCGCGTTCGCAGATGTATGCGGCGCAATATGCGGGCTGCAAGAACGATTTGGGACGGGGTTTCTGGAGCCGGTTCTGGCATTGGCTGTGACTATGTATAGCGAGAAAACACCATGAGCAACGAACTGCAAATCACCGACATCCGCCTCGGCGACGGCAAAGCCGTGGTCAAGGGCGCCCTGATCACCACCCAATACACCGGCACCCTCGAAGACGGCACGGTGTTCGATTCCTCATGGGAGCGCGGCAAGCCGTTTCAATGCGTGATCGGTACCGGCCGCGTTATCAAAGGCTGGGACCAAGGCCTGATGGGCATGAAAGTTGGCGGCATTCGCACGTTGTTTGTGCCGGCGCACCTGGCTTACGGTGAGCGGTCGATGGGCGCGCATATCACGCCCAACAGCAATCTGCGGTTTGAGATCGAGTTGCTGGAAGTACTCACACGGGATGATTGAGGAGCGATGAACATGGAGGTTGTTGAAACAGTGGAGTTGCCGCGCAGTTCGATAGCGGGCATTCGGGTGGTGGAGCTGACCCTTGAGGATGAGGCCGAGCTGCAGCGCTTTTTCGAGGCGGCGCCGGAGTATTTCCTTGCAGTGAATGGTGAACCTGCCACGCCCACGGAGGCACGGGATGAGTTGACGCTTCAGTTGCCTGACACCTGGAGCTACACGCGGATGTACTGGATTGGCTACCGCGATGCTGAAGGGCAACTGGTGGCGGTGGTGAATGTGGCGTCTGATCTGCTGGCGGTTGGGGTGTGGCATATCGGGCTGTTGTTGGTGGCCACGCCGTTGCACGGCAGCGGGTTTGCGCACCAGTTGCATGCGGATTTCCAGGCATGGGTGGTGAGCCTTGGGGCGCGCTGGTTGCGGCTGACGGTGGTGGTGGGGAATGCCAAGGCCGAGCGCTTTTGGCCCAGGCTTGGGTATGTTCAGGTGCGTACCCGGGATGGGGTAGAGATGGGGCGGCAGGTGAATCGGGTTTCCATTCAGGTGAAGCCTCTGGAGGGAGGGCAGGTTGACGAGTACCTGTCGCTGGTCGCCCGTGATCGACCCGGGGCGATATAGACAGTCCACCCGTAATTTTCAGGTGTACACCTCCAGTGTGGGAGCTGGCTTGCCTGCGATGGCGGTGGTTCAGTGATGAATCGGCTGGCTGACACTCCGCCATCGCAGGCAAGCCAGCTCCCACATTTCATTGGTGCCATGTTCAATATCTTTGCTTGAAGACCCACCTGAACCCTCCCTGAAGAACCTTCCCAAACCCATTGGGTAAATTTTCCTACGGTTTACTCTCCTGAAATCAGGGCGTAAGCTTCGCGCGTTTTCATCAATAGCGGAGACCCTCAGTGGGTACTTGTTCGAGTGACAGTCGTCGGCCGGTCTCGATAACCGGCACATACTTGGCAAGATAACGCGCATTTTTCCGATGCCGTTGTCTCGCCCAACAGCGAGAAGCGGCATCCCGGTGGCGGCCTGTCCTGGCCCGATCCCGAATTCCCTCTCATCGACGCTTGACGGTACGTGATGCCTTGCATCGCGGTACCACGGACGCGCCTGTCTGCTGACCCAGACGCTGAAGGTTTCTATATCCGCAAGTTTGGCTCGTAATGAATAGGGAAGACG
Source organism: Pseudomonas sp. 1912-s (assembly GCF_029269205.1). Lineage (NCBI taxonomy): Bacteria > Pseudomonadati > Pseudomonadota > Gammaproteobacteria > Pseudomonadales > Pseudomonadaceae > Pseudomonas > Pseudomonas sp. 1912-s. Next base: position 122,226 of record NZ_JARIXR010000012.1, on the reverse strand, counting down.
CCTATGCAAGCAATCAACAACATCAACCTCAACTCGCTGGTCGACACGCTGGTCAGCCTCACCGCGGCCTTCATTCTCGGTGGGCTGATTGGTTTCGAACGCCAGTACCGCCAGCGCACAGCGGGCTTGCGCACCAACGTGCTGGTGGCGGTGGGTGCGGCGATTTTCGTCGACATGGCCAACCGCCTGGGCGGCGCCGAAGGGGCGGTGCGGGTCGTGGCCTACGTGGTCTCGGGCATCGGTTTTCTCGGCGCCGGCGTGATCATGCGGGAAGAAGGCAATGTGCGCGGGCTCAATACCGCTGCTACGCTCTGGGCCTCGGCGGCGGTGGGCGCCTGTGCCGGTGCCGACCTGATCCTGGAAGCGCTGCTGGGCACGCTGTTTGTGCTGGCGGCCAATACCTTGCTGCGACCGATCGTCAATAACATCAACCGTCAGCCATTGGACGTGGTGTCGGCCGAGGTGACCAACATTCTGTACGTGGTGGCCCGGCGTACCCAGCAAAAGGCGGTATTGGCCTTGCTCGAAGCCGAACTTGCACGCTGCAACTACCCGGCCAGTGACGTGGACGTGCGCCCCTTCGGTCCTGAAGAGGTGGAAATCGAGGCGACGCTGGCCGTGACCTCGGTAGACGGTGATGAACTGGACGCCCTGGTGGCGCGTATTTCCACCTCGACCCTGGTGGTACAGGCGTTCTGGAGCCCGAGTACCACCGACTAGGTCGCTTCTGCTCCCTGGGCGCCCGCTGTTTACTATGCTTCTAGTGAGGAAAAGTCCTACATCTGTCTGGGACTATCCCTTCAGTTGTTGCGTCATTCCATTGGTAAGGTTGCGCGCTTGCGACTAGCCAGGCACGCAGGTGCCACTACCCATGGCCAGGCGTTTTTCAAGTGAAGGGACCCGGCTATTGTTTGTAGGAATGTTCAGCTCCGTTCGTCGGAACTGGTATTTCTCACAGGTAGATAGGTCCCGTGTGATGTGTAACGGTACTGAATCCTCCCGGGGGAGCCCTATGAGCAAAGCTTTAATCGTGGATGACCATCCATTTATCCGCGCCACCGTGCGGTTTCTGTTGAAACAGGAAGGTTTCGATACGATCTACGAGGCCGGTAACGGCGCCGACGCCATGCAGATTGCCAGGGAGGAGCGCCCGGAACTGATCATCCTCGACCTGGCCATGCCGAAGCTGGGTGGCCTGGAGGTGATCAGCCGGATCAAGGCGCTGGGCCTGCCCTGCAAAATCCTGGTGCTGACGTCCTACCTTGCGGTGTTTTTTTCCACCCGTTGCATGCGCGCCGGTGCGATGGGGTTTGTCGCCAAGACCGGCGAGCTGGATGAGCTGCAAAAAGCGATCAAGGCTGTGATGTCCAACTACAGCTGCTTTCCCAGCTTGCCCACCAGCTCGGTGCGCCGGGACGATTTACAGTCCACTGAACAGGACCTGGTGGCGGAGCTTTCCGACCGCGAGTTGACCGTGCTGCAGAAGCTCGCGCTGGGGCTGGGCAACAAGGAAATCGCCGAAGACATGCTGCTCAGCCACAAGACCATCAGCACCTATAAAACCCGCCTGAAGGAGAAGCTGAGAATGTCGTCCGTGGTGCATTTATCCAAGTTCGCCCAGCGCAATCATCTGATCTGAAATGACCATACTCCGGGGCCTGTGGCTCAGTGCAAGCATATTGCTGGGCCTGCTCTGTATACACAGCCCGGCCCTGGGTGAGCCTCGGCCTCTGTTTCTGTTGGGGCACTCTCTCCTCGAAACCCCGGCAGCCGCGCTGGATGAAGCTGACTGGCGCTGGTTGCGCGAGCGCCGCCGCTTGTTGATGGGGATCTCGGGGCCCGATTACGCGCCGTTCGAGCTGAGCAGCAACGACGAGCTTGAGGGGATCACGGCGGATTACGCGGCGCTGATCGGCGATGCGTTGAATGTCAGGATCGAAGTGCGTCGCTACGACAATCGCGATGAGGTCATCACTGCGCTCAAGCGTGGCGAGGTGGACTTTGTGGGGTCGGCCAACGGTTACGAAGCGGCAGACCCGCAGCTTGCGCTGTCGCGCTCCTACGCCATGGATCAACCGACCCTGGTCACCCGTTCCGGCGACAGCCAATCCCTGAGTGCGGACCTCGCCGGCAAGCGTGTGGCGATGTTCTATCACTATATGCAGCCGGGTGCGGTCCAGGCGTTTTACCCCCATGCCCGGATACAGCTGTTTCCCTCGAGTTTCGAGGCCATCGGTGCCGTGGCGTTCGGCCAGGCTGATGTCTACCTGGGCGACGCTATCAGCACCAATTACCTGATCAACCGCAACCACTTGAACAACGTTCGGATGGCTGACTTCTCGTCACTGGAAGTCAACCCGTTCGGCTTTGCATTTGCCCGGGACAACAGCCGCCTGCTGCGTATCGTCAATGGTGCACTGGCCGTCATTCCGGCCAGTGAGCAGATGGAAATCCTGCGGCGTTGGAGTGCCGGCAATCTAGGGGTCCTGGGGTCGGACCGGATGCGCTTGAGTGCCAGTGAGCAGCGTTGGCTGGAGCGGCACCCACGGATTAAGGTGGCGGTGCTCGACAAGTTCCTGCCCATTTCATTTCTCGGCAAACAGGCAGAGTTTGAAGGCCTGAGCGCCGAGGTATTGGCCCGCATCAGCTTGCGCACCGGGTTGAAATTCGACGTGGTCGCCGGCACCTCATTGCCCCAGCAGCTTGATAAGGTCAGTGCGGGCGCCGCAGACATGATTGCAGTGGTGACCCCCGGCAATGAGCACGCCGATAAGGTGCGCATTACCCGGCCTTACCTGATCAACCCGTATGTACTGGTCAGTCGTACCGACGCCGGCAACCCGCTCACCCTGGAAGACATGGCCGGCAGGCGCCTGGCATTGCTGGGTGGCAATAGCCAACAGGAAAGCATCGCCCGGGACTATCCCACCATCAAGTTTGTGCCCGCCGAGAACCCCGAACAGAGCATGGCGCTGGTGGCCAACGGCAGTGCCGATGCCGCTGTCATTACGCTGATCGGTGCGCGCTACATCATCGCCCGCGAGTACCGTGACCGTTTACGGGTGACCAGCACCATCGGCTCCGAACCGGCCCGCATCGCATTTGGTGTCAACCGCAGCCAATTGGAGCTGTATTCGATCCTCGACAAGGCGCTGCTGAGCATCACGCCACAGGAAATGGATGATTTGACTGGCCACTGGCGCAGCGAAGTCGTGATTGAGGACAGCTATTGGTCGCGCCACCGCAATGCGATCATCCAGGGCTTCGGCCTGGCGGCGTTGCTGCTGCTGATCACCCTGGGCTGGGCAATTTATCTGCGCCGCCTGATACGCAAGCGGGCCCAGGCCGAGCGTGCGCTGAGTGACCAGATGCGGTTTATGAGCGCGTTGATCGATGGCACGCCCCATCCGATTTACGTGCGTGATCGCCTGGGACGGTTGATGGCATGCAACAGTGCTTATCTTGATGTGTTCGGTTTCAAGCTGGAGGACGTGGTGGGCAAAACGGTGGTCGAGACCGACACCGGCAACCGCCCTCAGGCGCAGTCGTTTCATGAGGACTACCTGCGGTTGATGGAGCGGGGCGAGCCGCAGATTCACGACCGTGTGCTCAAGGTGCCGGGCGGCACGGCCCTGACGATTTACCACTGGATGCTGCCGTACCGCGACGGTGATGAGCAGGTGGTGGGCATGATCGCCGGATGGGTGGATGTCAGCGAAAGGCAGCACCTGCTGGGCCAGTTGCAGGAGGCCAAGGAGGACGCCGACGCCGCCAACCGTGCCAAGACCACCTTCCTTGCAACCATGAGCCATGAGATACGCACGCCCATGAACGCTGTGATCGGCATGCTCGAACTGGCCTTGAAAGCCGCCGAACAGGGGCGGGCCGACCACGATGCGCTGGAGGTGGCCGCCGATGCGTCGCGGGGCATGCTGGAGTTGATCGGCGATATCCTCGATATCGCACGCATTGAGTCAGGCCACCTGTCCCTGGCCATGGAGTCGTCGAACCTGCATGAGTTGCTGACGTCTGTGGCGCGGGTGTTCGATGGCCTGGCGCGGGCCAAGGGGCTGGTACTGCAGGTGGAACTCGACCCGCTGATTGATCGATATGTGCTGGTGGACCCGATGCGTTTCAAGCAGGTGGTGTCGAACCTGCTGAGCAACGCCATCAAGTTCACCCCCCAGGGCCAGGTGAAGCTGGGCGCTTCCGGTTCGTCGGCGATTGCCAACGGGTACTTGAACCTCAGGCTGTGGGTGGAAGACACCGGCATCGGCATCAGTGTCGAAGACCAGAAACGCCTGTTCAATCCGTTTATCCAGGGCAGCAACACCGCGCAATCTGCGCGCAGTGGCTCGGGCCTGGGCCTGGTCATCAGCCGCAACCTGTGCGAGATGATGGGGGGCGAGTTGCAGTTGAGCAGCCTGCTGGGGCAGGGCACGCGGGTGGACGTCACCCTGGCACTGGCGGTCGCCGACCCGGCGTTGATGCCGGCCGTCTCCGTGGCCCTGGAAACCCCTCCGGCCAACGCGCTGAGCATTCTGGTGGTGGATGACTACCCCGCCAACCGCCTACTGCTGGCCCGGCAGTTGAGTTTTCTGGGGCATCGAATCACCACCGCCGAAGATGGCGTCGAGGGGCTTGAGCGCTGGTTGTCGGGTCAGTTTGACGGGGTGATTACCGACTGCAACATGCCGTTCAAGGACGGCTACGAACTGGCACGGGATATCCGCACCCTGGAGCGCGAGCGTGGTCTGGCGCCGTGCCTGCTGCTGGGGTTTACCGCTAACGCTCAGCCGGAGGAGGTCGAGCGGTGCCGCCAGGCCGGCATGGACGGCTGCCTGTTCAAGCCCTCGGGGCTAGAGGATTTGCACGCGGCCCTGGCGTCGCGCACGGCGACGCCTTCGGTGGCCCCGGGTGAGGCGTTATCGGGTGTGGACTTGAGCCATCTGGAGAAATTGACCGGGGGCGATATCGACGCGGTCAAAGAACTGCTGGTGCCGCTGCTCGACAGCCTTGAGGCGGACCACGGGCAACTGGCGACATTACAAAAAACCGCAGACTTTGCCCGCCTGCATGACCTCGCCCATCGCACCAAGGGTGGCGCAAGGATGGTCAAGGCCCCGGCCTTGATGGACTGCTGTGAGCAACTGGAAAAGGTCTGCGAGCGACAGGCCCATGACGAACTGGCCGGCGCTGTCGCCGCGGTGGACGACGCGCTGGGGCAGTTGCATCACACGCTGTCGCTCTATTGCAACCCGCCCGGGGTTTAGTCCCAGTTCGGCGCGATGCCTTTGGGGCTGGTCAGGCGATGGCCGCGCTCCAGGCCTGCGATCTGCGCCATGTCGGCGTCAGTCAAGGTCAGGTCCAGCGCCTTGAGGTTGCTGGCAAGGTTGGCGCGTTTGGTCGACGATGGAATCACGGCGTAGCCCAGTTGCATGGCCCAGGCCAGGGTCACTTGCGCCGGGGTGGCTTGATGACGTTCGGCGATCTGCTGGATCACCGGGTCTTTCAGCACTTCGCCGTAGGCCAGGGTCATGTAGGAGGTGATCTGGATGCCCTGGGCCTTGGCAAAATCCACCACCGTGCGGTTTTGCAGGTACGGGTGCAATTCGATCTGGTTGGTCGCGATATGCTCGGCACCGACGGCGGCAATCGCCTGCTTCATCAGGTCGACGGTGAAGTTGGAAATGCCGATCTGCCGGGTCAGGCCCTGGCGCTTGGCTTCCAGCAACTGGCCCATGAATTCGGCGACCGGCACCTGGTCTTCCGGCGATGGCCAGTGGATCAGGGTCAGGTCCAGGTAATCGGTCTGGAGTTTGCGCAGGCTTTCCTTGAGGCTGGGAATCAACTGGCCTTCGGCGAAGTTGGCGATCCAGATTTTGCTGGTGATAAACAGCTCGTCCCGTGGGATGCCGCTGTCGGCAATGGCCTGGCCGACATCGGCTTCGTTTTCGTAGATTTGCGCGGTGTCGATGACACGGTAGCCCAGCTCGAGGCCGGTGCTGACGGAGTCGATGACGACCTGGCCTTGCAGGCGGAACGTGCCGAGGCCGAATGCGGGAATGGACATGGGTGACTCCTGAAGTGATGTGAACAATGGAGTCGAGTATCGGCTCCTCGTTCCTTCAGAAAAACCGCTGAATCCGAAAAGGACTCTTTACCAAAAGTCATGAGTGGTGAAGAGCAAAAGCAAACACGGCCCGATGTAGGGGCTGGCTTGCCGGCGGTGCAGGCGACCCGGTCTTTCAGATACACCGAGGGGATGCCATCGCCGGCAAGCCAGCTCCTACGGAAGTTCAGCCAGTTTTTTGAATTGCCTCGCCAGCTCCAACACCACCCGGCCGCTGCTTACGGTGGGCACCAAATGGGTAAACGGAATATCGATCATCCGGTTCTCCCGCACTGCCCGCAGACGCGACAACACCGGGTCACTGGTCAACAACTGGCGCTTCCTGCTGGCCGGCGACCACACCGCGTCCGCCAGCAAAATCACATCCGGGTCGCTCATCAGCAGGGTTTCACGGCTCACGGTGACGCGGTATTGGTTGATCCCGGCAAACACATTCCGCGCCCCGGCAGCCGCCACCAGCGTGGTGACGAAGCCGCGCCGGCCTTCGCTGTCCAGGCCGTTGACTTCACTGTCCAGGTAAAATACCGACAGCGGTTTTCCCGCGCCAATCAGCGCCTGGGCCCGGGCCAGGTCAGCGTCCATGGCATCGCTCAACTCACGTGCCCGCTGCTGTTTGTGCACCAGCACGCCAAGGGTGAACAGGTCGTTGCGGATATGCCCGAAGTAATCCAGTGAGTGCCCGTCGCACGCCGATTCGAGCAAGTACGACGCCACCCCGTTGCCGGCCAGGCCAGTACGGGAAGTGACGCCGGTGCCGAACGCCGTGGCAAAACCACCGACCACCAAATCCGGTTTTTGCGCATAGAGCACTTCGCTGGACGGGTACTTGGGTGCGATCACCGGTACATCGAAGTACTCGCCACGTGGGTGGGCCGCACCGTTGTCATCCAGATACGCCACGCCCACCAACGCCGGGCCAACGTCCAGCGCCAACAACAGGTCGGCAGCATGCTGGTTGAGAGCCACGATGCGCGAGGGCGCAGCGTGTTCGGCGGCCCAGGTCTGGTTGCAGTTACGATAACTGTCGGCCCACACCGGCCCGGCGCAGAGCAGGGCGCCCAACAGCAGCCAGGGGGCTTTCATGGGCGCTCCTTGATCAGCAGATCCTCGACGACCTCGCCGCCCACCAGGTGCACTTCCACCAGCCGTTGCACGTCGGCGTGGGTGTGCACGCCGTACCAGCAGGTGTCCGGGTACACCGTCACAATCGGCCCCAGGTTGCACGGGAACTGGCAGTGGGTGCGGGTCAGCAATACGCCGCCGGGTTTTTCGATGCGGTCGTGTGCCAGCAGGTGGCGGCGCAGGGTTTTCCACAGTTGCAGGGCACCACGCTGGGTACAGCGCGGGCCGGTGCACAGGAACACGTGACGGGCGTGGTCAGGCACGTGGGACCAGTCCGGGTGAGTTTCCACCGGCGTACTCATCAGAAGCGGTACGTGTAGCGGACTTCGGAGGTGAACGGCCGTCCGAGGTTGTCGACGTTGCTGGCGCGGCTGGTGACGTAGTCGCGGTCCAGCAGGTTCTCTACCAGCAGGCTGACGCGGTGCTGGTGGGCGTTGTCGAGGTAGCGATAGGCGTCGGCGTCGACCACGGTGTAGTTGCCGTACTCGACCTTTTTCGAGCTGACGATATCGCCGATGTAGCGCACGGCCGTGCCGGCGCCCCACATACGATCCACCGATTCATAGCCGACCCGCGAGCGGGCGAAGAACCCGGGGATGTCGTTGATGGTGACCCCGGCACGGGACTCGGTGAGGTTGCGGGTCATGTCGGCCTGCACGCTCCATTGCGCGTTGAGTTGCAGCGTGGCGTCGGCCTCGAAACCGCGCATCTGGATCTGGCCCTGGCCGTTGACCCACTGGATATCGTCCTGGGTGATCAGGTCGGTGATCTTGCGTTTGAACAGCGTGACACTGGCGCTGAAGTCCCGGGCAAACAGGCTGCCCTTGTAGTCGACGCCCAGCTCGGCGTTGCGGCTCTTCTCGGGCTTGAGGTTGCGATTGCCTTTTTCATCGTCTTCGTTGACGAACAGTTGCTCGGCGTTCGGCAGCTTGTAGGCGGTGCCGTATTGGCCGCGCAGGGCCCAGTTGTCGTTGAGATCATAGAGCGAAGTGAGCATGCCGACGGTGGAGCTGTCGCCGCCGCTCATGGCTTCGTGGCGTACGCCGATGCTCGGGTGCCAGTTCGGCAGGGCCTCGATGTTCGGCCGCAGTTGGGTGTACAGCGCGTGGGCCTGGGCCTTGTTGTCGTCGATGATCAATACATCGTCCTGGCCCTTGAACCACTGGTTGTCGGAGCCGAATACCAGCACGTGCTCGCCCGGCAATATGGCCTTGCCTTCGGCCTGCACGCCCCAGTCGGTGAAGCCCCAGTAGTCGTCGTGATTCTTGACCACGGTGCCGCCGCCTTCGACATTGTTGATGCGGGTGTAGCGTGTGTCCCAGTCGTTGATATGGCCTTTGACGAAGTAGCTCAGGCGCTCGTTGAGGCTTTGCTCAAAGGTCGCCGTGGCGATCTGTTGCACACGGTCGTTGGTGGTCTTGCGGTTGTCCACCGGGCGGGCGAAATCCAGGTTGGCGTCGGCGTACTGGTAAAACAGCTCCAGGCGCGTGTCATCGCCAAACGACTGGATCGCCTTGGTGCCAAAGGTGGTGACTTCGTAGGAGCGCTTTTTGTCGGTGACGTTTTTCAGGTCGCGGTTGCGAAACGGCTGGTAGCCCTCGGAGACGTTGCGGCTGACGTAGGCCAGCAAGCCGAGGTCGCCAACACCGTTGTTGAAAATCTTCTCGACCCGGGCATCACCGGTGGTGCCGCCGAAGGTGTCCGCGCCCAGGTTCACTTCGCCGGACGCCTCGCGGGTTTGCGGGCTGCGGGTGACGATATTGATCACCCCCGACACCGCCTGGGTGCCGAACAGCAGGCTCTGGCCGCCCTTGAGCACTTCGATGCGCTCGATGGCGTTGGCGGGCAGGGTGTCCAGGTACAGGCCGCCGTACAGCCGGTTGTTCAGGCGCACGCCGTCCAGCAGGATTAACGTGTCATCGTTGCGCCCGCCCAGCAGGGAGTAGGTGCCGTAGTCGAACGGGCCGTTCTTGGGCGCCACGTACAGGCCGGGAATGAACATCTGCATCACGCGCGAGACATCGGCAGCGGGGCCGGCGCGTTCAATCTGTTCGCGGGTGACGATCTCGACCTTGCTGCCGTACTGGGCCATGTCGGCCACCGTGGTGGACTCCACCGACGGCGCGGAAACGTTGAGTGGCTTGAGTTCGAGGGGGTTGTCGTCGGCCAGCAGCAGGGGGCTGAACAGGCAGCCGAACAACAGGCTGGGCACGGGAGTCTTGAAAGGTCGAATCATAGTCTTCTCGGAAAAGTATCTTTCGCGAAAAGCACGCACGAGTAGGCACCGAGCACACGCCAATACCGGCCCATGCCCGCCCACCGCAGGATTTTGCCAAACAGAATTCCAGGCCGGTCTCCGGGCTCACGCGTATGGACACCTTCACCTTCCCATGGCGCGCGGGCCACAGTGGTGTGTCGAAGGGATCACGCGTCTACCGTTGCGGGGGCAGCACCGGACTGGCTCGGAAAGAGCGGCACCGGTTTCCCGTTTCACCCCATGCACGGCGGCATGAGGCACCTGAAACAGGCCGGCATCTGAACATTCGGAAGACCGTTCGTCAACTTGGCGGGGGGCTTTTCCAGTGGCGGAGTGGGAAGCGACTGATGGATATTGCAGGAAATTTCCCACAGGAGTACAAATGTACTCCATGACGAACTTAACGCCCCGCCGTACCGCCATCCTGACCTTTATCCGCGACCGCATCGCGCAGCAAGGCCAGTCCCCCAGCCTCGCCGAGATCGCCGAGGCGTTCGGCTTTGCCTCCCGCAGTGTGGCACGCAAGCATGTGGTGGCGCTGACCGAGGGTGGCTTTATCGAGGTTAACCCGAACCAGGCCCGGGGCATTCGCCTGCTCAATCAGCCGGCGCGGCCTGAGCTGCTGGACATCCCGGTGCTCGGCCGGGTGGCCGCCGGCTTGCCCATCGGCGCCGATGCCGAGGTTCACAACCGCCTGCTGCTCGACCCGGCCCTGTTCGCGAAAACCCCGGATTACCTGCTGCGGGTGCAGGGCGATTCGATGATCGAAGACGGCATCCTCGATGGCGACCTGGTGGGCGTGCGCCGCAGTGCCGAGGCCTTGAACGGGCAGATCGTGGTGGCGCGCCTGGACGGTGAAGTCACCATCAAGCGTTTTGAACACGTGGGCGAGCGCGTGCGCCTGCTGCCGCGCAACCCCGCCTATCAACCCATCGTGGTGCGGGCCGATCAGGACCTGGCCATCGAAGGGGTGTTTTGCGGTTTGGTGAGGCAAGGCTGATGGGCGCCGTCGTTGCACTGGACTCGCTGTTCAATGGCGGTCGGGTCTGGAAAGGCCGGCCCGCGGCGCCGCCTGCCAGCGTGCATCCCACCGGGCTTGCGGCCCTGGATGCGGTGCTGCCCAGCGGTGGCTGGCCGGAAGCGGCGTTGAGCGAAATCCTGATGGCGAAGGAGGGCGTGGGTGAGTTGCAACTGGTGTGGCCGACCCTGGCGCGCTTGTCGGCGGCTGGCGAGCGCATCGTGCTGGTGGCGCCGCCTTACACGCCGTACCCCCACGCCTGGCAAAACGCCGGGGTGGATGTGCGCCAGCTTTCGGTGATCCAGGCCGATGAGCGCGACGCCTTGTGGGCAGTGGAGCAATGCCTGCGTTCCGGCAGTTGTGGCGCGGTGCTGTGCTGGCCGCGCAAGGCCGATGACCGGGCCTTGCGCCGCTTGCAGGTGGCGGCGGAAACCGGCCAGACCCTGGCCTTCGCCTGGCGCTCCTTGAACGAGGCCATCAACCCGTCACCGGCCGCCTTGCGCTTGGCGGTGGAGGCCAGCCCGGCGCAGGTGCGGGTGCTCAAGTGCCGGGGCGGCCTGGCCCATCCCGCGCCCATTGCGCTTGGGCACTGAGGTTGGCATGCGCTGGGTGTGTATTGTCTTCCCGCAATTGGCGCTGGACGGGGTGCTGCGTTCGCGCCCCGAGCCGGATCAGCCGTTGGCCCTGCTGGCCGGCACGCCGCAGCGGCGGGTGCTGCAAACCGTCAATGACGCCGCACGCAAACTCGGCCTGCGCCCCGGCCAATCCCTGACGGCAGCCCATGCCTTGACCAAGGCGTTTGCCTGCGCCGAATACGACCCGGCGCAGATCGAATACTGGCAGCAGTTTCTGGCCGCCTGGGCCTACCGTTTCAGTTCCCAGGTCAGCGTGTATTACCCACGGGCGTTGCTGTTCGAGATCGAATCGAGCCTGGGCCTGTTCGGTCCGTGGCCGCAGCTTGAGGCACGCTTGCGCAAGGAACTGACCGAACTGGGGTTTCGTCACCGCATCGTCGCCGCACCGAACCCGGCGGCGGCGCGGATATTGGCGAATGCCTACGACGGCCTGGCCGTGGCCGATGCCCCATGCCTGCAACACGCCCTGGCACCCATCCCCATCGACCGCGCCGGCCTCGAGCCGCACGCAGCCACCGCGTTATCACGCATGGGCTTGCGCACCCTGGCCCAGGTGCAGGCGTTGCCCCGGCATACCCTGGCCCGACGCTTTGACGCGGCGCTGCTCAAGCACCTCGATGCACTGAGCGGGCAACGGCCCCTGGCCCTGGCGTTCTACCAGCCGCCGGACCGCTTCGATGTGCGCATCGAGCTGAATTTTGATGTGTCGTCCCACCAGGCCTTGCTGTTTCCGTTGCGCCGATTGACCGGCGACCTGTCGGCGTTTTTGTGTGGCCGCGACAGTGGCGTGCAGCGCTTTGACCTGCACCTGGAACACGCCGCAGAACCCGACACCCTCATCAAGGTTGGCCTGCTCAGCGCCGAGCGCGACGCGGCGATGCTGTTCGAACTGGCCCGTGGTCGCCTGGAGCAGGTGCAAGTCACCTCGCCGGTGCGTGGCTTTCGCCTGGTGGCCCAGGACCTGCCGGTGTTTGTGCCCCAGCGCCAGGACCTGTTCGACGAGCGCCCGCAACAAACCCTGCCGTGGGAACAACTGCGCGAACGCCTGCGGGCGCGGCTGGGGGACGAAGCGGTGCAAGGCCTGCGCTTTCACGCCGATCACCGCCCCGAATGTGCCTGGCAACCCGGTGCTGACCTGCGCCCGTGTGTGCCCTCAAACACTGTGCAGCGCCCCGGCTGGTTGCTGCCTGAACCGACGCCCCTGGCCGAGCAGGGCCTGCAAATTTTGATGGGCCCGGAGCGCATCGAATCCGGCTGGTGGGATGGCGCCGATGTGCGCCGCGATTACTACCTGGTGCGTACCCGCGCCGGTCAGCAGGGTTGGGCCTATCGCACCGTGGGCGAAAGCGGCGCGCTGTGGCTGCAAGGCTGGTTTGCATGAAGTACGCGGAGCTGCATTGCCTGTCCAACTTCAGTTTCCAGCGTGGCGCCTCCAGCGCCCGGGAACTGTTTGAGCGGGCCAAACAGCAAGGCTACGAGGCGCTGGCGATCACCGATGAATGCACCTTGTCGGGCATCGTCCGCGCCTGGCAGGCGGCCAAGGCGGTCGAGTTGCCGCTGATTATCGGCAGCGAGATGCGCCTCGAAAACGGCCCCAAGCTGGTGCTGCTGGTGGAGAACCTGGAGGGCTACCAGCACCTGTGCCGGCTGATCACCATCGCCCGCCGCCGTGCGGAAAAAGGTCACTACCGGCTGCTGCCGGAAGACTTCACCTGCGTGCAAGGCCTGTTGGCGTTATGGATGGCCGAAGACACCGACACCCAGGCCCATATCCAATGGCTGCGCAGCACCTTCACCGACCGCCTGTGGCTGGCCGTGGAGTTGCACTGCGGCCAGAACGATGCCCGCCACCTTGAGCAACGCCTGAACCTGGCCGCCAGCCTGCACTTGCCGGCGGTGGCCTGCGGCGATGTGCACATGCATGTGCGTGGCCGCCGTGCGCTGCAAGACACCATGACCGCGATCCGTCATCACGTCCCGGTGGCCGAGGCCGGCACGCGCCTGCACCCCAATGGCGAGCGGCACTTGCGCAGCCTCGACGCCCTGGCCGCGCTGTACCCGGCGCACCTGCTGGAAGAGTCCCTGAACATCGCCCGTCGCTGCACTTTCGACCTCGGCCAACTGCGCTATCAATACCCGCGTGAACTGGTGCCCGCAGGGCAAACCCCGGAAACCTGGCTGCGCACCCTGACCGAAGAGGGCATTGCCCAGCGCTGGCCCGACGGTGTCGACGCCAAGACCCTTGGGCAGATCAACGATGAGCTGAAGTTGATCACCGAGCTGGGCTACGAAAGCTACTTCCTCACCGTGCACGACATTGTGCGCTTCGCCCGCAGCCGTTCGATCCTGTGCCAGGGCCGCGGCTCGGCGGCCAACTCGGCGGTGTGTTTTGCCCTGGGCATCACCGAGATCGACCCCAGCCTGATGAACATGTTGTTCGAGCGCTTCCTGTCCCGGGAGCGCAACGAGCCGCCCGACATCGACGTGGACTTCGAACACGAACGCCGCGAAGAAGTGCTGCAGTACGTGTTCCAGCGCTACGGCCGCACCCGCGCCGCGTTGACGGCGGTGGTCAGCAGCTACCACGGCGCCGGCGCGGTGCGCGATGTGGCCAAGGCCCTCGGGTTGCCTCCGGATCAGGTCAACGCCCTGGCCGACTGTTGCGGGCGCTGGAGCGATGAAGCGCCGCCCCTGGAGCGCCTGCGCGAAGGCGGCTTCGACCCCGACAGCCCGGTGTTGCGCCGGGTGCTCACACTCACTCAGCAACTGATCGGCTTCCCCCGGCACCTGTCCCAGCACCCCGGCGGTTTCGTGATTTCCGAACACCCGCTGGACACCCTGGTGCCGGTGGAAAATGCCGCCATGGCCGAGCGCACCATCATCCAGTGGGACAAGGACGACCTCGACGCGGTGGGCCTGCTCAAGGTGGATATTCTTGCGCTGGGCATGCTCAGCGCGATTCGCCGCTGCTTCGACCTGTTGCGCCGCCATCGCAATCAAGACCTGAGCCTGGCCTCGGTGCCCAAGGAAGACGCGGCGACCTACGCGATGATCAGCAAGGCCGACACCATCGGCGTGTTCCAGATTGAATCGCGGGCGCAGATGTCGATGTTGCCGCGTTTGCGACCGGAAAAATTCTACGACCTGGTGATCGAGGTCGCTATCGTGCGACCGGGCCCGATCCAGGGCGGCATGGTGCACCCGTACCTGCGGCGGCGGAACAAGGAAGAACCCGAAACCTACCCATCGCCGGAACTGGAAAGCGTGCTCAAGCGCACCCTGGGCATCCCGCTGTTCCAGGAACAGGTCATGCAGATCGCCATGGTCGCCGCCGACTACAGCCCCGGCGAAGCCGACCAGTTGCGCCGTTCCATGGCCGCCTGGAAACGCCACGGCGGCCTCGAACCCCACCAGCAGCGCCTGCGCACCGGCATGCTGAAAAACGGTTACACCGAAGCCTTCGCCGCGCAGATTTTCGAGCAGATCAAGGGCTTTGGCAGCTACGGCTTTCCCGAATCCCACGCCGCCAGTTTCGCCTTGCTGACCTACGCCAGTTGCTGGCTCAAATGCCACGAACCGGCAGCCTTTGCCTGCGCCCTGATCAACAGCTGGCCCATGGGTTTCTACAGCCCCGACCAGATCCTGCAGGACGCCCGGCGCCATCATTTGCAGATCCGCCCGGTGGACGTGCAGGCCAGCGACTGGGATTGCAGCCTTGAACCGATCGACGGCCAGCAACCGGCCATTCGCATGGGCTTGCGGATGATCTCCGGGTTTCGCGAAGAGGATGGCCGGCGCATCGAAACGGCGCGCCAGGCCCGGGCATTTTCCGATATTGCCGACCTCGGCGAACGCGCCCTCCTGGACACCCGCGCCCAGGAGCTGCTGGCGGATGCCGGGGCCTTGCGTGGCCTGGCCGGGCATCGGCACCGGGCGCGCTGGGAGGTGGCCGGGGTGCAGAAACAACTCGGCCTGTTTGCCGGGGTGGCCAGCCTCGAAGAGGCGGTGGTGGAGCTGCCGCAACCGACGGTGGGCGAGGATTTGTATGCCGACTACGCCAGCATCGGCACCACCCTCGGTCCACATCCCCTGGCGTTGTTGCGCGATGAACTGCGGGCGCGGCGTTGTCGCAGTTCCCAAGAGTTGCTGCGGGTCGAGCATGGACGCAATGTCAGCGTCGCCGGTTTGGTCACGGGGCGGCAACGCCCGGGCACCGCCAGCGGCGTCACCTTTGTCACCCTGGAAGATGAGTTCGGCAATATCAACGTAGTGGTCTGGCGTGATTTGGCCGAACGCCAACGCCAGGCGCTGGTGGGCTCGCGGCTGCTCAAAGTGGACGGGCGCTGGGAGGCAGTGGGGGAGGTTCGGCACCTGATCGCCGGACGCTTGACCGACCTGACCCCCTTGTTGTCAGGCATCAATGTGCGCAGCCGGGATTTTCGCTGAGCCGGCCCTTGCCCGTTCATCCGCGCATGAGCACTATGCAATGAAACCAACCGCTGCTGTCAGGCTCAAAGTTTTCATTGCCGCCCACCTTTTATCTTTTTGCAGAGCCGACCGATGCAGTTTTTATCGAATACCCACGGCTGTGAAGGCTGGGCTGGGGAAATGGCCCAGAGGATTCGTGCTTTCGACTGGTCCGGCACCGACCTCGGCCCGCTGGACCACTGGCCCTGCAGCCTGGTGAGTGCCGTGCAGATGATGCTGGCCTCGCCGATGCCCATGGTGATGCTGTGGGGGCAGGCGGGTTACATGATCTACAACGACAGCTATTCGGTGTTTGCCGGTGGCCGTCACCCGTATCTGCTGGGGGTGCCGGTGGAGCTGGGCTGGCCGGAAGTCGCCGACTTCAACCGCCATGTGGTCGACACCTGCCTGGCCGGCGGCACCTTGTCCTACCGCAATCTGCCCCTGGAACTGCTGCGCGACGGCCGTCCGGAAGAAGTCTGGATGGACCTGTATTACAGCCCTGTAGCCGGCGATGACCAGCGGCCGGGCGGGGTGTTGGCGATTGTGGTGGAGACCACCGAACATATGATCTCCGAGCGCCTGCGCCAGGAACTCACCCACAACCTGGAGCAGCGCGTCGCGGCGGAAGTGCAGGCCCGCTCCACCGCCGAAGAGCAGCTGCGCCAGTCGCAGAAGCTGGAAGCCATCGGTGGCCTGACCGGCGGCGTGGCCCACGACTTCAACAACCTGCTGCAAGTGGTCGCCGGTAACCTGCACCTGCTGGCCCGGCATGAACCGGACAACCCCCAGGTACAGCGCCGGGTCAGCGCCGCGATTGCGGCGGTGGAGCGCGGGGCCAAGCTGACCTCGCAACTGCTGGCGTTTGCCCGTCGCCAGCCACTCTCGCCAGCGGTGTACAACCCGCTGCGCATCTACGAAGGCCTGGGCGAACTGCTGCAGCGGGCACTGGGAGAAACCATCCACATTGATGTGCAGCTGCCCCAGGATCCGTGGTGCATCAACGTCGACCGCAATCAACTGGAAAACGCCTTGCTCAACCTGGCGATCAACGCCCGGGACGCCATGAAAGGCGAGGGCGTGATTCGGATCACCGGCGAAAACATCATCCTCAACCCCCCGGACTGCGCCGGCAAAAGCATCAGCCCCGGCGAGTACGTGCGCCTGGCCGTCTCCGACAGTGGCGCCGGCATGTCGGCGACGATCATGGCGCGGGCCTTCGAACCGTTTTTCACCACCAAGCCGGATGGCCACGGCACCGGGCTGGGGTTGAGCATGGTGTTCGGGTTCGTGCGGCAAAGTGGCGGGCACGTCGAGGTGGAGAGCGAAGTGGGCAGCGGCACCTTGGTGCAGATGTATTTCCCGCGCAGCCTCGAAGAGCCGCAAAGCCAAGAAGCGCCCGTCGAGCTCACCCAATACAGCGGTGGCCAGGAGACCATCCTGGTGGTCGAGGACAACGAAGGCGTACGCACCGCCGCGGTGGAACTGCTGGAACAATCCGGCTACACCGTGCTGATCGCCGAAGACGGCGACAAGGCCATGAGGATGCTGCGCGCCGGCCTGCAACCGGACCTGATCTTTACCGACGTAGTGATGCCGGGGCGGGTCAAAAGCACCGACCTGGCTGAGTGGGCGCGTGAGCAAGTGCCGGCGATAGCGGTGCTGTTTACCTCCGGGCACACCCGCGACATTCTTTCCAGCAACCACCTGCTGAGCCAGGACATTCACCTGCTGAGCAAACCCTACAGCCCGGATGAGTTGGCCCAACGAGTGCGCTCGGTGCTGACCTCCGGATGATGTGACGAATGGAGATCCAGCCAGCAACACCCAACCACTGTGGGAGCCGGGCTTGCCCGCGATGGCGGAGTGTCAGGCACCCCATCCGGTAACTGGCACACCGTCATCGCGGGCAAGCCCGGCTCCCACAATTGATCTTCACTGCCTTGAGCACACCGATAAGGTTACCCATGACTTCCCAGCGCAACCCGCCCCCCGACACGTCACTCTCCAACCAACGCCCAGGCTTCGTCCGGGTGCGGGGCGCCCGGGAACACAACCTGCGCAACGTCGACGTCGACATCCCCCGCGACGCCCTGGTGGTGTTCACCGGCGTGTCAGGCTCCGGCAAATCCTCGCTGGCATTCTCCACCGTCTACGCCGAAGCCCAGCGCCGCTACTTCGAATCCGTCGCGCCCTATGCCCGCCGCCTGATCGACCAGGTGGGCGTCCCCGACGTCGACTCCATCGAAGGCCTGCCCCCCGCGGTGGCCCTGCAACAACAGCGCGGCACGCCCAGCACGCGCTCCTCGGTGGGCAGTGTCACCACCTTGTCCAGCCTGATCCGCATGCTCTACTCCCGCGCCGGCAGCTACCCGGCGGGGCAGCCGATGCTCTACGCCGAAGACTTTTCCGCCAACCTGCCACAAGGCGCCTGCCCGCAATGCCACGGCCTTGGCCGGGTGTATGAAGTGACCGAAGCCCTGATGGTGCCCGATCCGTCCCTCACCATACGCCAGCGCGCCGTGGCGTCCTGGCCGCTGGCGTGGCAAGGCCAGAACCAGCGCGACATCCTCGTCACCCTCGGCTACGACGTCGACATCCCCTGGCGCGACCTGCCGAAAAAACAGCGCGACTGGATCCTCTTCACCGAAGAAACGCCCACCGTTCCGGTGTACGCCGGCTTCACGCCAGCCCAAACCCGCGACGCTCTCAAACGCAAACTGGAACCCAGCTACCAGGGCACTTTCACTGGCGCGCGGCGCTACATCCTGCACACCTTCACCCACTCCCAAAGCGCCCTGATGAAAAAGCGCGTCTCGCAATTCATGCAGGGCAGCCCATGCCCGTTGTGCGAAGGCAAACGCCTGAACAAGGCCGCGCTGTCAGTGAAATTTGCCGGCGTGGACATTGGTGAACTGTCGCAAATGTCCCTGCTGCAACTCGCCGAACTCCTGCGCCCGGTGGCCGAAGGGCAGGGCGACAAAAAACTCTCCGTGGAAAAACGCCTGGCCGCCCAACGCATTGCCCAGGACCTGCTGGAGCGCGTCAGCACCCTGACCGACCTTGGCCTGGGCTACCTGGCCCTGGAACGCAGCACACCGACCCTGTCCTCCGGCGAACTGCAACGCCTGCGCCTGGCCACCCAACTGGGCTCGCAACTGTTTGGCGTGATCTACGTGCTCGACGAACCCTCCGCCGGCCTGCACCCCGCTGACGGCGAAGCCCTGTTCGCCGCCCTCGACCGCTTGAAGGCTGCCGGCAACTCCCTGTTCGTGGTGGAACACGACCTGGAAACCATGCGCCGCGCCGACTGGCTGATCGACGTCGGCCCGGCTGCCGGCGAGCACGGCGGCCAGGTCCTGTACAGCGGCCCACCCGCAGGCCTCGCGCAGATCGAAGCGTCGCAAACCCGCGAATACCTGTTCGCCGAAAAACGCCCGGTCAGCCAACCCCCGCGCCAACCCACCGGCTGGCTGAGCCTGGAAGGCGTGACGCGCAACAACCTCAACGACCTGAGCGTGGACTTCCCCTTGGGCTGCTTCACCGCCGTCACCGGCATCTCCGGCTCGGGCAAATCCAGCCTCGTCAGCCAGGCACTGCTGGAACTGGTAGGCGCAGGCCTGGGCCGCGTGGTGGAAAGCGAAGACGAGCCCAGCCTCGAAGACGACGCCCCGCAAACCAGCGGCGGGCGCATCAGCGGCGGCCTGGAACACATCCGCCGTTTGGTTCAAGTGGACCAGAAGCCCATCGGCCGCACACCGCGCTCCAACCTCGCGACCTACACCGGGTTGTTCGACAACGTGCGCAAACTGTTCGCCGCTACTCCGGAGGCGAAAAAGCGGAATTACGACGCCGGGCAATTCTCCTTCAACGTCGCCAAAGGGCGCTGCCCGAACTGCGAAGGCGAGGGGTTTGTCAGCGTTGAATTGCTGTTCATGCCCAGCGTGTACGCGCCATGCCCGACGTGCCACGGCGCGCGGTACAACCCGCAAACCCTGGCAATCAAGTGGCAAGGGCTGACCATCGCCCAAGTGCTGGGGCTGACCGTTGAACAGGCGGTCGAGGTATTTGCCGAGCAACCGGGCGTGCTGCGCTCACTCCAAGTACTGCGGGATATTGGCTTGGGCTATTTGCGCCTTGGCCAGCCGGCTACGGAGCTGTCGGGCGGGGAAGCGCAGCGCATCAAGCTGGCGACCGAGTTGCAACGCAATGCCCGGGGCGCGACGTTGTATGTGCTGGATGAGCCGACGACCGGGCTGCATCCGCGGGATGTGGACCGGTTGTTGAGCCAACTGAATCACCTGGTGGAGGCGGGGCACACGGTGATTGTGGTGGAGCATGAAATGCGCGTGGTGGCGCAGAGTGATTGGGTGATTGATATCGGGCCGGGGGCCGGGGATCGCGGCGGGAAGGTGGTGGTGAGTGGCACCCCGCAGACAGTTGCGAAGAGCAAGAGCAGCCGGACTGCGCCGTTTTTGGGGCGGGAGTTGGGATGACATTTGGAGTTGTGCGGTGGGTGGAGGGAGTCTTCACGGTTGGCTATCGGCCAAAACCGACCTCTCAAACAGGTTCATGAGGGCAATCGACGAGCGCTTGCATTACGTGGCCGAGTTGCACCAATTTCTCTATGGCGAATGGAACAGTCGTTCCACTGATCGAGAGAGGGGTAAAGGCGAGTATCCGAATGGCGAGCGCTCCCGGCTGATTACTCTCAGAGAAGCTAAGGCGGTACCACGAAAATATTGACGGTTTCCATGTAACAGTCGCCCGGTTAGAAGGCGCAGCAAAGAAAGCTGAAACCCTAGCAATGTGTTCTCGCTTAATCTTGAGAAAGTAATTGCCGGCAGTTCCTTGTTCAAAAGTCAGATAGAGATCCTCTCCCTTTGTCTGGAGGTAGAGATAAATCGAACGCCACTTACCTTCGTGGCAGGCGCTGAACACCGCTGGTGTCCCTAACATTTTGCATTCCTTCATCAAGACGGTCTGATGAGGTTTAGCTCATGCTTGGCGAGTCTGCATTTGGAGGCTATTTCTGACCGATTGCTGCCTTTCGCGAAGAGCAGCTTAGGGTCGATTTCGGTCAGTTGTGACAGGCAGAAATCGGCCACTAGTGGTCAATCGAATGTGTCTACGAAACCCGATGCAAATGACTGCTCAGTCGGTATGCGCCTGGTGTTACTCCCTGCCAGTCCTTGAATGCCCGAATGAAGGAGTTGACGTCCTGGAATCCTAGCAAGAATGCGATCTCTCCCTGCGCGATAGAGGGCTTACGAAGGTAGTGCACAGCCAGTTGCTGGCGAGTGGCGATAAGGATGTCTTTGAAAGATGTCGACTCTTCGCTCAATTGCCGCTGCAAAGTGCGCTTGCTGACGGCCAAGTGCTTCGCGACATCGTTGACAGTGTATTGCCCAGAGGGAAGTCCCTCCAACAACACAGCCTTGACGCGATCACTAATGGTCGCGGTTGAATCCAGAGTCGTTAGGCGTTCACGCAAACCAACTTCGAAGAACTTCCACATGGAATCGTTGGCGGTCAAGAATTGACGGACACCATCTTCTTTCGAGAATGTGAGACGGATGGTCTTCCCCGCTTTTGGCATAACGCCGAAAAAGTCCTCATAGCTCTGGATGTGATCAGGAAGTTCCGGAAGCGTAATCTCCCTAGGCACCACGCGGTGACGCGTGGCGATCCTTACCAGTTGGGTCGCGTAAACGATCTCGGCAGCCGCCATGCTGTGCGGGATGGGACCAGCGTCCGAGTAGCATTCCAATGTCACCGAGGTTTGGTTGGCGCCCACCTCAGCCACCAGCCCCATGGGACCGATCAGCTTCTTGAAGACAGACAAACGCTGAAAGGCGACGTTGAGATTAGGGCTGCACAAGCAAGCAAAGATCGCGGGATCAAAGGCCTCAACAGAGATTGCTTGACCCAATTTGAGCGGCAAGGCCATGTCATCCCCTCCAACCTGCTCGATTGCTTGCCATAATTCGAAGAATTGCGCAGCCGTGATGGTCGCCTCTTGGCGAGAGAACAGGTCTGCCGGAAGGTTCGCATGGCGCAAAACGCGAGCAGAATCTACGCCCATATCTGCAAGCAACAACCGCCAGCCCGATTGAACCACGAAGTTCGTACCTTGTTTCATCAACGCTCCATTTCCCGCCGCCTCATGCCTTAGCGCTTTGGAATTAACCCGTTGTCGATCATTTGCTGGAACATATCCCGAATTGAGGCATCGAGGGGGCGATAAACCATGCCGAGCTCCCGAACGCTCTTGCCGTTGTCGGCACGCCACGGGAGGCCAACATTTCGCGACACGAACTTGCGAGTGGTGCTCTTGTCCGCAATCGGGGCGACCAGCCACACCAGCCACTTAGGCAGAATACGCCGCGGCACCGGGTAAGCGTCGAACTTCGGCAAAAGCGCCTTGGCGATTTCCGGCAGAGAAGTGTTGTGTCCGGAAATGATATTGCGCCCTTGGGCCTTGGGCAAATAGGCGGCTCGCAGGTGGGCTTCCGCTAAATCCCGAACATCGACGGCACCCACTCCGAAATCCGGGACGCCGTCCTTCATGCGGCCATCCCCCATCTGCCGGACTATCTGGAAGCTTTCCGAGGTGGCGTGGGGACTGATGCCCGGACCGATGACGAAGCTCGGGTTGAGCACAACCAAACTCCAACGGGATTGTTTTTTGGCGATGTACCATGCCTCGCGCTCAGCGACGGTTTTGGAATAGGAATATGGCGAGTGGTTCAGGGATGAACTGCTATTCCACTCTTCCTCCGTGAAGATGCCGCGCTGTGTTTGTTCCAAGTCGGCATTGTCTCCGTAGATAGCCGCGCAACTACTGGTCAGGACGACACGCGCTACAGACTCCGTCCGGTTGGCCGTTTCGAGGACGTTGCAGGTGCCCAGTAGGGCCGGATCAATCAGTTCCTTTTGGGGGTCTCGGATATTCAGCGTGAAGGGAGAGGCCGTATGAAAGACAATGCCGCAACCCGCCATTGCCTCGGTATAGGAATCTTGATCAAGCAGGTCCGCCTTGAAATAGCGAAGAGTGCCCGACAGCTTTGCCGCCATCTCGTCAAGATGGCGGACTTTTCTTCGGTCAGCCGGATCGCGCACGGCCGCGTGAACAGTGACGCCTTCCTCCAATAGCCGCTTAACGATCCAGCCAGCAACGTAGCCAGTTGCGCCGGTGACTATCGCAGGCTTGCTCTTGTCAATTTCAAATTCTTTCATGAACAACTCCGTGCTGATCTGCTGAATGCCTAACACCAATAGAATGAAGGGCGGAGGGCACCACAGCCTAAATGGGTTAAGTAGTGACAAGCAGAAGACTATCTGAGTCAAAGTAGTCACGTAACTCGCAAGGAGTGCCATTAAATCTGCAAAGCGCGCCAAAGAATAATTCCACTGGATGTTGGCGAACTGTCCAATCAGAAGTTGTTACTGCACGCGCCGACTCCGCTCTTCCCTAGTTCATTCACCACAGCTCTAAACGATCTTCGTAGGGTTTGGAGGGCACCCGGTAGCATTGAGTCGGGCGCTTTTTGACGCGAACGCACCGGCCTATTTCAACCACCCGCCAAGCGATACAGCGCCTGAGCATGAGATGCCGCCAGCCCAGTGCGCTGCAAATTGCGGCGACTCTGCGAACCGGGAAGCGCTGTCGCGGCGACCACAAGGCTGCCGTGCTTCTTTGCCTGCTCTATCCGGTGAGATATCAGGGCTCCATGGTAGCCCAGGCCTCGTGCATTTTTTCGGGTGGCAGCCGTCCCCAGGTAGGCAACGCCATTGCTGGCCAGGTACATCAACGCACCTGCAACGACCTGCCCATCAGCTTTAAGGACGTAGATTTTCAGACGATCATTTGACATGAGCCCTGCAAACGAAGCCTGGCTCAACTGACGATGCTCTGGCTTGGTATGAAAGCCACTCGCATGAACCGCCGCGAACTCCGGAAGAGAGTCTGAAGTGGCCTCTTCGATGTCGAATGATTGGGGAGTCAACGACGCGTTCTCGATAGGGCAGGCAAGCTGCAGGTGTGTCCACCCCCTCAAACGCTCCAATCGCTGTTCTCCCGCAAACGCGTACTGCTCCAACGCCGAGGCCTTGCCGATAAGCGGCGTTACTGTCGAATACGCTGCTGATTCCTTGAGCAAGTTCAGCAGTGACTGGGGGTTGCCGGTGCTATCACCGTAAATGCGATTGAACATCGGACTGGGCGTTGCCTTCACCTGAAAGCACGGAAAAGCCCCGTTGGAAAAAACACGAGCACCAAAAGGATTTCCACTGACCCGCGACAAGCTCTCAACGCGTGAACACAAATACTCGCTTTCTGCGACCTCGATCGCATGGGCCAATTCAACATCCATGTACACAGTCTCTTTACAAGATTTTCAGGGCAGGTAGCGGTAAATCAACCCCCATCA
Organism: Pseudomonas sp. 1912-s; assembly: GCF_029269205.1. Taxonomy (NCBI): domain Bacteria; kingdom Pseudomonadati; phylum Pseudomonadota; class Gammaproteobacteria; order Pseudomonadales; family Pseudomonadaceae; genus Pseudomonas; species Pseudomonas sp. 1912-s. Next base: position 98,162 of record NZ_JARIXR010000012.1, on the reverse strand, counting down.
CCGCGTCCAGTGTCGTAGCGTTTCGAATAGGAAGCGCCCATCAGATAGAAACACCCGCCCGCCACGATAAACGCTGCGAGCATATAGAACATGAAATGCGCCGGCTGCGATGCCAGGGCAAATCCGCACAGCACCGGCCCCAGCGCACCGCCGAGGCTGGACAGGTTTTGCGCGCCGTAATACATGCCGCGCAAGTGGTCCGGCGCGATGCGGTCGATGAACATGTACTCGGCCGGGAACACGATGATTTCGCCCACCGTGAATATCGCCACGGCCAACGCCCAATGCAACACGGTGGTGGACAACGCAAAACCGACGACGCCCAGCAGAAACAGGCTGAAGCCCGCCGTCAGCCATTGATTCAAATGCTCATTGGTAATGCGCTTGCCCACCATGTACTGGAGGCAGATCACCACCGTCGCATTAACCGCCACCACCGAGCTGATGACCTGGTAGGTAAATTCCGGGGTGCTTGTTGTCACCAGGTATTGGGAGATGTAGCCGGTGAACTGGCCGAACGCCACAGCGCTTAAAGCGCCGCCAACCGTGAAGCAGACCAGGCGATAGTCCTTGAGCAAAATGCGCCCCACTGCGACGAATGACACCGGCGCATTCGCCGGGTCGGCGGAGCTGAGGCTCCTGTCACCCCACACCATATAAGTCACGAAGAAGCCCATGCCCAGGATCGCAGAGACCAGGAACGGCAGTTTCATGTCCATGTGCGCGAGCCCGGCGCCAATGAACGGCCCCACCGCGTAACCCACGTTGATCAGGGTGTAGCGCACCGAAAACACTTTGCCGCGCTCGGCTTCCGGCAGCAGTTTGCCAAACGCCGCCTTGACCACAATATCGATAACCGAATAGGCGAAATTGAACGACACCAGAAACAGGAAAAACAGCCACAGGTGCGACGTGACGCACATACCGATGAAGCCCACGGTGAAGAAACCCGTGAAGCTCAGGATCAATCGATAGCTGGAAATCTTGTCAGTCAGGTAGCCGCCGTAAAGGCTTAGCAACGAGCCCACCAGCATCGCACCGCCCACTACCAGACCGATGTCGCTGATGCCCAGCGTGAAGTTGGATGACAGGTAAATCACCATATACGGCAGGGTAATGGCGCGCCCCAGTGTCAGGAACAACGCAGACGACAGCAGCAGATTGACCGAAAACGGGTAGTGTCTGAAGGCGGCGAGCATCCGAGTTGATTCCTGTAATAGGCAGTATCAATGGCTGAGTCACATATCGTTACACATCCGGTTTTTACTTGACAGCGGGATCTGTCAGGTGAGGAAGCAACGCTGGAATTCCCTGCAAACCTCTGTTTTTCCCCGCATCGCGAATAAATGGCCCTATGAGATGCATCGAAAGTGGATCTTTTACTGATCCATTTACCTTCTATAGTCGGCCAATGCCCCAAGCCGTTAACAGCGATCCTTAGTTTGGCTGTGGGGTGAGGATTTCTCATTTGCGGAAGCTGATATGAATTATAAAAACGGCTCTATCAGTATCGGCGTGTCTGCACTTTTAGTGGTGTCAGTTCTGCGTTTGGCCACTAACCAACCCCCAACCCGGGAAGAATTTGTAAAGTATCCATCTCTCCGACAGAAATGGTTCACGATATGCGACGCACGCAGCAACCTTGCCGAGCTCAATGATGAAGGCTGCAAGCATTTACGCGAATGGCAGGCGGCCAGAAAATTTCCTGTACTGGATAATTTGATGAATCAAAACCTGGGTAAATAGCTAGCTGCCCTATGACTTTTTCAGTGGCCTGGAGCATCCAGTTTGAATCCGCAACTGATCATCTCCCCGCACGACGGATCCATCCGAATTCAGCGAAATGAGTCCTGCATTGTGATCGACAAGACCCTCACCGCAGAGAGGGCAGTGGCGGAGCTGTCACCGTTCTATCTGTCGGAACTGGATCATGGAAATGGCTACGTGTGGAACTCATACAGCGGCATCAACATCAACGGTACTCCCGGCTCTTTTGCGCTGTGTTTTTATGCGGGGCGTTTGATGGAAGTCCATTTAGGCTTATCCAACCCGAACGAGGCCACCCGTAATGGGTGGCCTTCACAAGCGGCAGTTGAGCGGGACGTCGCCTTACTCCGAAACGCGTTGATGCAACAGCTATCCCGGTCTTTCGAGAGCGGCACAGAGACGTTCCCATGGGGCAGTGCGTGGGCTGTTTTTGATGCAAAGGCATTTTTGCCCAGCGCAGGCGTCAGATACCGACTGCCTGAGACATCCCTTTAAGCGAGGCTTCTGTGCCCCCTACCTGCGCCCCTCAATGCTGCGCACTAACGCCCCAAAAAGCTCACCCCGCGGCATCTCGCTCAAGGGAATATCCGCCTTCTCGAACCACTCCCGATCCGCCTCAGGGTGCGGGCCACTCAGCACCACGACCCCGTTTTCATACGTGTAACGCGCTGCCGCCACATCACCATTCTGGTAGGTCGCAATGGTAGAAGAAGGCACGGTCGTGTCAGGCTTGGGAAAGTAAGGCCCATCCTGATAAAAGACGCTATCGGCTTTCCCATCCCACACAACCTGCACCGCCGCGTCTGCAATGCCCGCGACCTCAAACCCAGGCCGGCCCGCCTCTGAATCAAGGTCGTAGGGTATCAGGCCAAAGTTGCTGTTATCGGCAAGATAAGCGCCCATACACAGCCCCAGGTAGCGCCCACCCTGGGCGACAAAGTTACGAATGGCTTGCACCCGCGCATCCCCCAAACTGTCAAGCGCCGCAGGGATGTCCTGACCGCCGCCGGGTTGAACGTAGAAGGTCATAATGCGCGAGGCTTTGCGGCGTGATGTCGATCGATTCATCTGCACCTACAAAGTCAATCCGGGCATCCGGGAGGACGCGCAGCAGGGCTGTTTTAACATTCTCTGAGCATCCCTCGCAGCCCGCGGGGCCTCGGTAGATAGCCACATGGGTGATGGGTGTTGCGGCGTGCACCGAGTAAGGAAGCAGCGTGAACAACGCAAAAAGCGTCGCGGCGATGGCATGCAGATTCATGGTTGTAGAGTCATCTTGAAGCTGATGGGGGCGATTCGGACTTTGCGCGTCAAAGCCTAAAGCTAATAGCCGTTTGAAGGCGTTAACATTTGTAAATCGGCTGAGGAAAAATCGGGGTCAGACCCCATTTAAAACAATGGCGGTCTGCCCCCGATTTGTCGGCTTGAATCAAGCACCGGCCCATGCTCCCACTCACTGATGAAACCGGCGCCCCAGCGCATCCAGCCGCACCGCAATCGGCGGCAAGCGCTCGCTGCTCCGGGCCAGCGTCTCCACATCCTGCGCCGTATTCTGCGCAATGCTCTGCACTGATTGCAGCCGTCCCACAATCTCCACATTCGCCGTGGATTGCTCCCGAGTGGTCGACACAATCCGCCCATTCAACTGATCAATCTGCGAAATATCATTGCCCACCGCCCGCAGCATCTCCACCGCCAGCTGGCTGTCTTCCACACAGCGCTCCACGCCTTGGCGGCTGTCGTGCATGGCTTCAACCGCCCGCCGGCTGCCGTGTTGCAACCCTTCGATAATCGTCTTGATCTCCTGGGTCGACACCGCCGTGCGCTGCGCCAGGCTGCGCACCTCATCGGCGACCACGGCAAACCCGCGCCCTTGCTCACCCGCGCGGGCGGCTTCGATGGCGGCGTTGAGGGCCAGCAGGTTGGTCTGGTTGGCGATGCTGTTGATGACTTCCAGCACCGAGCCGATCTGTTCGGCCTGCACGGCCAGCCCTTGCACCGTCTCGTTGGTGTCGTGGAGGCGGGTGGCGAGTTGGGTGATTTCCTGCTGGGCACGGCCGACGCTTTCCTGGCCACGGATGATCTGCTGGCTGGCTTGACCCGCGTGCTCGACGGCATGCTCCACGTGCACGGCGATATGGCCCATGGCGTCCTCCATGCGCTGCATGGAACCGGTCATTTGCGCGATTTCCGCCAGTTGATGGCGCGCGCCTGTTTCCAGGGTGCCGCTGGCGTGGGCCAGTTCCTGGCCGAGTTGGCCGAGGCCGTGGGAGTCGCGGGCGACACCGTCGATCAGCCCAGTGATCTGGGTCAGAAAGTGGTCGAAACGGGTGGCCAGGGACACATGGACTTTTTCCGCGTTGCCCTTGGCTGCCTCACCGCTGAACTGAGTGGTGACGGCGAGCATCTTTTCGAGCATTTCCTGGCTCTCTACCGCTTCGGTCTGGCTGTGTACCGCGAGGTAGAGCAGGGCGACCGTCTCCATCACCACGTAGAACGCGTGGACGAAAATCATGCTCCAGCCGCCGTGATGCTCCATCACAAACACCGGGAAACCCTGGTGCTGCAAGGCATGGAACACCACGTGATGCACCGCGATGGTGACGGCGGCCACCAGGATAGGCAGCCAGTCACGGTAGAACGTCAGCACCGCCAGCAGCGCGAAGATACCGAAGTGCGATTCGATGACACCCTCGGCCTGATTGATGTGCAACGCCGCCATCACCATCAGCCCAACGCCCAGCGCGCAACGCATCAGGCGAGTGCCGCCGATGACGCGATAGGCCAGGGTCAGCACCACACTGGTGCCGCCGCCTATGAAGAGCGCTTGGAGCAGCGTGTCGTGCCAGAACGCCAGGCCCAGGGAGAACAGGGCCATCAGCCAGATCAGGGCGAGCATGATGCGGTCGGCTTTGCGGTAGTGCTCGATGAAACGGGCTTGGGCAGGCATTCACTCGTACTCCATGTGGACGGGCCGGGGTGAGGCAAGCATGCGACGTGCCATACGGGCATGCGGGGGAGCGAATCGGGTGTAGGAGAGTAAAGGTTGAATGGTGGTAGGAGGTTATCGGCATTGTTGGGTGGGGCTTTAGGCTGGAAGCGGCCAAAAAGCCGCTACTCAAAGCGACTCGATAACTCCCGTAGCAGATTGATGTTGAGGCTGTCGCCATCATCCAAAAAGCGGCTGCAGGCTTGAACGAGTTAGCAATGAATCGCCCTGGCAGTTCCCACATCTACCTTCGGTACGAGCGACAGAGCTGAACAGCTTCTCTGCCGGGATGGAAAAATGTGGCAGGGGTTTAACTGATCAGTGCCTCATATTCTCGCGTGGCCATTTCCTTTGAAAGTTCGCGCAAAAATTCCGCCTCGCTTTGCAGCAGCGTGACGATATTTAGGACATTACTGGCTTCGGCCGCGGTCAACTTGCGCAATAGACTCAGCAAGTCAACGGCGCAGGCTTCGTTAACGGAGGCTGACTCTATCAACCTTAGTTGCCGTCTTTGAATCTCGTGCAAAGGATCCATCATTCAAACCTTGGGAGCGGTTGAGTTTGTCTTTAGTTGACAAGGCCGATTTTCAGGGGGGAGGGCGGTGAATCAAATCAGACTGCTCTTAATTCACAGACCCGAATCTCAATCTGCCGGAGGAGGGACGGGCGGGTCGAAAACGGGGTGACTGAAGCTCGTGGAGCGAAACCCATGAAGCAGTGCCTGTAAGGTCGTGGCGTAGGTTGGGTCGCTCCACGGCGTGGCAGTCCTGAGAAGGGCCTCCAGCTGTCCCGCTTGGAGGGCCACATCTGGCCATTCGACACTGAGTGCTGCGCCGTGAAGACGGTGGGCTGCGTGGAGGGCCGGTTCCAGGTTGCGCAGAACCATCCCTTCAAGCAGCGCCAGTAGATCCCGTTCCAATGCTTCAAGGATCTGCTGGTGGCCCACAGGTTGCCGTTGGGCGAAGGGGTGTGGCAGTAACGTCAGGGTCACGCCGCACCATAACTCGATTGCATCCTGCAACTTGCCAAGGCTGATCGGCTTGCTGAGGATGCCATCCATGCCGGCATCAAAGCACCGGGCGACATGCTGGTTGCCCGTAGAGGCGGAGATCGCAATGATGGGGCAGCGCGTTTGCGCGGCATCCTGTTCGATCATGCGGAACAGGCGCGTCAGCGAATAGCCGTCCTGGTCCGGCAGGTCACAGTCCATCAAGATCAGGTCATAGGTGCCTTGTTCGAAGCAATCCACGGCCTGGGCGCCGTCCCTCGCGATCACTGGCGTGCAGCCGAAGCCCTCGATCTGTGCCTGCAATACCGCCTGGTTGGCGACGGTGTCCTCCACGACCAGAATGCGCAAGGCCTTTGGTGCGGATGTCGCTGACCAGGTCGTGGCGGGGAGCACGGTTTCAGCCTCTGTCGCGTCGGGCGGTGCCAACTCCGCGGTCAACGACAATTCAACACGCGTTCCCTTGCCCGGCGAACTGTCCAGCGTGAGGGTGCCGCCCATGAGTTTGAGCAGGTCGCGACAGATGACTAGCCCCAGGCCGGTGCCACCTGAGTGCTTATAGGATTGTGCTGCCTGGCTGTAAGGCTGGAAAAGGCGCGCCTGGCTTTCCGGGCTCAGGCCGATCCCGGTATCGGTGACGGTCAATCGCAGCTGCTTGTTGCGCGACGCAGCCAGGTCATTGATCGCATAGGTAACTTCCACTCCGCCGATTTCGGTGAACTTGATGGCATTGGACAGCAGGTTGTGCAGCACCTGCCCAATACGTGTGCTGTCGAGCATCAACAGTGGCAGGTGGGATTCGCCATTGACGCAGATCGATAAATGCTTCTCCCGGGCCCGCAAGCGATGCAGATCAACGACGTTATGCACCAGGGTGCTGATGCTCACCGGCTCGTATTCGAGCTTGACCTGCCCCGCATCGAGCTTGGATATATCCAGCACGTCATTGAGCAGCCTTAACAATGATTGCGCGCCGTGATTGGCCAGGTCGGCAAAGTGCTGTTGCTGCTTGTCCAGCGGCGTGTTGCGCAACAGTTCGACGGCAGCCACCACTGCGTTCATCGGCGAGCGGATTTCATGGCTCATGACTGCCAGGAACATCGCCTTTTCCCGCTCGTTGCGCTCGGCGCGCTGGCGCATGCGCTGGGTTTGGTAAATCGTGATGAGCAATAGCACTACCACCAAGACAATTAACGCGATCTCATGAGGGTAGTGGGACACAACTTCCCTGAGCGGCAGGTCCTGGGTGGCATGCTCGCGCAGCCAATTGGCGTGCAGGACGCGAACTTCGTCAGGGGTGACCGAGTCGAGCGTCTTCTGGATGATTGAGTGCAGTAAAGGCTCGTCTTTTAGAGTGCCCATGCCAAATTGCGACGCCATACCGGTGATCACCCCGGATATCTGCAACTGGCCCTGGAACTGCCGATACAGAAATGGCAGCAGATAGGCTTCGGTGGCAACCGCAGCATCAGCGGTTCCTTCGGCAACTTGCTGCAGCATGGTCAGGGCGCTGCCGCCGAAGATCAATTTCGCCCCCGGTGCCTTCGTCGCGAGGAAATCACTATAGCGATCGAAGATGGGCAGGGTCACGGTCAGCCCGTCCAGCTGTTCGGCCTCGAAAAGAGGCGGGCGCCCGATTCGGGTGATGATGACCGTGGTGGTATTCAAATAGGCTGAAGTGAGCAGCAGCCGGGGATCCTTACCACCGGGCCCAGTAAGCATGATGGTGGGGATAAGGTCCGCCCGACCGGTCATCAGCAGCTCTATGCGCTCCTGGATCGAGTGAGCGGAAACATAGTCGATCTTCATGCCAGTCTTGTGGGCAATCATCTGCAGGAATTCAGCCGACAGCCCCTTTAGTCGGTTGTTCTCCACGTATTCGATTGGCGATAGGTTGCCGACGACGGCAACTCGCAATACCGGGTGCTGTTCGATCCAGGCGTGTTCTTCAACGCTTAGATCCAGCCCGGGCGGCAGGGCACCGGCGCCCGCCCATGTCGCAGCCATCAGCAAGAGCAGGCTGGCGACCCAACGAGCGTGGCTCCTGATCATCATGGCTAGTCCAGGGTTTTCATGATCTTGAACAAGCCGTTATTGGAGGTGACCCCAAGCTTGCGAAAAGCCGTGGCCTTCTGCGTACTGATGGTCTTGATGCTGCGATTGAACTTCTCGGCGATCTCCGTCACCGTCATGCCTTCCAGATAGCAGCGGATCACTTCCTGCTCCCGAGCCGACAATGCCGCTCGCTGCAAGGCGTTGTCACTGATCGGCGTTTGCTCTGTTTCACCGGGCCTGGCTGCGTCGGCCACTTGGTAAGACATGTCGGCACTCAGATAGATGGCGCCCGAGGCAACGGTACGAATCGCCTTCACCAGGCTTCCCAGCCCCTCATCTTTACCTACAAAGCCTCGCGCGCCGACACGCAAGGCAAGCGACACGGTGGCCGACTCGTGATGGCTCGACAGCACCAGGATACGACAGTCAGGGAAGCGGCTTCGCAAGGCGCGAATCAGGGAGACGCCGTCCAGCTCATCCCGTCCCAGGGCAAAGTCCAGCAGCAAGACGTTGGCAGGCATTGTCGCCATGCCGCGTATCAATTCACGGCTGGTTTCATAGACGCCAACAATCTCGATGGATGACTCTTCGGCGAGGTGGCTGACGAGGCCGTGGCGTACCACTGCATGATCATCAAGGATCGCTATGCGTATGGTTTTCATGGTTGCCAATGGACACTCGAAAGTAGCCGGGTAATCAATCGATTAAAGACCATCTATCAACTCCGCTCCAGCAAAGGTGTAAATATCGTTGAACCGTACCGTGATAGTTTCCGGCACGCCCGGGGTGACGTTTACAGGTTCAATGGACGTGAACGCATTCCTATGCGGTGATCATGCTCAGGAAGACATCGCTCTCCATGGGCCGGGCCAGGGCGAAACCCTGCCCGGTGTTGCAGCCCAGCTTGCTCAGCAACTCGATACTCTCGGTATCTTCAATACCCTCGGTGATCAGGTTGATATTGAATAACTGGGCCAGACCGACGATACCCGAGATGATTTCCGACGAATGCGCGAACTGACCCACCGCACGCACCAAGGCACCGTCAATCTTCATCTCATCGAATGGCATCCGTGACAGCAGGGACAGCGTCGCGGCGCCGGCACCGAAGTCGTCCAGGGACACCGGAAAGCCTTTGGCGCGCAAAGCAGTGATCGAGGCTGAGAGGGCCAGTTCGCTGTCGGGCGCCAGGTCTTCGGTCAGCTCGATCTTGAGACGTTTACAGGGCAACCCCGCCCGATGCATCTTTTGCGCAAGCCGTGTGGCTAGGCCATAGGCGCAGAGCGTTCGCGCTGAAGCGTTAATGGCGATGGGGATTTCAATGCCTGCACGGCTCAACTTACCCAGGGTGTCGATCACGGTCTTCTCGATAAAGCTGAACAACAATAGATCCAGCCCGAGCTGATTGATCATCGGGATCAGGACCGAGGGTGGCACATCCCCATGCCGTGGGTGGTGCCAGCGGATCAGGGCTTCCGCGCCGACGATTGTTCGTGTCGCCAGGTCGTATTGGGGCTGGTAGACCACCCTTAATCCTTCGCCGGTAGCGAGGGCCGCTACCACCTCATCGTCATTCAGCAGTTGCTCCAGTTTTTCCTCGTGTGGACTGCGCGGCGACGGATGGGCGGTATGTGCCAGTTGACTGATTACCGCCAGGAATTGCTCGGGTTGTTGCTCCACAGCAATCTCGACCCGAATACCTGAAGCCCTGGCCAGGCGTGCATGGGAAGCCAGGGCTGCCGTTGATACACCATTGAGGGTGTGGGTCCAGCCCTGCTCAACACCAGCGGTCAGTAAACCGGGGGTGAGCGCAAGCTCGGATTGTGGCTGGGCGGTCCAGACGATATGCGGAATGCTGCATAGCAGCCCGGAAGCATTCAGGTCGCTGACACAGCACGGCAGCATCAAGCTGTCGACATGGTCGGCGTGAACCTGCGCGACGATGATGTCGACAGGCTGCTTGCGCAAGCGTGTCATCAACTCGCTCAACGAATCGATGTGTTCGATATGAAAAAGGGGGCTCCCGTTGAGCTGCGTGGCTACGCGATGGGCGTACTGCTCGTCACTGGCCAGGATGACCAGGCTTTGCAGGGCGCGCTCGGAGGGAACGATGACTTGGGCTGCCATCTGCTGATGCTCGGTGGTTGTAGTGAGGCCACATTTGAGCAAAGGCGGTGTGAGAGAAATATAAGACTGGGACTAAATCGTGGCTGAACCCTGTCCGGGTTCCGGTCTGCGCTGATCCGAAATTTAAGAGCAGTCCGATATCGGTATTTGCGAGCGCTCTACAGAATTCACCCCGATTCATGGCGGCTCGCAGCATGTGCGGGCATTACAGAACGAGTGCATGCACGCTGTCGCCGACAGCTGTTGCTTCTGCGCTTCAATGCCACTTCGTGAGGCCTCATACCTGACGATGTGTGTGCTACAGGGTGAGTTATTGTGAAAGTCACGTCGCGTTCAGTCTTGCCATTTGCGTTCCTGCTATCAGCCCCGTTAAATCCGATTCGCTACTGGGTTCGCATGCGTTATTGCCATGCACCTGATGCTTGTCAGTCCCCACGCCCTCAACTGGATTGGGCGATATGGGGGGTCATGACCCTGACCGGCATAACGGCATTGCTGGGTGCACCAGCCCATGCCGGCAATGGTGTGCACATCAACGCGAATGCGGATGGCCAGTGCGTAAGTTTGAACGACCCGCAGAACAACGATGGCAATGCCACGACGTATCTTGCGCAAAACCTGATCTTCAAGGATCAGGCCTCGAATAAGTGCAGCTCTGCGACCAAGGGCTCGCAGACCGACTCGGTACTGTTTTACCGCCCTGGGGGTGTTTCTGGCGTAGGGGCGACGTCACTGACCCTGGGTGGTGAACTGTACGTCAACGGTGGCCGGATTATTCTCGGGCAGCCAGGCGGCAGTATGGCGATCGGTAACGAGAGTACTCAAGCTGGCATCAACGGCGCGGCCATTGGTCATGGTGCCCAAGGCAACGGTGGCTGGGGCATGGCGGCGGGTTTCGAGGCCAAGTCCCTGGCTGACTATGCCCATGCATTTGGGTATAAAGCCGAAGCCACGAATCAGTACGCCACGGCTATCGGCGCAAATGCTGCGGCGGCGGGAGAACGAGCTACCGCTGTTGGCACCGGTGCAAAGGCCATTGGCGGCGGGGCTTTTGCCGCGAGTCGCGACGCCAGCGCGGAGGGCACCCACAGCGTTGCGGTGGGCGCCGAGGCCAGCGTGGCGAGCAGCAGCAACGAAGGGGTTGCCCTGGGGTACAAGGCCAGCGCACAACACAATTATGGGGTTGCACTGGGCAGTGGCGCCATGACGCAAACCCTGAAGGCGGTGGCGCCGGTGACGATCAATGGCACGGCCTACAGTGTCGACAGTACGCCGGCAATGGGCGTGGTCAGCCTGGGTAACACCAAACAGACGCGCCAACTGATCAACATGGCGCCTGGGGCGGTTAGCGCGACCAGCACCGATGGCGTCAATGGCGCCCAGTTGTTCGTCGCCTACGATGCGATCCAGAAACTCGGGGACCGGGAGCTGGCGTCTACTCAGTCGGTGGCGGATGCGCTTGGCGCAGGCACTGCGGTCAAAGACGGCAAGGTCGTGCTGCCGGCATTTTCCCTGACAAGCTTGGGTTCTGGTGTTGCACAGCCGACGTCGGTGGTGGGGGCGATCAAAGCTTTGGATCAGGCCCATAAAGGCACTCAGCAAGCCTTGAGTGACGTTGATAAAGTGGCCAACGAAACGGCAGAGCAAGTCCGCTTGGCGATGGCCGAGAAATACCTGCGTTGGAACAAGGACCTGCAAGCCTACACGGCCAGTGAAGGCGCCAGCCCTGAGAACCGCATTGCCAATGTGGCTGCAGGTGTGGCCGCAACTGACGCGGTAAACAAGGGCCAGTTGGACGCCGTGGAAAGTACCGCCAACAATGCGAACAACCTTGCCGGTAGCGCGCTGGCCGGTGCCAGCGCGGCGCAGGCCACCGCCGCCGACGCCCGCAAAACGGCAAATACAGCGCAACAGGGGGCCGACGCGGCCTTGCAAACGGCGGCGGGAGCTCGGGCAACGGCAGATAACGCGCAGAGCACCGCCAAGGATGCCGCCAGCTCGGCCGATGCAGCACAGAAAGCCGCAGACACCGCGCAAGGCTCTGCTACTGCCGCGCTGGGGGCCGCATCAACCGCACAGGCGACAGCTGATGCCGCCCAAGGCACTGCCAACTCGGCACTGGGTTCGGCAAGCGGTGCGCAGCAACTGGCCGAGGCCGCGCAGTCGGCGGCGAACGTGGCGGCGAATTCGGCAACAACGGCACAGCGAACTGCCGAGACCGCAGAAGGCAAGGCGAGCTCGGCATTGGCCGGGGCTGATGATGCCCGTAAGGTGGCGGGCGGTGCGCGGGGTGCTGCCGATGCTGCTTTGGCTAAGGCCGACAGCGCAGAAAAGAGCGCAGGTGTCGCGCAAGGGACAGCCAGCGCAGCGCTGGACTCTGCGGCTAACGCCCAGAAAACCGCCGACTCCGCCCGAGGAACAGCCGAACGGGCCCAAGGGGCCGTCGCGACTGCACAACAGACGGCCGAAACCGCACAGAGTGTCGCCAACTCTGCTCTGGGTTCTGCAGCCATCGCACAGAAGACGGCCGATCTCGCACAAGGCGCAGCCACTACAGCACTGAGTTCGGCATCTGAAGCGCAAAAAAACGCGGCGACGGCCCAAGGCACTGCCGATACCGCGCTGACGACGGCCACCAGCGCCCAACAAGCTGCGAATGCCGCGCAAGGCACGGCCGATACGGCGTTGGGCACGGCTGCTCGGGCGGGTGAAACCGCTACTGCCGCCCAGGGCTCCGCCGACGCGGCATTGGCAGCCGCCGCCAGCTCCCACAAGGCTGCCGACGCGGCCCAAGGCACCGCGAACACTGCGCTGGACAAGGCCGTCGTGGTGCAGAAAAACGCCGATGCAGCACAGCTCACCGCGAGTCAGGCGCTCGGCGCCTCCGATGGTGCCCGGCAATCCGCCGACGCTGCCCAAACCACTGCGGATTCTGCATTGGCAACGGCGACAGGGGCGCAGACTGCCGCTCAATCGGCCCAGGACCGTGCGGATACCGCCGTCAGTTCGGCGGCTGGCGCACAACAGGCCGCGAATGCCGCGCAAGGTACAGCAGACAACGCCCTTGGTGCCGCCTCCACGGCACAGCGCACCGCCGACGCCGCCCAGTCCACCGCTGACCAGGCACTGAGCACAGCCTCCACAGCGCGCCAAGCGGTCGAGACGGCCCAGGGCACTGCCGATGAAGCATTGGTCGCTGCAGCCAGCGCGCAAAGCGCGGCGGGCAACGCCCAGGGTACAGCTGACAGCGCATTGGCCTCGTCGGCCCAGGCGCAGCACGCCGCAGATGCCGCCCAAGGCACGGCGGATACGGCATTGAGCTCGGCTTCCGGCGCGCAGAAAACCGCTGAAGCCGCCCAGGGTTCCGCCGATACCGCCCTGGCTTCGGCCTCGTCTGCGCGCAACGCGGCAGACAAGGCCCAGGGCACCGCGGACGCCGCCGGGCGCTCGGCAAGCGATGCGTTGCAGGCTGCATCAACGTCACAGGCCAGCGCCGACAACGCGTTGGGCGCAGCAAACAATGCCCAGCAAGGGGCGGACGCGGCTCAACGCACCGCCGATGGGGCCAAGGCCACCGCCGACATTGCTGCTGGTCAGCTCAAGGGCCTGGACGACGGTCAGACTGTCATCCAGCGCATTGACGCGGCTATTCGAGGCGCCGCAGGTGCGGCCAGTGAATTCGTCGCCAAGGCATTGGGAGGAGGCTCCACCGTGGGCGCCGATGGACAGCCGACGGCGCCGGCCTATGCAATCAGTCAGATCAACGCCGATGGCAGCGTTCAGCCCGCTCCTCAAACCCTGGACAACGTGGGCGATGCGCTGACTGCTTTGGACCGCAATGCCGGCGCGGTCAACACCGCTGTGAGCCGCCAAGGCGCGGCACTCGGTGCCTTGGATGAGGACGTCCGGGCGCTGCGTGACGACAGCGTTGTGTGGGACGAGTCTAGCGGTGCTTATACCGCGGGTCGTGGCGCTGATCGCGGTGAGCCTGCACGTATCGGTAACCTGGCGGCCGGTGTTGCGCAAACCGATGCCGTCAACAAGGGACAGCTCGATAGCGCCGCGCTCACCGCATCGCAGGCCAGCAGCGCCGCCGACGCAGCCCGGGCGGCAGCGGTGAAGGCCCAGGGTACGGCGGATGGCGCGGTGGTTGCTGCCGCTTTCGCCCAAACCTCCGCTGACGCCGCGCAACATGCCGCCGATACCGCTGGTGGCACTGCTGCCGATGCACGTGAGGCCGCAAACGCCGCCCACACATTCGCCAGCCAGGTTGGCCAGGTGGCCGAGCGCGCCGCAGCACAACTGCAGGGGTTGGGGGAGGGTGAGACCGTGATTGATCGCATACAGGCAGCGAGCCGTGCGGATCGACAGGCATTGGCTGACGCACTGGGCGGTGGCGCCGCTGTCAACGCGGATGGTTCCGTGAAAGCACCAGCCTACGATGTGACCCGGATCGACCAGGAGCGCGGCCCCATTGGCCAGGTCCAAGTGGGTGACGTCGGGGAGGCGATCGGGGCGCTTGACGCGTCACTGAATGCGGTCAACGCCAAGACTGACAAAGCCACGGTGGATGTGGGCAGCTTGCGCGAGCAGGTGAGCACCGGTCAGGTCGGCCTGGTTCGCCAGGACTCTCTCAGCCGGGATATTCAGGTGGCGCGGGATACTGATGGCGTTCGTGTTGATCTCACGGGTACGCAGGGACCTCGCGTTCTGACGGGTGTGAAGGAGGGTGCCTTGAGCGCCGACAGCACCGATGTCGTCAATGGCCGACAACTCGACGCCGTCGACCGGCAGGTCAAGCAGTTGACGCAACGAGCCTCTGGCATCGCCGTTGACACCCAAGGCAATGAAAAGGCAACGGTGACGCCGGGTAGCAAGGCCGTGGCTGTCGGGGCCAACGCCCAGGCCGGCAGCGAGCGCAGCGTTGCGGTGGGGGCAGGTGCCGTGGCCCAAGCGCCTCGCAGCACCGCACTGGGGGCAGATGCCAAGGCCGATGCGCCAGGCAGCGTCGCGCTTGGTGCCGGCTCCCAGGCCCAGCGGGCGAATACCGTCTCAGTGGGCGCGCCGGGGGCGGAGCGGCAAATCACCAACGTAGCAGCCGCCAGCGAGGCGACTGATGTCGTCAATCTCGGCCAGGCCACGCAGATCTCCAACCAGGCCGCTGACCGTACCCTACGACAGGCCAACGCCTATACCGACAGCCAGATCAGTGCAGTGCGTCAGGATGCCTACGCCGGCATCGCGTCAGCGATGGCCATGGCAGCCTTACCTGTGGCGTCGACACCGGGCAGGAGCATGGTGGCCATGGGGACGTCGGTCTACGAGGGGCAGTCAGCCTTGGCCGTCGGCCTCTCGGGTCGCACCGAAGATGGCCGGTGGGCTTACAAGGCCAATGGTTCGGGCAGTGCCCAGGGAAGTGTAGGGCTGGCGGTCGGGGTGGGTTACGAATGGTAGGGCCTGATATCGGCAGTTCGAAGGCCTGGCCTTCGGCCTGCCGATTTAGGAGCAGTCCGATATTCCCCGGCAGCTTCGCTGCCCACAATAACCCTCAGTAATCAATGCCCGCTGTCGCAGCGGCTACCACTCGTGGAACCCGTTTCAGCCATCGGATTGCTGGTGCCTTGTTTCGGTTCGACGCATCCGTCAATGTCTCAGGTAAGTCATCGTGAAAGTCACATTGCGTTTCGATTCGCAGGTCGCTTGTCTGCATGCTGTTCCGCTCAATCCACTTCGTTCCCTCATTCGCACCTTCTACTGCCCCGAGTTTGCGGTGACATCGCGCGGTTGGCCGATCTTCGGCCTGCTGACACTTACCGGTGTTTCGGCGCTGCTGGGCGTGTCTGATGCCCGTGCAGGCAACGGTATACACATCAACGCGAATGACAGCGGCGAATGCGTCAGCCTCAATGATCCCCAGAGTATTTACATTTCAGGGGCTGGGGCCGACAGAGCCTATTTGAACGAAAACGTGAGTTTCAAGGAGGGTCAATCGACGCGATGCGATTCGAGCGCCAAGAGTGGCCAAACCGAAAGCGTGTTGTTCTATCGCCCGTCAGGGGTACCGGGTGTTGGTGCAACCTCGCTTTCCTTGGGCGGGGAGTTGTATATCAACAGCGGGCGGCTGATGTTAGGCGGTGCAAACGGCAGCATTGCGATAGGCCAGTCAGGCACGGAGGGTGGTAACCCGCTAGCCACTGATGGCGGCTTTGTCTTTGGCCGCGGCGCCCAGAGCACCGCCGCCTGGACCATGGCCTTCGGCCTTTCCGCCAAGGCACAAAATCCGTATGCGCTGTCGTTCGGCAATACGGCGCTGTCCTCCAATACGTTCAGTACCGCGTTTGGTTCGGCGTCCACGGCTTCAGGTGCGTACGCCACTACACTCGGTGCCAGCGCACAGGCTGGCGGTGCGAACTCATTTGCCGGCGGGCGATTCGCGGTATCGCGAGGGGATAACTCGGTTGCGATCGGCAGGAGCTCGAGCGCTTCCAACGTCGAAAGCCTGGCGTTCGGCTACAGCGCCCAAGCCCCCCAGAGTGCGGGTGTCGCACTCGGCAGTTTCTCGGCCACTGACGATCTACGGGATGTCGCCCCCGTGACCCTTAACGGGCACGCCTACTCCTTCGACCGTAACAGCGCTGTCGGTACGGTCAGCAGTGGCAGCTTGGCACGCTTACGCCAGTGGATTTTTGTAGCACCTGGCACGGTGAACGCCACAAGTACCGATGCCATTAACGGTGCCCAGTTGTTCTCGGGATATGAGGCGATCCGCCGTCTTGGAACACGTGAGACCACGGCCGGTGAATCGATGGCACAGGCCTTGGGAACCGGCCCGCTCGCCCAGGGCAATCGGATAGTACCGACACCTCTTGTACTGACCAGCCTTGCCACGGGAACACCGCCGCCCACCACGCTGTTGGGGGCTCTGGCGGCCTTGGACAAAGCGCACAACGTCACTGATGACCGCATGGGTGAAGTGTTCGATTCCGTCATGGACATCTCGGAAAAATCCCAGGTGTTGAGGGCGACCAGGAGGTTCTACTGGAACCCCCAGACGGGTGCGTATGACGCCGACAGGGACGCTGGCGTGCCCACGTCGATTATCAATATGGCTGCCGGCGTGGCGGTAACGGATGCTGTCAACAAAGGTCAGTTGGACAGCGTTGAAAGCAGCGCCTTGCGTGCACAACAGGCGGCCGGCACCGCCACTGCTGCTGTGGACAAGGCTCATCAGGTGTCGTTGGCGGCAAAGGATGCCGCCGACTCATCGTTGGCACAGGCCAACAATGCCTCCCAGGAGGCAGCGGGTGCCCTTGACGCCGCCAATCAAGCCCAGGGCAGCGCCGGTGCGGCGGCAAGCGCCGCCAGCAAGGCCGGTACGACCGCCGCCAACGCGCAAGCGGTAGCTGAGCGTGCCGACGTTGCTGCCGCAAGCGCTCAGCATTCGGCCCAGACCGCCCAAGGCGCCGCCACGCAGGCACACGCCAGCGCTACGACGGCGCAGGCTCTGGCCAGCGCGGCGCAAATCCGTGTCAAGGAAGTGGGAGATGTCGTGGACAAGGCTGCGGCTGCCGCGACAGCTGCCCTGCGCTCGGCTGATGTCGTCTCGGATGCGGTCACTTCGGCGCAGGCCGCTGCAGCGGATGCACAAGACCGGACGGACCAGGCTGCCACTGCGGCCTCAAGTGCACAGGAGAGGGCCGATGGTGCACAGCGCGCTGCGGATGCGGCCTTGCTTGTGGGCAGGGAGGCCGACGTGGCCGCTGAAACCGCGCAAGCCACTGCCGGCCAGACCCTGAACGCGGCGAACGCGGTACAGGATGCAGCGGCTGCCGCTCGTGAAATCGCCGATCGGGCTGCGGGGGTCGCGTCGACCGCCCAGGGTGCCGGTGAGGTCGCCAAGGACATGGCTGACAGAGCCCAGGACACGGCTGCGGGCGCACACAGCGCGGTCGACTCGGCGCAGGTTTCAGCCAACGCCGCACTGAACGCGGCGACCGCCGCCCAGACAACGGCAGCCACCGCCCGGCAAACAGCTGACACGGCAGGTGCAGCGGCCGTCACAGCGCAAACCGATGCGCAGAATGCCCAAGGGACCGCAAAAAACGCTCACGACACCGCCGCTTCTGCTCAAGACCTGGCCGATGTCGCCCAGCGTGATGCAGACAGCGCGTTGGGCGCGCTGGAAAACGCTCAGGCCACCACCGACGGGGCCCAAGGCACTGCCGACCTCGCGTTGTCTTCAGCCTTGCAGGCGCAGCGGTCTGCGGATGCCGCGCAAAACACTGCAGGCGCTGCGCAGGACTCGGCTGCCAGTGCGAATATCACTGCCATGGCCGCACGCAACAGCGCCGATACCGCATTGGGCGTCGCGTCGACAGCACGAGAAGCAGCCAGCGCTGCCGACACTACCGCCAGCCGGGCGCTGAGCCTCGCCACCGTCGCGCATGCTTCTGCGCAGGCGGCTCAAAGCCGTGCCGACACCGCTTCCGACGCGGCGTCCGGCACACAGCATGCCGCGCTGGAGACTCAAGCCAACGCTGAAGCTGCGTTGGGTGCGGCATCCACCGCTCAGACGGCTGCGCAGACCGCGCAGAGCGCCGCCGACCATGCGTTGCTGAGCGCCTCGCAGGTCAATCAGAAGGCCCTGGCTGCCCAGAGCCGCGCCAATGCGTCTCTGGATGCGGCAAACACGGCACAGCGTACGGCCGACACGGCCCACACCACAGCACAGCAAGCGAACAGCGCCAGCATCGATGCGATGAGTGTCGCCGTCGTAGCGCAGTCCGACGCCGACCAGGCGCAAGGCGTAGCGACGCAGGCAAGTCATCGAGCCGCTGCAGCACAAACGACAGCCGGCACGGCGTTGAGCGTCGCGTCGGTCGCTCAGCGAACGGCCGATAATGCCCAGGGCACTGCCAACGCCGCCCGGTCCACCGCTGATGTGGCTGCGATTCAGCTCGGCGGCCTGGACGGCGGGCAAACGGTGGTAGAGCGCCTGGACTCGGCGGTAAAAGCCGCTGCGGGCGTGGGTCGCGAGACCATCACTCGGCTGCTCGGAGGTGGCGCTACCGTGGACGCTGAAGGCCAGCCCACGGCACCTGGCTATAACATCCCCCTGATCGCAGCCGCTGGCAGTGCTCAGCCTGCAACCAGCCACGACAATGCAGGTGAGGCGCTGCACGCGGTGGCGGGCAATCTCTCCACGCTCAACGATGCCGTGCGTACCCAGGCCACTGAGCTGGACGCGTTGGTGGATAACATCCAGGGCCTGCGCGATGACACGTTGCAGTGGAGTGGTATCGACGGGGTCTACAACGCAGGCCGCAGTTCAGCCAGCGAGCCGGCCCGCATCGCCCGGTTGGCTTCCGGTAGCGCACAGGCTGATGCGGTGAACAAGGGCCAGTTGGATGACGTTGATCGCACGGCGGTGGCAGCCCAGAGTGTTGCCCTGGCTGGGAAAACCATGGCTGACCAGGCGCAAAGCGTAGCCGTCGGTGCGACAGGCGTCGCTGCCATTGCACAGAGCCGCGCGGAGGCGGCCAAGGGCAGTGCCGAGGCCGCACAATCCGCTGCTGCAACTGCCCGTGATGGCGCCGGCGCAGCGCACTCCAGTGCGACTCTTGCCGGCCAGGTCGCGGACCAGTCAGCCGCCAGGCTGCAAGGCATCGCCCAAGGCGAAACGGTTCTCGGGCACATCCAGGTCTCCGCTAAAGCACATGACCAGTTCCTGGCTACCGCCATGGGCGGCAGCGCGAACGTGAACGCCGACGGTTCGACGAGCCCTTCCACCTATGCAGTGACGCAGTCTGGCCAGAACGGTGCCGAGGCTCAGTTGATCAAGGTCGACTCCATCGGGCAGGCATTCGGTCTACTCGATGACCGTATGGTGGCTACCGACGACCAATCGAATGCCATCAATGCGCAAGCCGAGACACTGCGCAAACAAATGGACAGCGGTGAGGTGGGGCATGTCCGCCAGGATCCGGTCAGTCGTGACATACAGTTGGCCGGCATTGCTGATGGGGCCCAGGTCGACATCAGTGGCAGCCAAGGCTCGCGCACGGTGGGTGGCGTTGAGGACGGCGAGGTCAGTTCTACCAGCCTCGATGCCGTCAACGGGCGCCAACTGGAGGCAGTGAATCAGCAGGCCAGGCAATTGGGCCAGCAGTCTTCCGGCATTGCCGTGGATGCGAGCGAAGCCGGCGACAACGTATCCACGCGTCCGGATAGCCAATCGGTTGCGCTCGGGGCACAGACTCAGGCTGAAGGCGAGCGCAGTGTCGCCACCGGTGCTGGTGCCACTGCTCAGGCGAAACAGAGTACTGCGCTGGGTTCGCAAGCAGGCGCCAACGCGACAAATAGCGTGGCGCTGGGGGCTGGGTCCCAAGCCACACGTGCCAGTAGCGTGGCAGTCGGTGCGTATGGCGCCGAGCGTCAGATCAGCCATGCAGCCGAGGCTGTGCAAGGCACGGACGCTGTCAATTTCCGCCAGGCAACTCGGCTTTCGAACCAAGCCGCCAATCGGTCGCTAACTGAGGCCAACGACTATACCGACCGCCGCGTTGGCAGCCTGCGGCAGGACGTGTACGCCGGTATTGCGGCGGTGATGGCCACCGCCGGGTTACCGGTTGCGTCCTCGCCGGGCAAGTCGATGGTGGCAATGGCAACGGCTGTGTACGAAGGTGAGCCCGCTTTGGCCATCGGGTTGACGGCGCGCTCCAGGGGTGGGAAGTGGACCTATCGTGCGACAGGTGCGGGCACCGCGCAGGGAGATTTCGGACTTACGTTGGGGCTTGGTTATCATTGGTAGTGCACTAGTTGCCGATTGGGCACAGCGGTAGCTTCCGGCCAGTAGCTACCCGTCACGACGGGTGCTATCGACCCGAAGCGGCCGCTCATGAGTGGCTTCTGCCGTCCAAAAAACGGACTCCAAAAACGTCTACGAAACCCGGGGCGACTCAAGCTGCGAGCTACTCTGAACCTAAAAGCTTTCTAACCTCGGCGATGATCAAATCGATATTGAATGGCTTTGCCAATACCGCATCAAACAAATCTGACCTCTGCATACCGATATGTGCCTGAGCACCGCTCATCAAGATAATCGGTAAGTGGTTGGCGGAAGGGAGGGCTCGGACAGCTGTAGCGAATTCTAGGCCGTCCATGACCGGCATCATAAAGTCGGTAATGATCAATGCTGGCTGTTCTCTATTAAGAACTTCGAGTCCTTTTCGACCATTGCTAGCCGTCACCACCATGAACCCCTCATCCTCCAGCGCGAAGCAGAGAATATCAGCGATCAAATACTCGTCGTCGACGACCAGGATGGTGGTCATGTTAATTCAACCTACTCAAACGCTTAAGAAATTGAACCGGGCGATGAATCAGTGGGGACTGAGGGCTCATGTCTTGAAGCCTTTTTCAGGAAAACATCATGTTCACGAATGACGACCTCAAATCGAGAGGGATCGTAGGAGCTGTCTCTTACTTTAAGAATGGACAGCGTCCTGCTTAGTTCAGAGTGATTCTCAGAGAACCGCATCAACATTAGGTTGTCGACGATGCTGGACAGGTCAGAGTTTGGTGCACTTACCTCGGAGCCAAAAAGATCGCGCATTTCCCAGGACGCAAATACCGTAACGCCTCTGGAACGCAGCTCGTTCATCAGAGCGCTGAAGAAGTCAGTAATACGCGCCGGATTTGTTGAGACTCGTGTCATACCGCTAAGGCTGTCGATGAACAGGCGCTTAATGCCCTTTTCTTCAACGATACTCAGCAGTCGTGCGCCCAGACCATCCAGCAGGCCTTCAGTAGTCGGCTGCCAGGCAATGCTCAGGGCGCCGCTGTCTTCCATACCTTTGATATCTATACCCAGTGATTGGCCTTTGAGCCGCAACCGTTGTGGACTCTCGTAGAAGCCAAAATGCAGTCCCGGTGAATCCACCGTCGACTCTGCCAGAAATTTGAGACCCAGAGTCGTTTTACCAATCCCGGATGGGCCAATAACCAGAGACACACTGGAACTGTAAACGCCTCCGCCCAATATGTCGTCCAGTGAGCCAATGCCACTGGCAATACGCGTCATGTCGGCACTGTCTGGGGCGGACGGGTGGCTGTAAAGACTTTCGAGTCGAGGGTAAACCACCAATCCGTTGTCGTTAATCTCACATTCGTGAAGGCCTGTCATTGCCCCACTGCCGCGCGTTTTACGCAGTTGAATACGACGAACCGAGCGAGTGCCATATAGCTCTTCACCCATCTCAATCACGCCATCTACCATCGTATGCTCAGGGCTGCCGTCATCGAGTCGGGAACTGGTAAGAAACAGGACGGTGCAGCCCGCGAAAGCAGCGTGCCCTTGCAGCTCTGAAATGAATTTCTTGGTGTCGATGTGCGAATCGGCTTTTGAGCGCGCATTGAGCAAACCGTCTACCACCATCACCGTAGCTTTTTGGCGGCTTATCTCGCGCCGAAGCAGCTTTACTACCTCATCCAGACCTTCGTTCTCCAGGGTGTCAAAAGCACTGACAAATTGAATTTCGGCGCCGACTTTGGAAGAGTCGAAAAAGCTCAAAGTAGAAAGAAACTGAAAAAGACGGTCATGTGACTCGGCCAGTAGCGTGGCGACCAGAACTCGGCCTCCATTGTTCGCATGATGGAACCCAAGTTGGTTGGCGAGGATCGTTTTTCCAGACCCCGGGCGTCCTTGGATTATGTATGAGGCGCCTGCGACCAGCCCTCCCTTGAGCAGAGCGTCGAGCCCTTCGATTCCACTTTCGAGGCGTTTTAGCTTTTCCACGATGCGACCCTGATCTGAAAAAACAAGCTTTTTAAGCCGATTGAGGCGGAATGCTAACGCCATTTTCGCTCTGGGGCCATTCTCGCCTGAAGCATGGATGTCCAAGAGAGTTAGATGCCCCATTCCAGCCGCCTTTAACTGGCTTCTTCCCTCTAAAGTCGTGGTGAAATCAACCTTGTAGCAAATGACCCTATATTCTTGCAGTGATTCAATTGCAGTAACCAACCCCGAGCGTTTGCATACAACATGTAGGGCGGAAACCTTGGTGGGAGCTGCTTCTTGAAAGCAGTGAATACGCCCCCTAGTTCTTAGACAGTGAGCGACCGCTTCTGGCCGGTTAGCGACGGTCTGACGTCGACCGTCGCTATACATGGTCAAACCTCAGTCTGTTCCGCCATCTCTAGCGCGTCATCGACCTCAATCCCCAGGTATCGAACAGTGCTCTCCAGCTTCGTATGGCCGAGCAGCAACTGAACCGCCCGCAGGTTCTTCGTCCTGCGATATATCAGTGATGCCTTCGTACGTCGCATCGTGTGGGTGCCATACATGGCTGGATCAAGGCCCACGGCTTTCACCCAGCCTTTGACGATACGAGCGTATTGACGAGTAGATAGATGGTCTGAAGTATGCAGCCGGCTAGGAAACAGGCAGTCCTCGCTGCGTAGCTGGGCCCGATGTATCCAAGCCGCGAGAGCAGACCGTGTTTGCTCAGTGATCTCAAACTGCACAGGCCGCTGCGTTTTCTGCTGCATCACCATGGCTCGTGATGATACGTGCTCGCCATGAGCGACATCGCGCACGCGGAGCTTGGTTAAGTCGCAGGCTCGAAGCTTACTGTCGATGGCCAGATCGAAAAGAGCCAGATCTCGGGTTCTTTCCGCAATTTGAAGCCTTACTCGGATGGCCCAGATATCTCTCAGTCGGAGTGGTGTTTTCTGCCCGACCAGTTTTCCTTTGTTCCAGGGCTGACGGGCGCAGGTAGCAATGATGTTCATGACAAGTCCTCCACGTGGGGAAGGACAAGGATGGCTAATCAGAGCAACGGTCGCTAACCGGCCAAAAGCTGACGGTGGCTACAGGCAGAAATCGACCCAAAGCGAACCGTCGCGACAATCAAGTCTTGCCTTGCTGCCTGTTGACGGAGTAGGAGGTTGACGTAAAATCGCCGCCCCCAAAAATAGCGCGTATGGCGAGAAGGAGCTTAGATGCAGCGGGTGATGATTATTGGTCAACCTGGGTCGGGCAAAAGCACTTTGGCGCGTGAGCTTGGTCTGCGCACGGGCTTACCTGTCGTTCATATAGACACTATCCACTGGCAGCCAGGGTGGGTTGAACGAAGCCGGGACGAGAAAACGCGCCTTTGTTCCGAGGTCGAGGCTCGTGATCGATGGATATTCGAAGGCGGCCATTCCGTTACTTGGGAGAATCGGGTAGCGCGCGCAGATCTTTTGATATGGATTGATCGTTCGGCGACGCTTCGATTTTGGCGCGTGCTGCTAAGAACGCTGCTCCAGCGCGGCAACTCTCGGCCCGATTTGCCGGACAACTGCCCAGAACTGCTGGCGAATCTGCCAGAGTTTTTGAGATTTATGTGGCGGACGAAAAAAACAGCGCGAGCGAATATGCAGTGGCTGGTGGCGACGGCACCATCAACATGCCGCGTCGTTCGCCTGCGCTCTAATCGAGATACCAACGTGTTTCTTTCGAGCATTGGCTATTTGAGCGGTCAGATTCCACGAGATTGATCGACGGCTGACGGCTGCGGTATGGAAACTACCGATTGCGAGCGGCCGCTTCTGGCCGAAAGTCGCCATTGAGCGCAGCATGACCGGCGACTCACTCAACTGAAGGCAGCACTCGGCATCATAGTCGCTGAGCCGCTGCAGATGCCTACAACGCCTCAGCGAATCAAATGAGCTAGTCGAACAGCTTGTGCCACGCCCGACTTCAGCTACAAGGCACCTCCCGATCCATCAGCTTCCCCATCAACACCACCCCCAACTCACTAAGCTGGTGAATCGCCAACGCCACATCACGGTCTTTCCCGCTCAGCTCTTCCGACAGATCAAGCAGCAACGCGCTGACCGAGGCAAAGGTTTCGTAGCTATTGGTAATCAGGCTTTCACTGCTGGCATCCGCAGCCACACTGAACAGCGCACCCGACGGCGGGGTAGTTTTGGCGGAGGAGGGATTGAGGTAGTGATCCAAGGCGCGCTGGGCGGCCTGGTGGAGTTTGAGATCGGGAGTTCCCGGAGGATTCGGCGTTACCTTGAACATTGTTTGGATTCTCTATGTGGGCCGCCACCTTCTCGCTACTAAACGATTAGGGTGGCAGCTGTGCACAGGTTAGTAGACCGGGAATCCAAACAAAGACCGGCGCGCCCGAAGGCGCCCTGCGCACAGCCACCATCAAGCACAGACAGAGAAGTCTGATAGATGAAGCTCATGCACATTGCTCGGATAATCTAGGGCTACTAAACCCGATCACTGAGGTTTCAGCGACCGAGCAACCTTAGAGACGCCAACCCAGGTGCACAAGCCGGCGGATTCTGACGCAACTGTAGGCAATGGAGCAAGGTGCCGTGCTCACTGCCTCAAGCCACGGGACTGAAATCAATCAGTCCCGTTTTTCATACTCAGGCAGGCTGAGCCGCCAGGCTATTACTCACCTTGCGCCCCAACACCAGCACCGTCACAAACCCAGCGCCCACCAACGCCGTCGCCAGACTCAACAGCACCGAAGTGCCCATCTTGTCGACGATCTGCCCGCCAAAGAACGAGCCCACGGCAATGATCACCTGGAACAACGCCACGAACAGCGGCATACCACGTTCAACATCCTTGGGCGCAACCACGAACATCCAGATACTCGCGCACGCTGGGAAGGCGCCGAAGGCGAAGCCCCACAGGGCGATCAGCATCACGGCGCCGGTCATGCCGGTGGCGAAGTAGGGGAACAGGGCGGTGCTGGCGCCGATCATCAGGGCGACCAGCAGCAGGGTGTGGCGCACGCTGCGGTTGGCGGCGAAGCCGGCGAAGACGTTGCCCATCACGCCGGCCACACCGTAGAGCAGCAGCAGGGAACCAATGGTCGGGCCGTCGAAGCCGGAGCTGTTTTTGAAGAAGGGCGCGACGTAGGTGTAGGCGGCAAAGTGCGCCAGGCCGATCAGCAGTACGGCGATGAGGCCGACCCGGGCTTGTGGGTTGATGAACAGGGCCGGCAGGTCGCTGACGCGGATGGCTTTTTCCGGTTCGAGGCGGGGCAGCAGGAACATCTGTGCCAGCAGTACCGGTATGCCCACCAGTGCGGTGACGAGGAAGGTCATGCGCCAGCCCATCAGGCCGCTCAGCCAGGTGCCCACGGGCACGCCGAGGACGGTGGCCAGGGTCACGCCCATCATGATGATCGAGGTGGCTTTCGCGACGCCCACGCCCTTGGGCGCCAGGCGGCCGCTGAGGGCGATGGCCGTGGCCCAGAAGCCGCCGATGCTGATGCCCAGCAGGACGCGGCCGAACAGCAGCAGGCTGAAGTCGCTGGCGTAGGCCACCACCATGTTGGCGATGATCATGATCAGGGTCAGGCCGATCAGCAGGTAGCGGCGGTCCATGGCGCCAATGCCCACCGACAGCAACGGGGCGGCGAGGGCGGCCATGATGCCGGGCAGGGTGACCATCAGGCCGGCGTGGCCGGCGCTGATGCCGAGGTCGGCGGCGACGTCGTTGAGTACGCCCACCGGCAGGAATTCGCTGGTGACCAGGGCGAAGGCGCCCACGGCCACTGAGAGAATGGCCAGCCACTGTTGCAGGACGGTTTGTTGATTATGTTCGGGGAGGCCGCTAGGGGCCCGGCTTGCGCTTGGCATGGTGTCGGGTTCCGGGAGGAGATTTCGCCTGCGGACAGACGGGAGGGAGAAAGTGGAGGCGATTATAGGAAGGGGTTCTGTTAAGCCAATAGGCGACCATTTCGATAGTAATCATCAGTCCCATCGATAAGACGCCCTGAGCAGAGCGCTCGCGTGTGTGTAAACCCTCCGGATTTTCCATGGCCCGACTCCGCGCGTAATCCGGCCCGATCCCGCGCGCCAGAAAAAATCCCGCGCTGCATCCTGAACCTCGGCATGTCAGTGGTGCTGATGTGCAGCAGCGTTTCAAGACCTATCAAACAATAATAAAGAGGTGCTTATGCCCTTGCTCCATCGCCCTTCATCCCTGGTTGAACGCCGCGCGCTTAACGTGTTGCTGTGCGCTTCGACGCTCGCCCTGTCGTTGACCGCCAGCGCGGCCACCCCGAATCCCGCCAAGCCTTACCCCCATGCACAGGAGCCGATTGGCGATGTGCAGGCCATCTATGACGGCAGGCTCAGCGAGGAGCTGGCGGTGACGACCTTCCGTAACACGGACCGGTTGTTCCCCACGCGCACGATCAAGGCGGGCGGGCATCCGTTCCCGTTACCTCGCAGCAGCCAGCCACTCGGGCCGGTTGCCTTTGACTATAAGGGCAAGCGCTACAGCCTCGATGACTATGTGGCGATCAACAAGGTCACCGGGCTGTTGGTGCTCAAGGACGGCAAGATCGTTGATGAGCGTTATGAAAAAGGCAACACCGCCGAGACCCGGTGGATGTCGATGTCGGTGGCCAAATCCATTACTTCGACCCTGGTGGGCGCGGCCCTGCAGGACGGCGCCATCAAGAGCCTGGATGACAAGGTCACTCGCTATTTGCCGGCGTTGGCGGGCAGCGGTTATGACCAGGTGACGGTGCGCCAGATCCTGTCCATGCGTTCCGGGATCAAGTGGAACGAGCAATACACCGACCCGACCTCCGACGAACGCCACTTGATCAAACTGCGTAGCGAGCAAGTGCCCGGGTCGCTGCTCAAGTTTATGGCCAGCCTGCAAACCGCCGCGCCGCCGGGCACCCGCACCAACTACAGCACGGGTGAAACACAGGTGTTGGGGCAACTGGTGAGCGCTGCGGTGGGCAAGCCTTTGACGCAATACCTGAGCGAGAAAATCTGGGCGCCCTATGGCATGCAAACCGATGCCAAGTGGTGGCTGGACGGCACCCATGGCAATGAAGTGGGCGGCAGCGGCATCAGTGCGACGCTGGAGGATTACGGGCGGTTTGGGCAGTTCGTGCTGAGCGGTGGCAAGGCCGGTGGGCAGCAGGTATTGCCCAAGGACTGGTTGAGTTTTGCCAGCGCGACCACGGGGTCAGACGCGGCGTACGGTGACTTTGCGTCCATGTGGTGGCCGGGCTGGACCGACGCTTCCAAGGCGGATAAAGCCTTTACCGCGGCCGGTACGTTTGGGCAGTACGTGTACATCAACCCGACCAAGAATGTGGTGATTGTGGTGTGGCAGGCGCAGACCAAACCCACGGGTGGCAAGGTGATCGACGATATGTTTGCCTTTGACGCGGTAGCCAAAGCGCTTCAGTAACCGGTTTGCCCTCGCCATAAAGAGGACGCTCAACAGGCGACGGGTCTATTTGATTGAAAATAGACCCGTCCCTTTTTTTGTGGGTGTCGGTCCGTGGACAGGATGATGTCAAAACAGTAGCATTGTTGAGTGTGCGCTCATGGCAGCAGCGCTGAAGCAACGGTTGCTTGTGTCGAGTAACGTCGCGAATTAATCATTGAATATTGACTGGGAGGTCACATGAAGAAGTTACTCTTGAGCGGTTCTGTTGCCTTGCTGTTAACGGGATGTACCTTTACCGGGGCTTATGAAGTGACGCCTGGCGTCTACATGATCACGAGCCATGGCAGCATCTTTAATTCCAGGGAGGGGATGCTGGAGAACATAAACCAGAAAGCGGCCAAGGTGTGTGACGGTAAGCCTTATCATCTGGAAGGTGACACGGGCGCTAATATGGTTGTCAGCACGGCCACTCATATTGGCAGTACACCAACCACCATCCTGGGTCTGAAAGCGATTTGCGAGGGGTAGAGGAGATTCGATAAACCTCGTCCCAAAACCCTCACATCGCCGCCCGCAACGACCTTGGCGACAGCCCATAATGCGACTTGAACCGCACCGCAAACCTTGAAGCCGACGCATACCCGCACGCGTTGGAAATCTCCCCAATGGAGTCCCTGGAGGTTTGCAGCTGTTGCAAGGCAGCCCCCAGTCGCACGTTTTCCAGGATCGACCTGAAGCTCGTATCCTCATTGGCCAACTGCCGGCGCAGGGTCGACTCCCCCAGATTCAACTGCTGCGCAACGCTGGCCACGGTCCAGTCCCGAGACAGATTGCTGCCAATCAACCGCTGCACCCGCTCACTCAACGGATCATTGCGATCCATCAGCAACGGCCCCGCCTGGCCGGCCAGGCACAGGCACAGCAACACAGCTTCGCCATAGTGGGTGCACAAGGTCGCCGGGGCGCCGGTGTTCAGGGCGATCAGCAGGTGGTCCCAGGCTTGTCGGGTCTGTTTGTCGAGGCGCACGCACAGGTCTGTGTTCGTGTTGCCCTTGAACTGTGCGCCATACCGGGCGATGAAGCTACGCAACACCGGCACCGGAAACGACACCACGTCGGCGATGTAGTCACCCTGGGCACCGGGAAAGTTGGTTACGCCCAGCTCGCGCCCCGCCGGCAGCAAAATCAAATCCTGCGGGCCCGCGCGCATTTCGCGCGCGTCCCACTGCATCTGTTTTTGCCCTTGGCGCACGCGGCACAGGGCCGTCATGAAGATCGGCACGCGTTGCAGGGTGTGGTGTTGCCGGGCCCTGATCACGCAGCTTTCAATGATGCTTTCCCTGTGCCGTACACCTTCGTGAACATCCATCGTGACTAGCGTCCGTAAGGGGCCGTGATTGTGGCCTTGGCCAGGCTGTTGGCATTGAGCATGTAGCCGACCAGGGCGCCGCTGGACTGATTGTCGATCGGCAGCGTGTCGACTTTCAACGCCCATACGGTGAATTGATAGCGATGGGGTTTATCACCCACGGGCGGGCACGCGCCTCCGAAGCCGGGCTGGCCGTAATCCGTGCGTCCTTGCACGGCACCGGCCGGCAGGTGGGCGCCCACGTTACTCGGCAGTTGGGTGACGGTGGCGGGCAGGTTGACCACCGTCCAGTGCCACCAGCCGCTGCCGGTCGGGGCGTCGGGGTCGTAGACGGTGATGGCAAAGCTTTTGGTGCCCGCCGGGGCGTTGCTCCAGGACAGGGCAGGGGACGTGTTGCCGCCGTTGCAGCCGAAACCATTGAATTCTTGCAGGCGCGTCAGCGGGCGCTGGTCGGCGATGTCCGGGCTGCTGAGGGAGAAGCTGGCGGCGTGCCCGCTGGCGGCCATGATCAGGGTGATCGCAGGTGCAAGTGCTTTGAGTTTCATCGCGGTGGTGTCCAGGCGTGGGGTGAGGGTTAAGCCTAAACAGCGCCGGGATGCCGGACTGCGCCGAAGCGCTCAATGATTGTGCCGAAATGCTCTGTCGCACCCTCCTCAATGTTTATTAAGGAAAACAGGGCTTGTGTGGCGAGCGGGCTTGCCCCGCGTTGGGCTGCGAAGCGGCCCCACTGAGCGCCGCCGTGTTCTGTCAGGCACTACCCGGTAGCAGGTTTTGGGGCTGCTGCGCAGCCCAACGCGGGGCAAGCCCGCTCGCCACAGAGGCCGGTGCCACACATCACAAAACGACTACGGCTGAGCCCTCAGCGCCCGGATGATGAATGCATGCAGGCTGTTGACGGCTTTAGACCCGCGAGACGCCCGGCTACGCAGAATCGAAACTTCCATGGGTTGAATGTTTCCCAGGCCGTGCTCGCTCCCCAACACCTGAAGCGACTCCTGCACGGTGCACTGGGTGATCGCGGCAATCGCCAGCCCGCCCTCTACGGCGGCCACCTGGCCGGCAAGGCTGGAGCTGTTGTACACCACCTTGAATGCCCGCCCCCGTTGGGTGAGCGAGTTCACCGCGTAATGCCGGGCCAGGCTGGCGCTTTCGTAGACGGCGATGGGGATCGGGTCGCGTCGCCACAGTTCGAACTGGGGTGAACCGACCCAGACCATGGGCTCCTTGAACAGGAAGGTGCCGCTCTGGGGCGAATCCCTGGACACCAGCGCCAGGTCAAGGTCGCCGCTGCGCAACTGCGGGATCAGCGTGGTCGACTGTTCACAGGTGAGTTCGATTTCCACCCCGGCGTAGCGCGGCGAATAGCGCTTGAGCAGCGGCGTGAGGTACCGGGCCGCGTAGTCTTCCGCGACGCCCAGGCGGATGCGCCCGGTCAGTTCTTCACCGTGAAACGCCGCCTGGGTCTCGGCGTGCAGGGCGAGCATACGCCGGGCGTAGCTCAGCAGGGTCTGGCCGTCGGCGGTCAGTTGCAGGTGCCTGGGGCCTCGGCTCAACAACTGCCGCCCAAGGGCCGCCTCGAGTTTCTTCATCTGCATGCTGACGGCGGACTGCGAGCGGTTGACCTCGTGGGCGGCGCCCGACAGCGAGCCGGCGTCCACCACGGCCACAAAGCATTTGAGCCAATCAAGTTGCAAATCACTGGCCGGCATCGCGGTGACCTCTATTCGTTAATCGAATGGCTAAGGCCTGAATTATGCGCTTTTCATGAGGGTTTGTTCACCCGCAACATTCTGCCCAGAACCAACACCTACTGGATCGGACCATGCCCTTTGATACCTGGCTACTTTACGTGGTTACCTGCTTCGGCATCGCGGTGGTGCCAGGCCCCAATGCGTTATTGGCGCTGACCCATGGCGCCCTTCATGGCAGCCGCAAAACGCTGTTCACCATCACCGGCGGCGTGCTCGGGTTTGCGTTGGTGCTGGCGCTGTGTGCGTTGGGGTTGGGGGCGCTGATCCAGGCGTCGGCCAGTTTGTTCACTGCCCTGAAAGTTGCGGGTGGGCTGTATCTGATCTGGCTGGGCTTCGGGCTGTGGCGGGCGGCGCCGGTCAGCCTTGAGGCGACCGGCACAACCAGCTCGCGGGGCTGGCCGCTGTTCCGCCAAGGGCTGGTGTCGGCCATTTCGAACCCCAAGGCCTTGCTGCTGTTCACCGCGTTCATTCCACCGTTCCTGGACCCGCACCGGAACATCATCGCGCAGACGCTCACCATCGCCCTGACCTACGCCGTGGTGGAGTTCATCGTTGAGTATCTGGTGGCCAGCGCCGCGCACCGGGTCCGGCCCTGGCTGGCCAGAACCGGGCGCCGGTTCAATAAGGTGTGTGGCGGTTTTTTTGTGCTGTTCGGGGTGGCCCTGCCTATCCATGCCTGAGGGCGAATGCCCACCGCTCAAGGGTGCTCGATCACCATCACCGCGGTGGTGTCCGCCTCAAGCGCCTCAAACACATGGGGCGCGTTCGCCAGGTAGCTGATGTAGTCGCCGGCATGCAGCCGCACGGGCTCATTGGCCGGTCCGATGTTCGCGCTGCCGCTGCACAGCATCACATGTTCTACTGTGCCGGCAGGGTGGGGCTGAGACAGGCGCACCTCGCCAGGCTGCACCTTGAGCCGGTAGATATCGCGCCGCACGCCCGCCGGGCAATCCGCAAGCAGCGTCGCCGCGTAGTTGCCGGTTTCGGTATAGGTGGTCAGGCCTTCGTGGGCGCGAATCACCCGCAGATGCTGCCGGGGCTGCTCGAAGAACCGGGTCACCTGCAACCCCATCGCCGTGGCCAGCGACCACAGGGTTTCAATACTCGGGTTGCCGATCCCGGACTCCAGCTGTGACAAGGTCGACTTCGCCACCCCCGCGCGTTTCGCCAGTTCGGTCAACGAAAGCCCGGCGGCCTGGCGTTCGCGCTTGATCGACAGGGCCAGCAGGTCGATTCGACTCGGGTTGAGGTTGTTCGTTATGTCAGTCATTTGTTCTTCAAATCATCCTTAAAGGGTTGACGCTGTGTTGTCTGTTGTTCAGCATACCAATCATTCGTTCATTATAAAATCCGGTCCGTCGAATGATCTGGTACGTGTTCCACCTCTACACCTATTGGCCGTGGCTGCTCTGGCGCGCGCTGTCCTGCGACCTCGAAGGGTGGCGCAGCCTGCTCGTGGCAACCCAGTTGGCCCAACAACATTGCCTGCGGCTATTCTGCGGGCCGCTATGATTCCTTTTTGCCATCCGGCATGATCGGGCTATGATCGGCCCACATGAACCGGACGCCCGATGCCCCATGCCCGTTGACCTGCAAGCCCTCTATCCCAAACTGATCCACCTGATGCTGGATACGGTGTTCGTGGTCGACAGTGAAAACCAGATTGTCTTTGTCAGTGATGCCTGCGAAGCGTTGCTCGGTTACCGCGCTGATGAGCTGACCGGCACCCCGATCACGAACTACATGCACCCTGAAGACCTGGCGCGCACCCGGGCCTCGATCGTGCGGGTCATGAATGGCAAACCCCACGTCGACTTCCGCAACCGCTATATCCGCAAGGATGGCAGCGTCGTGCACATCCTGTGGGCGGCCTTCTGGTCCGAGGAAGTGGGGGCGCGGATCGGTGTTGCGCGGGACGTAACGGCCCTGACGCAGGCGGAGGAAGAGCTGCGTTTCCTCGCCCATCACGACCCGCTGACGGCCCTCACCAATCGCTCGCTGTTCAATGACCGGCTGGACGAGGCCCTGCAAGCGGCCCACCACCACAAAAGTCCTCTGGCCTTGCTGTTCCTGGACGTCAATGACTTCAAGGGCATCAATGATGTGCACGGGCATGCCGTGGGCGACCGCGTGCTCTGCGTGATTGCACGACGGCTGGAAGGGTGTGTGCGTGAGAGCGACCTGGTGGCCCGGATGGGCGGGGATGAATTCACCGTGCTGCTGACGGATATCCAGTCACCGGAAGCCGTGTCGGCGAAAGTGCAGCAGATACTTGCGGTGATGGCCCAGCCCCTGAGCGCTGAGTTTGGCGCGGTTAAGATGCCGTCCTGCAGTATCGGCGTAGCGTTTTACCCGGCGGATGGGGCAGATGCCGACAGCCTGCTCAGACACGCGGACGGCGAGATGTACCGGGTTAAGCGGCAGCGGTTTGCAGTGGAGTGACTCCAGGGCTCCCGAATCGTGTTCACTCAAGCCGTGAAGGTCTAACCGGCAAAGCTCGACAGCTCCCAGCTATGAATTAACGCTGCTGAAACGCGATTTTCAGCCCCAGGCCCATGAACAACGTACCAATGATTTTCCCCTCCCAACGGCGCAGCCTTGAAAGCCCCACCATCCATTGGCTCAACGGACGGATCGCCACCGAAATCAGGGTGGTGTACACCGCACTGAGCCCCGAGAAGATCAACCCCAGCACCGCGAATTGAGCCAGGGAAGAACCCGATTCCGGGTGAATGAATTGCGGCAGGAAGGCCAGGAAGAAAATCGCGGTTTTTGGGTTCAACACCTCCGCGCCCACCGCCTGGAAATACGCCTGGGTCGAGGTCACCGTGGGCAGGTCTTTGCGCGTGGTCGCACCCGGCTTGGCCATAAAGGCGCGTACGCCCAGGTAGATCAGGTAACAGGCGCCGACGACTTTCACCACGTTAAACGCCACGGCCGAGGTCATCAGGATTGCGGACAGGCCCAGTGCTGCGCACAGCGTGTGGATCAGGTCGCCCGAGGCAACGCCGAGTCCGGTGGCGATCCCGACCTTGCGCCCGCCCTGGAGGGTGCGGGTGATCACCAGCAATACGGCCGGGCCGGGGATCAGGAACAGGCCGATGACCACGGCGATATACGTCAGGATGGGGGCGAGGTCGAACATGCTGGGTTATCTCAAAGTTGTATGCGCCCTACAGTTATCCCTATCCAGGGCGTTAAAGCAATTCAACAAAGCTCTTCGCTGACCGCGTCGGTCCACATCGCACCCGGCACTGCCGCTGCGGGGTCAACCCGCTTGATCTCAGCCAGGCATCGATCAATCCTGCCGTCACGCAGATGCTCCTGGAAGAGGCACAGGCACTGCGCAAATTGCATCAAGGTAGCATTGATGAAAACACGTGCGTTATCGAAGTCATGGTTGAAGCAAACGACCTCGCGGCTTCGACGATCGATTGCCAAAACGTCCCCCGATCCGTTGTGCCCAAGTGGGAAATAGTCCTCGCTAAGCCCGTACACCGTCAGCCGGTGGGCGATTTGCGATGCGCTGTAGGCTTCAAAACTCAGGAAGGGGGCGGCGTCGCGCGGAAGTCCCTGTTTGAGCAGGAACTGCGAGTCTTGTGGCGCCAGGGCACTCACCTTGCCTGCCTCGTAGACGACAAATTCGCCAAGGCACAGGTCCAGTTCCGGCGGCACGAACGGCAGCGCCGCTATAAATCGTGCCTTGAAGTCAAACCCGGTCATGTTCTTTATTTCGCAAACGCATACTCCCCGCCCTGTTCCAGTGCCTTGCGATACGCAGGCCGTTCCTGGAACCGTTGCACCCACGCCGCCACATTCGGGTACGCCTGCAACTTGCCCTGGGCCCGGGCGATTTCGCCGATGAAGCTCATCTGGATATCCGCGCCGGTCAATTCCTCACCCACCAGGTACGGCGATCGCCCCAACGCGTTGTCCAGGTAACCCAGGTGATTGGCCACCTCGGACTCGATACGCGGATGCAGCGGCGCGCCGGCATCACCCAGGCGTCCGACATACAGGTTGAGCATCAGCGGCAGCATGGCCGAGCCTTCGGCGAAGTGCAGCCATTGCACGTATTTGTCGTACGTGGCGGTGGCAGGGTCGGGTTGCAGGTGACCGTGACCGTGGCGGCGAATCAGGTAGTCGATGATGGCGCCGGACTCGATGACCACCTGGGCTCCATCTTCAATCACCGGTGATTTGCCCAGGGCGTTGATGGCCTTGAGTTCAGGTGGCGCGAGGTTGGTTTTCGGGTCGCGCTGGTAGCGCTTGATCTCGTAGGGCAGGCCGAGTTCTTCGAGCAACCACAGGATGCGTTGCGAACGGGAGTTGTTGAGGTGGTGGACGATGATCATGGTGGCTCCGCTGGGCGAGAATAGGGGCGTATAGGCACAGACCGCTGTGGCGTTGTGGAGTGCCGTGAATTAAATGTGCTTCGATGACGGCATGAAAGATGGATAATCACCACGGCAAGCACTGATTACACACCGGATAGAAACCATGAATCGTCAAAAAAAACTACAGCAGCTGTTCAAGGCCAAGGCCAAAAAGGCCAGTGCCAAACTGGCGCCGGCCCGCAAGGACAAGTACATCAGTAAAGCAGACCGCCTGAAACTGGCGGCTGAATCTGCTGATGAGACGGTTGTTTCTTCTGAGAGCTGATCCAGAAGGCCTAAGCATCATCCGATAGGGAATCGACGGAAAAACCATGAACACTGCTCAACTCGCGATTCAGCACTACATACTCGCCAAGGACGGCAACCGCCCGCATTTGCTCAGCCGGGCGTTCGTTCCGGACGCGATCCTGGACATGGTGGTGCGCACCGGGTCCATCTCGTTTCCGCCCCACGTCGAAGGGGTGGACGGCATCGGCGATGTGCTGGTGAGGCGGTTCGGGCAGACCTTTGAAAACGTCTATACGTTTTGCCTGGGGGCGCCACCGGAGGCTGGGGCCAAAACCTATCAGTGCCAATGGCTGGTGGGCATGTCCGACAAGAGCTCCGGCGAAGCCCGGGTAGGGTGTGGTGTGTATGAATGGCAGTTCAATGCCGAAGCGGGGCTGGTCGAAAGGCTGACGATCACCATCGAGCATATGAAGACACTGCCGGCGTCAGACCTGGGGAGCGTGATGAGCTGGGTGTCCCGCCTGAGTTACCCATGGTGCAGCCCGCAAGCCGCCGTGAGCGAGGCCCCCGATATTGACGGGATTGGAGAGGTGCTCCAGTACTTTGCGGCCTTATGACTCGGTGTTGCACCGTAGGTCGAAATCCGCCCGTGCCTGTTCAATCTCCTCCAGATTGTTAGCCGCCCAGACCCACACGCCACAAAAGGTGGCACCCAGCGTAAAGCCGAGGGTTGTCAGGCTGTATTCAACCTTCGGCGGCACGACGGGGTAGACCTTGCGCACCACCAGGCCGTCCCTCTCCATTCCTCGCAAGGTCTGCGTCAGCATCTTCTGGCTGATGCCGCCGACTCGCTCACTCAAGCGCGTGAAGCGCAGCGGCGTCGTCTCGATCAAGGCTTCAAGAATCAGCATGGTCCATTTGTCCGCAACGCGGCCTATCAGGTCGGTCACCAGGGGCGCGATCCGTGGGTCCAGGTCCTTCGGGGGCGTTTGCCGGGCATAAAACTGGGCGGCGGCAATCTGCTCATCGGTAAAGCCAGGGTGTTTGTTCATCCGTTGGACACTCTCTTTCAGGTGCGTATAGATCTTTTGGGTGCCTACTTACTTAAGGCCAGTATATCCCTCAAGCTCGTTGCGTGTGACCCACCATTGGAGAGCGTCGATGAAGATGACCGGACGAACAGTGCTAGTGACGGGAGGTTCGAGTGGTATCGGGCTTGAACTTGCCCGCCAGCTTGTGGCACGAGGCAATACCGTGATCGTGACGGGCCGCGATCAGCACAGGCTGGACGAGGCGCGGAAACTACTGCCGAGTCTGCACACGTTTCAAAGCGACGTGCGCGACCCCGCCAGCATCCAAACGCTGTTTGCGGCAGTCACCGGTCAGTTCCCTGGGCTCGATACGCTGGTGAATAACGCGGGCGTGATGCGCAACATCAAGCTGGCCGGGGAGCGGGTGCTGGAGGACGTGACTGAAGAGATCGAGATCAACCTGAATGGCCCGATCCGGATGATCCAGCAGTTTCTTCCCTGGCTGCTCAAACACCCGCGCGGTTTGATTATTAACGTCTCGTCCGGGCTGGCGTTTGTGCCGTTTCCGGCGGCGCCCGTCTACAGTGCGTCCAAGTCGGCATTGCACGCTTACACCCAATGCCTGCGAGCACAGCTTCAGCACAGCGCCGTCACCGTGGTGGAGCTTGCCCCACCCGGCACCGAAACACCGCTGCTCAGGGCCGAGTTCGCGGAAGAAATGAAGAACGAAAAAGGCATGGACCCGGTGCTGATGGTGCAGCAATGCATCCGGCAAATCGAAGCCGGCCAACTGGAAATATGCCCGGGCCTGAGCAAGGTGCTGAAGGTGGCCAGCCGGGTTGCGCCTGGCCTGATATTCAAACAGATGACCAAGCTCAGCCGGCTGGCGCCGTTGCGGCCTTCAACATGATCGGACGACTCAATGCGCATCCGCAGACGGCTGCTTCGGCGGCTGCACCTTGCGCATCAACGGCACCAGCAACACGGCGACGATGAAGCACACCATGATCATCAGGAACGCGTCCGCATAGGTCAGCGTTTGCGCCTCGCGCCAGGTCAGCGCCCACAGCTGACTCAGCGCGAACTGGCTGGCGTCCAGGCTGTTTTGCCCAAGCAACTGGGCGTTACCTGAAAGCTGCTCAAGCCAGACGTTCATCGATTCGTTCCGGATGTTCAGGTGCTCAGCCAGGCGCAAGAAGTGCAGGTTGGTGCGGTCGTTGAGCACCGTGGCGCAGGCGGCGATGCCGATGGCGCCGCCGAGGTTGCGCATCAGGTTGAACAGGCCCGAGGCGAGTTTCAGCCGGTCGGGGGCCAGTGCGCCGAGGGTCAGGGTGACCACGGGCGGTACTGCCATTTGTTGGGCAAAACCGCGTATGGCCTGGGGCAGCAGCAGCTCCTTGGCACCCCAGTCGTGGGTGATGGGGGAGAAGTCCCACATCGACAGGGCGAACAGCGATAACCCAAACATCAGGATCCAACGCAGGTCGAAACGATTGGCCAGTAGCGCGTACACCGGGATCGCCAGCAACTGGAACACCCCCGTGGAAAACACCGCCAGGCCGATATCCAGCGAGCCGTACCCGCGCACCCGGCCGAGAAACAGCGGTGTGAGGTAGATGGTGGCGAAAATGCCGATGCCGGTGATGAATGAAAACAGGCAGCCCAGGGCGAAGTTTCTGTCCCGCAAGGCGCGTAAATCGACAATCGGCTCCTTGATTTCCAGGCAGCGCCAGATAAACAGCCCGCCGCTGACGGCGGCGATCCAGGCGGTGGTGGAGATGGTGCTGTCACTGAACCAGTTCCAGCGCGGGCCCTCTTCCAGGGTGTACTCCAGGCAGCCGAGAAACACCGCCATCAACGCCATGCCGATATAGTCGGCGCCCTTGAGCAATGACGGGTTGGGGCGGTCGACCTTGACCAGCATCGGCACCGCAAAGGTCACAAACAGGCCGGGCACCAGGTTGATGTAGAACAGCCAGTGCCAGGAGGAAATATCGGTAATCCAGCCGCCCACGGCGGGGCCCAGCGTGGGGGCCAGGGACGCGATGGCGCCGATGGTGGACGCGGCGATCACCCGCTGTTTGCCGTTGAAATACATGAACGCGGTGGTGAACACCAGCGGGATCATCGAGCCCCCCAGAAACCCCTGCAAGGCGCGAAACGCGATCATGCTCTGGATGTTCCAGGCCATCGCGCACAGCAGGCTGGTCAAGGTAAACCCGGCCGCCGAGGCGGCGAACAGCCTGCGCGTGCTCATCACCCGCGAGAGCCAGCCCGACATGGGGATCACGATGATTTCCGCGATCAGGTAGGCGGTCTGTACCCACGCCGTGTCGTCCGCGCCGGCAGACAGCCCGCCGCCGATGTCCTTGAGCGAGGCGGACACGATCTGGATATCGATCAACGCGATGAACATGCCCACGCACATGGTGGCGAAGGCTGCGACCTTTTGCGCCGTGCTGAGGACGGGCAACGGGCTGTTCATAGCTGGGCCTTGAGTGCGCCGGCCTGGTCGTCGAACGCTGCCTGGGTGTTGACCTTGGCCATGACCGACAAGCCCGGGCGCAGGGCGCCAAAGTCGGCGTCGCGGCTATCCAGGCGCACGCGTACCGGCACGCGCTGCACGATCTTGGTGAAGTTGCCGGTGGCGTTTTCCGGTGGCAACACACTGAACTGCGCGCCGGTGGCAGGGGCCAGGCTCTCGATGTGCCCGTGGAATTCGCGACCGGGGAGGATATCGGCGCGGATGCTCACGCTTTGCCCAACCTGCAGGCGGCCCAATTGGTCTTCCTTGAAGTTGGCGTCCACCCACAGCCCCTTCGCCGGCACCACCGAGATCAGTTGGCTGCCGGCCGCGGCGTAGGCACCGACCCTGGCGCGGCGGTTGCCCACATAGCCGTCCACCGGGGCCCGCAGTTCGGTGTAGCTGAGGTTCAACTGCGCCTGGTCGCGTTCGGCCTGCGCCTGTTGCAGTGCGGCGCGAGCCTGGCCGCGCTGGGTTTCAATCACGTCGATTTGCCGGCGTGCCGCCATCAACCCGGCTTGCGCCCGGGAGTGATCGGCGCGGGCGGTCTTCCACACGGCGTTGACCCGTTGCGCGCTTTCGACCGACACGGCCTGGCTGCGCACCAGGTTCTGGTAACGCGTCTGATCGTCGCCGGCCCGTTGCGCCTCGGCGTCGGTGGCGTCGATCTGCGCCCTGGCCTGGTTGATCACCGCCAGTTGCAGCTGTTCGGTGGCGTCCAGGTTGGCGAGCGCGGCCTGTTGCGCAGCCACGGCGCCGTCGGCTTTGGCCAGGGCGGTGCGGTAGTCGCGCACATCGATGCGCGCCAGCACGTCGCCGGCGTGCACGAACTGGTTGTCCTGCACGGCCACTTCGCTGATATAGCCGGGCACTTTGGCGCTGATGACGGTCACATCCGCCCCCACGTAGGCGTCGTCGGTGTCTTCAACAAACCGGCTGACCAGCCACCAGTGGCTGGCGTACCAGACGCCGCCCGCCACGGCCAGGGTCAGCAGCCCCAGGCGCAGCACCTGTT
This sequence comes from Pseudomonas sp. 1912-s, assembly GCF_029269205.1. Lineage (NCBI taxonomy): Bacteria > Pseudomonadati > Pseudomonadota > Gammaproteobacteria > Pseudomonadales > Pseudomonadaceae > Pseudomonas > Pseudomonas sp. 1912-s. Next base: position 57,683 of record NZ_JARIXR010000012.1, on the reverse strand, counting down.
TGCGCCGGGATGTTTTGGTGGGTTCGGGCACAGCGCTGACTTGAGCGTCCATGGCGAAATGACCTCATTGAGTATTAGTGGGGGAAGGGGCTGACCAGTTGGTCTTTTTCGGCGTAGGCCCGGCCGGTTCGCGCGCGCCACAGGGTCAGCGGTTCGGCGTCGGCGGCGACATGCACCCGGTGGCCCTCGCGGGTGATGGGTTTACCGGTGTTGGCGTCCATCAACGCGAGTTTCACGGGGCGCCCGGTGGCTTCATCGGCGAGAAACACCTTGGTCGAGCCTTCGGCATGCCGTGCGCCCCAGGCCATCAGCGTGAGAATGACCTGGCGCAGCTCCCGACCGGCTTCGGTGAGGTGGTACTCGTGGCGTGGCGGGTTGTCCTGGTAGGGGCGCCGCTCCAGCAAACCGTGGGTCACCAGAGTGTTCAGGCGGCGTGTCAGGGTGTTCGAGGCGATCCCGAGGCTCTGGAGGAACTCATCGAAACGGCGCAGCCCGTAGAACGCATCCCGCAGGATCAACAGGCTCCAGCCATCACCAATGTGCTCCAGGGCACGGGCGACCGGGCAGGGCATGGGTTGGAAACTGGCTTTTTTCACGATGATCTCCGGGATCTGTTGCTAAATATTACGAGAGTAATATTGCACAGTGGATTTCATAATGAAAGTCACTCGGAGAAAAATTATTGCACGCACAAAAAAGCCCTGACGGGCAGGGCTTTTCAAAGGAGGTGCCAGCGGATTTTCAGGTTCAAGACACCGTTAATGCTTCCCCGGCGCTGGCCTTGGTCCGCGTTGCGCGCAGCGCCATCACCAGGGCCAACACCGGTGCCAGGGTAAACAGGGCGAACAGCCAACGCGCCGCATTGGCGACGCCGGCAGTGCTTGCCACGTCATTGATGCCCGCCATGTTCGAGATGACTCCCGCCAAGGCCGCGCCCATGGCCATGGCGAACAGTTGCAGGGTGGTGATCGACGACGCCGCCGTGTCCTTATCCTGTTCCGACGCCACTTGCAGAATGCGCGTCAGCAGGTGCGGCCAGCCCAGGCCGATGCCGAAACCCACCAGGAACAGCCCCAGGCAAATAGGTGCCAGCAGCATCCAATCCCCATGACCGGCGATGGGTGTGGTGATCGCCAGAATCACCAGGCCCGCCACGATAAACAGCGGCCCGGCGAGGATGGCGCGGTGTGGACCACGGCCGGTCCAGCCGGAGCTGAGGATTTCCGCGACAGTCCAGCCGGCCGCCATCAGCGCCGCCATGTAGCCGGCAATCAACGGTGACTGGCCATGCAGGTGCTGCAGAAAGTACGGCATGAAAATCTCGCTGCTCATGCCGATCACCAGCAAGCAGGTGGTCGCATACAGCGCGCAGAGCGGGGTGCTGAACTTCAATGCATCCCTGGGCAACAGGCGGACCGTGGCGTTGGACTCCTTGCGGATCAGCAGCCACACCAGCACGGCACAGATCGCGATGCCCAGCAGGTTCCAGCTCGGCAGCGACGAGACGCTGCCCGCACACACCGCCAACACCGCGCCGGCCAACAGCACCAGTTGCGGTACCGGCAAACGGGCGGTAGCCGTCGCTGCAGTATCGCGTGGGGGCAGGGCGCGACTGGTGAGCACCATGTACGCCAGGCTCACCGGCACCATCGCGCCGAAGGCCAGGCGCCAGGCGTCCATCTCGGCAAACACGCCGCCCACCGCCGGCCCGACCAGCGTCGCCACGCCCCACATGCCCGACACCAGCGCCATTGCCCGCGGCCACAAACGCTCTTCGAATACCCACTGGATCATCGAATAACACAAGGCCAACAAGACCCCGCCGCCCAAGCCCTGGATGAAACGCCCCGCGAGCATCACCGGCATGCTCGGCGCCAGCGCGCAGATCAACACGCCCACCATGAACACCAGCGTCGCCACGGCATACGCCAGCCTTGGGCCGGTGCGTTGCAGCAATTTGGAGGTGAGTGCGGAACCGAGGATCGAGGCCACCACGTACAGCGTGGTACTCCAGGCGTACAGCTCCAGGCCGCCGATTTCGGCGACCACTGACGGCAGGATGGTGGTGGCGATGTAGGTGTTGGTGGCATAGAGCGCTATGCCACCTGAGAGGGCGATGGAACGGGTGGCGTTCTTGCCGCGGAGCAACTCGCCCCAACTGCTGTCTTGGGTGTGCATCAACGATTCCTTGTAATGCATTCGCGGCGCAAGCCGGCGAAAGGCATAAGCATCAGGCTTGGTTTAATTAACCAAGTTTATGCTTGGAATATTGAAGCGAGGCTGATTATTTTGCAAGCGATGACTTGGCGTTTCGTGGAAACCCATCCTTCACGCCTGCGCCACCTCACGACCCGTACGTGAACCCGCACGTCGCGAGCGCCAGCCGAGAACCAGCACCATCAGCAAGCCCAGGCCCGCCATGATTGCGCCAGCCAGGGAAATCGCGGGGTAGCCCAATCCCGCGTTGAGCACCGCCCCACCCAGCGCCGCGCCGATGGCATTGCCGAAGTTGAACGCGCCGATGTTCATGGCGGATGCCAGGTTCGGTGCATCCTTGGCCGCTTCCATCACGCGCATCTGCAACGGTGGCACCAGCGCAAAGCTGGCTGCGCCCCACAACAGGATCGACAAGGCGGCGGGCAATGGCCATTGCATGAGTACCGAGAACGCCAGCAGCACGGCAATCAGCACCACGAGGGATGTGATCAAGGTGCGGTCCACCGAACGGTCCGCCGATTTGCCGCCCCAGACGTTGCCAAGGGTCAGGCCGATGCCGAACAGCACGAGCATCCCGGTGACGAAGTTGGTCGAGGCATGGGTGACATCCCGCAGAATCGGCGCGATGTAGGTGAACACCGTGAACATCGCACTGGAGCCCACAACGGTCAGAGCCAGCGCGGCAAGCACCGGACCACGGCCCAGCACGCGGATCTCGGCCATCAGGCTGCCGCCTTTGGGGGCCGGCGCATTCGGCAGCGCCCACCACAGGGCGGCCATGACCATCGCGCCGAGCCCGCTGATGCCCCAGAACGCGGTACGCCAGCCGAAGTTCTCACCGAACCAGGTGGCCAGGGGCACGCCGCCAATGGTTGCCAGGGTCAGCCCCAGGAACATCGCCGCGACGGCCCCCGCGCGTTTGTCTGGCGCCACCACGCTCGCGGCCACGATCGAGCCGATGCCGAAGAATGCACCGTGGTTCAACGAGGTCACCAGCCGCGCCATCATCAGGGTCTGATAGTCGGGCGCCAACGCCGACAGCAGGTTACCCAGGGTGAAGATCGCCATCAGGCCGATCAGCAGGTAACGGCGTGGAACCCTGGCGGTCGCGAGGGTCATGATCGGCGCGCCGATCAGCACGCCCATGGCGTAGGCGCTCACCAGCAACCCGGCGGCGGGAATGGACACATCAAGATCGCTGGCGATCCCGGGCAACATGCCCATGGGGGCAAACTCCGTGACACCGATGCCGAAGGCGCCGATGGACAGTGCTAAAAGCGGTGGGTTGATACGCATGGGTGACTCCTCATCTGTGTGCCAAATGCTACAATCCTGCCTTTTCCAGCAGTAGCCCCAGATGGGCCACGACAGCTTTGCGTGGAGCGCACAAATGGACATAGGCGGGCGGTCAGGGGAGATGGCGGTATTTGCCAGGGTGGCGGAGCAGGGCAGCCTGTCGGGCGCGGCGCGTGCCTTGAGCCTCACGCCGTCGTCGGTCAGTCGGATCATCGCGCGCATCGAGCGGCGAATCGGTACCCGGCTGCTGCTGCGTACCACCCGGGCGATCACGCTCACCGCCGAGGGCGAGGCCTACCTGCGCGGCGCACGGCGCATCCTGGCAGACATGGCGGAAATCGAAGACGCAATCACCGACCAGGGCGTGCCCCGGGGGCGTTTGAGAGTCAGCGCGGCGCTGGCCCACGGGCGGCTGTCGATCGTGCCGCTGATTGCCGCATTCAGCGCGCGCTACCCGGCCATCGTGGTGGATCTGCTGCTGGGGGATGAAGTCGTGGACATCCTGGGTGGGCAAGCGGACGTGGCGATTCGCTTTGGCCTGTTGGCCGACAGCCCGTTGACCGCGCGCCTGATCGGGTCTACCGGGCAGCTCATCGTGGCCTCACCGGACTATCTGCTGCGCAACGGCACACCGCTGGTGCCCCAAGACTTACTCGACCACAACTGCCTGCGTTTCAACTTTCGCCGGGCAGCGCCCGATTGGCCGTTTCGCCAGGACGGGCGCGATTTTTCGCTGAAAGTCGCCGGTACGATCGAGGGCAACAGTGGGGAAGCGTTGTCCCAGTTGGCGAGGCTGGGCGCAGGCATTGCGCGCATTGGCGCGTTCAGCGTGGCCGACGATGTGAAAAGCGGCCATCTGGTGCCGCTGCTTGAAGCCTATAACCCGGGAGACCGCGAGCCGATTCACGCGGTGTTCGTCGGCGGCGCGGCGATGCCGGCGCGGGTGCGGGCGTTTGTCGATTTTTTGGTGGAGCATCATCAGGCGTGAACGGGCACTTCACACCGTCAGTTTCCGACTGAACTTGGTTTCCATCACGATGTGGGAAGCCGTGTGCGCTACCCCCTTGATCATGTTGATCCGGGTGAGCTCGGCGTTGAGTTCACTCAAGGTCGTAGTGGCCAGGTGAATGATGAAGTCGGACTCACCCGAGACCGCATACACGGCCTGCACCGCTTCCATCTTGCGCAGCGAGGTCATGACATCGGTGTAGCTCTTGTTGGTGCAGGAGGTCATGGTGAAGCAATTGATCGTCTGCTGAAGCCGGTCCTGGTCGATGCGCACGCTGTAGCCGGTGATGACCCCGGCCTTTTCCAGGCGGGTGATCCGCTCCTGCACTGAAGAGCGCGACACCCCGAGCTTGCGGGCCAATGACGCGGTGGGTTCGCGTGCGTTGGCCTGCAGCAGGCCAAGCAACTGCCGGTCCTTGTCGGTGAGGTTAAACAGTGGACCGGGATTCTGCGTTTCCATGGACACGTCCTTGACCTCGCTCGGGTTCAGTTCTTGTGAGTTGCCCTGTGTTGCGAACGCCTTTCCTGGAACATGTCCATCATCTTCAGGCCCGCGTACACCGTTTGTGCGGCCGCCGGACCGAGGGGGCCGCCGTTCCATTCCAGGCCGTAGGCATCAAACAGACGGTAGCGATCGGTTTCGCCACAAATCGCCTCGGCGATGACGCGTGCGCCGATCGGCGCGGTGTTCATACCATGGCCACCAAATGATGTACATGTCCACAAGCCTTTCCCGAGCGGGCCAATGTGCGGCATTTTATGCCGCGCATAGCCCATCAGCCCGGACCAGGCTTTTTCGATCTGGAGGCCGCGCAACTGTGGGTAAACGTCGAGGATGTCTTGTGTCAGCAACTGCCCCAGGCGTTTTTCATCTTGCAGGTTGCGGGTGGTGATGCGACCGCCCCACAGCAGGCGGTCACCCTCGACGATTCGGTAATAGTCCGAAGCCCGACGGTTATCGCCCACTGCATCGCTGGTACAGACGGCCTCCGCCAGGCGATCGCCCAGATGCTCGGTCAGCACTGCGTAGGTTGCGATGGGCAGGAAGGCGCGGCGCAGTTTGCCGAACTCCGGCCCGCCGTAGCCGCCGCAGCAGTACACCACCTGGGCACAATCGACGCTGCCCTGATCGGTGACGACCCGGTGTCGTCCGTTGCGGCTTTCGACGCGGGTCATGGGCGAGCGTTCATGGATTTTTCCGCCGCTGGCTTCGATAAGCCGGGCCAGGCCGAGGCAGTAATTCAAAGGGTGGAAGTGAAAGCCATGGTTGTCTCGCAGTGCCTGGAAATACCGCTCGGTCTTGAGCTTTTCGCGCACCGCCTGGCGGTCCAGGTAGTCGAGGTGAAAGTCGAAATCCGCGGCCATTTTGTCGCGCATGCGCTGCAGGTTCTCGCCATCCTCGTAGCGAACCACGCTCAGTTTTCCGGGCGTGGGTGTACAGCCCGGGAATTGATGAGCGGCGAGCATGCCCCGAACAATATCGACGCCTTCAAGCGACAGTTTGAACAGCGCGGCAGCTGTCGGTTTGCCGCAGCGCCGTTCGATGGAGGACAACCCTTCAGACCAGCCTTGAAGCACAAAACCGCCATTGCGCCCCGACGCTCCCCAGGCCACACGGCCCGCATCGAGCAGCACCACGGACTGCCCGCGCGAAACCAGCTCCCACGCGGTACTCAACCCCGCCAGCCCGGCGCCGATGACGCACACATCGGCCTGGACATTGCCTGACAGCGCCGCACGCTCAGTCGTGTCGCGCATCGTGGCGGTGTAGTAGTTGTTGTTGTAGGTGTACATGAAGTCCGTCGTCCTTTTTTCGCGGCGCTGGCGTACAGCGCGCCGCGTCGAGGACGGGCGCCTGTGTGGCCTGTGGGGTTTTTATTGCACTTGGGTGAGGTCGGCGCCGTACCATTTTTCAGACAGCTGCTTGAGCGTGCCGTCGGCTTTCATGTCGGCGACGATCTTGGTCAGCGCGCTGTTGAACGCGTCATCGCCCTTGTCCACGGCGATGGCCAGGGGCTCGTAGTAGGCCGGTTTGCCTTCCACCCTGACGATGGGATAGCCATTCTTGATGGCCGCGACGATGGTTGGAAGCGCGGACAGGGTAGCGTCCAGGCGGACCCCGTTACCCATGCGCAGGTCATCCAGCGGGCCCATGCTGTCGCCGTACGTGCGAACCTCGCCGGGTGTGACGTCATAGGTAAACGGCGGCACATCGGCGGCGTCGATCTTGAGGCGACGATTGATGTAGTCCTCCGAAGTCGTACCGGCCTCGACGCCGATAATCTTGCCGTTCAGGTCCGCCAATTTGGCTGCGGCAGCGTCCTTGTGCACGGCAAATACATACGGCGTGTAGTAGTAGATCGCGGGAAAGTCGAGCACCCGGGTGCGCTCGGTGGTGGGGGTCATGGAGCCCACCGACAAGTCCCAGCGGTTCGACCAGCGGCCTGCGGTGATGATCCCGTACTCGGGCGTCACGAAGTCGACTTTGCTGCCCAGGCGTTTGCCGATCTCGCTGGCGACGTCGATATCAAACCCTTGCAGTTTATTGTCCGGCCCCAGGAACGATTGCGGTGGCCAGTTGGCGGAGGTGGCCACTTTGATCACCTTGGTTTCATGGATACGGTCAAGGGTCGAGCCCGCCCAGGCGGTGCCTGTGAGGCCGGCGAGGGCGGTGGCGACAGTGGCTGCGGCGACGAAGCGGGTGAGCGAGATCATGGGTAAGCCTCCAGATATCGTGAGTGCGGATTTTTGTTGTTTTGGTCGATGTCCGACGATGCTTCTCAGTGGCTGAGAATCTGCGACAGGAATTCCCGGGCACGCTCGTGCTGCGGGTTGTCAAAAAACTCGGTGGGCTTGGCCTGCTCGATGATGCAGCCCTGGTCCATGAAGATGATTCGGTCGGCAACCCGTCGCGCGAACCCCATCTCGTGGGTGACGCAGACCATGGTGATGCCGTCCTGGGCCAGTTCGCCCATCACGTCCAGCACTTCCTTGACCATCTCCGGGTCAAGGGCGGAAGTGGGTTCATCGAACAGCATGATGCGCGGGCGCATGCACAGGGCGCGGGCAATGGCCACGCGCTGCTGCTGGCCGCCCGAGAGCTGGCTGGGGTATTTGTCGGCCTGGTTCCCGATGCGCACCCGGTCAAGGTATTCATACGCCAGTTCCCGCGCCTGCAACTCGCTGAGTTTGCTCACCAGGCGCGGCCCCACCATGAGGTTTTCCAGCACTGTCATGTGCGGGAACAGGTTGAACTGCTGGAACACCATGCCCACCTGGCGCCGTATGCCCGCCACGCAGGCGGCATCACGGGTCAACTCGGTGCCTTCGATAAACACGTGGCCTTTCTGGAAGTCTTCCAGCAGGTTCAGGCAGCGAATCAAGGTGGACTTGCCGGAACCCGACGGCCCGCACACCACCACGATTTCACCGCTGGCAATGTGCAGGTCGATGCCCTTGAGCACATAAAAATCGCCATACCATTTGTGCATGTCTTGAATCGAGATGGCGGGATACGGAGCAGGGGCTACTGAAGGCTGATTCATCGTCATGCTCCTGGTTCAGCGATGGGCGCGGTTGAAGTGTTTTTCCAGGCGGGCCTGAACGGTTTCCAGCACGATCGACAGCAGCCAATACAGCACGGCGGCAGTGATGAGCATCTCCAGGTGGCGGAACTCGGCGCGTCCCTGGGTTCGCGCGAGGAACATGAGCTCCCAGACCCCGATCACCGACACCAGCGAACTGTCCTTGAGCATCGAGATGAACTGGTTGCCTGTTGGCGGAATGATCAGCCGCATGGACTGCGGAAGAATCACCCGGGTCATGGTCTGGAAAGGATTCAGGCCAATCGCCCGCGACGCCTCCCACTGGCCCCGCGAGATACTGCTGATACCGGCACGGAAGATCTCCGTCATGTAGGCGCCATAACACAGCGAGAGCGCCAGGATGCCTGCCGGAACCGCCCCGACGACATAACCGAGTTGAGGAATGCCCAGGTAAATCAGATAGATCTGGATGAGCAGCGGAACGCCGCGGAAAAACGAGGTGTAGAAGCTGGCAATCGCAATCGCGAAGCCGTTGGAAGACAAGCGTGCGGTGGCGCCCAACAAGGCCAGGACGAACGCAATCGCAATCGAAATCGCCGACACATAGACGGTGGTGAACACCCCTTGGGTGATCATGAAACCGATTTTGGTCGCGATAAAACTGTAGGAAAGGTTGAAGGTGTCGAAGAACAACAGGAACAGTACCAACAACTCGCACCACACCGTGATGATCTGCGCGCGCAAGGGAAAGCGGCCGAGGATGAACAGGTTCAGCACCACCGTCAGGGTGAACGTGCCGCCCACCGCAATGTCACGCGCCAGCGGTGCCTTCAGGTCGAGAACGATGGGCCCCATCAAGTGGGAAAGGCGGCCGTCACCCACACCGCAGACCAGCGTGATGATGAAAATCACGACGGCGACTGCGCCCATGAAGGCGGCGCTGTCGGTCATGCGGGTCTTGACGATATGGTCTTTGTACATGGCTTACGCGCCCCGGGGTGAGCCCCTTTATTGTTGTCGGTCCATTATGGGTTGGCGAAATGCCGGGCGGCACCCTGCGGATTGTTGGGATTGGCGGTTTTTATGGGCGTATGTGGGGAGGGGAGCCATACATCTGATGGCTGGAGTCATCAGGTTTTGCCGGCATTCATTTCGCGGCAGACTCATGCGCGTTCATCGCGGGGAGAAAATAGGGGGTCAGACCACCTTCAGGTGATGGTGGTCTGCCCCCCATTCTCACTTGATGAGGTCAGGCCGAGTGGACTTGAGCATCGCTGCGCTGACCGTGCCTTGAACCGAGCAGGTGACCATACCTTTGCTGGTCTTGGTCGCGTCTTGCGGCGCAGGTTCTACCATCAATATCCGTTCTGCCGTATCGGTGACCAACTTGCCTGCATTGTCATCGCCGTTTTCCGGTACCCAGGCTGACTGCTTGTGCGACCAGATTTGCGCGCGGGCGTAAATCCCGTTGGCGCTCTCCAGGTTGCTGCCGGGTACTTTATTCAACTGGGCGTAAAGCTCATCGGGTGCCTGCTGGGTGTAGAAGCCCCAGCCAATGATACGTGAGCCCATCAGGTCCTGGTCTTCCACAAAAAAGCCGGTCAACGCGACACCATTGAGCGTGACCGGCGTGTCGAACACCCACCGCTGCCCCATGTCTGTTTTGGTTCCGCCACTGAACGTCATCTTGCCGTTGGCCAGCGCACTGGGAATGCGTTCCTTGAGACCCGGCTGATTGACCACGGCCAGAGAGTTTTCGTCACAGGCGAGAAACGTTTGCAGTGGGGGCGTGGCGGCGAAGCTGCTGGCGCAAGTCACCAGCGCGGCGAAAGGGAAGAGCAGTTGATGCCATTTCATTGAGTGACTCCTGGGGTAGAAATGAAGACTTTCTATGCGACACCTCAGGAACACGCGAGCCCTGGTGAGTGGGTGGGACTGCGTGTAGCCGAGGATGGGGGGAGTGTTTGTTCTCTGTTAAACGGCCAGCAATTGCAGGCATCGGCCGTTGAGAGTTCCCGTCATCGCCAGTGTGTCGGCAAGGGAGGTGAAGACATGAGTCAGGGGTGTTTAAACCGACTGCGCCAGTAGATTCGTAAAATTGGGTCGCGAAGCGGGCCCGGAAAATGGGACTGCTGCGCAGTCCAGCGCGAGCAAGCTCGCTCACCACAACAAGCTCGCTCACCACAACCAGCGCGCTACCCACAGGGATCGCATTCCGCCAAAGAATAGCTCCTATGCTTTCAGCCTCTCTACTACCGCACCCTGCAAACAGCAATGCTGGTCTGGCGATTAAATCCGGGTGGTCAACCGCCCCCATGCCAGGAACCGAACATGACTCTTCAAGCAAAACTCGATGCCTTCAACGCGGACTTCGTCGCCGGCAAACCACCCTATAACGCGCCGCCCCAGGTGCACGTGGTGATGAAACGCGCCACCGACGAGCTGATCGCCACCGGCCAGGCCAAACGCGCGCTGAAGGTCGGCGACAAGGCCCCGGCCTTCAAGCTCAACGACCCCGACGGCAATCCTGTTTCCTCGGTGGCGTTGTTGGCCAAGGGCCCGCTGGTGATTACCTTCTACCGGGGCGTTTGGTGCCCGTACTGCAACATGGAGCTGCAAGCGCTGGAGGAGGCCTTGCCGGCGTTCCGTGAGCTGGGTGCAAGCCTGGTGGCGATCTCTCCGCAGAACAACGTAAACAGCCGCAAGTCGGTGCGCGAGAACAAACTGAGCTTCCCGATTCTGTCCGACACCCTGAGCGACGTGGCCGATGCCTTCGGGCTGCGTTTCAAATTGCCCGACTATCTGGTGGATTTGTACAAGTCGTTCGGCAATGACCTGCCGGCCTTCAACAACAACCCGGATTGGGTGTTGCCCATGCCGGCGCGCTTCGTGATCGGCCAGGACGGCGTGATCACCTACGCTGAAGTCAACCCGGACTACACCCGTCGCCCGGACCCTTCCGAGTTGCTGCCCGCGTTGCAGGATTAACGGTTTTCCATCAACTGTTCGACAAAGTCGACAAACGCCCGGGCCTTGGCGCTTGCCATGCGCCCGGTGGGGAAGATCGCCCACAGGTCCAGCTCCGGCAGCGCCCAGTCTCCAAGCACCGCCACCACCTCGCCACTCGCCAGCTCAGGGGTGAACATCCATTCTGACGAGATGGTGAGGCTGTAGCCCGACAACACCGCCGTGCGCACACCCTCGGCCGCGCTCACCCGTATACGGCCGGAGAGCGTGGCGGGCTGTTCGGTTCCATCTTTCTTGAAGTGCCATGCGGTGCCACCGCCGCCCAGCGTATAGATCACGGCCTCGTGATCGGCCAGGTCGGCGGGGGATTCGGGCACGCCGCAGCGTTGGAAATACGCCGGCGTCGCCATCACCAACCGCCGGCACTGGGCGATTTTTCTTGCGGTCAGATTCGAATCGATGAGGTTGCCCATGCGCAACGCCACGTCGATCCCTTCTTCAATCAGGTTCATCGAACGGTCGTCCAGGCGCACGTCGACCTCCAGCTGCGGGTGCTGCTCCAGGAACGCGCCAAGGTGGGGAAGAATGTGCAACCGGGCGAAGGTGGTCGCCGCTGAAATCCGCAAGGTGCCGGTCAGCCCGGCCGCCGACCCGCGAGCGGCGAGTTCGGCTTCGTCTGCGCCTTCGATCACCTTTTTGGCGTGCTCGAAAAACAGCGTGCCGGCCTCGGTCGGCGTCAACCCGCGCGTCGAGCGGATCAGCAGGCGTACGCCCAGGTGTTCTTCAAGCTGTGCGATGGTTTTTGAAATGGCGGGTTGCCCGACCTCCAGGCGCCTGGCCGCCGCAGAAAACGAACCGGTCTCTACCACGTAGACATAGGTTTCCATTGCCGCCAGCCGATCCATCCTGTTGTTCCCCGCAATGACTCATCTCTTTGCAGGCAGTCTGCCGGGATTGCCTGGGCCGCGCCAGTGCCTCACGGCTTGCGATAGGCCTTGTAGTCGTTCTGCAAGACGATATGGTCGGCCACGTACTTCGCATCGTGCCAAACACCATAGATGAACGAAGACGCTCGGTTCACCAGGTTGGGCAAACCCAGGAAGTAAATCCCGCTCTCCGCCGAGATCCCGCGCTTATGGAAAGGCTCGCCTTTCTCGTCAAACGCATTCACCTTCAGCCAGCTGAAATCGAAACTGAAACCGGTGGCCCACAGGATCGTGGTCACACCAGCCTCTGCCAGGTCCAGGCTGAGGATCGGGTTCACCAGGCATTGCGGGTCAGCCAGCAGTTCCCACGCTTCAGGCTCCGGCGCAAACTCCAGGCCGTTCTGCTCGATATAGGCGTCGGCGTCCCGCAACACATCAAAGTAGGCACGGTCACCTTCGGCCACGTTGGCCGCGAGCCCCGGCTCAAACTCCATCACGCCTTCATTCCACGCCCGGGTTACGCCCACCAGCGTAATGCCCATGTGCGCCAGGCGGCGGAAGTCGACCGTCTTGCCGCCTTCGTAGCCACTGACGGCGAAGGCCACATGTTTTTTCTTCGGCTGGATTTTGACCTCGTCCCACAAGCCCAGCGCGCCCAGCCACCAGCAGTAATCGCGGCCACGGTAAGCGCGAGGAGGGCGGTAGTGTTCGCCCACCGAGAGGTACACCGTCTTGCCGGCCTTTTGCAGTTCTTCGGCAATCTGCGAGCCGGATGCTCCAGCGCCCACCACCAACACGGCACCTTCAGCCAGTTGGCCGGGATTCTTGTAGGCGGAGGAATGAAGCTGCTGCACCTTGGCGTGTTCCGGCACCAGTTTCGGGATGGACGGCCGTTGGAAGGGGCCCGTTGCGGCAACCACGTTGGTGGCCTCGATCACACCGGTCGAGGTGGTCACCTTGAACCCGGGCCGCCCCACATGCCGCTCCACTTGCTGCACTTCAACCCCGGTGCGCACCGGCGCCTTCAGCATCTGCACGTACTCTTCAAAGTATGCCGCCATGCGCTCTTTCGGCGGGAAGCTCTCCGGGGAAATACCCTCGAATTTCAGGCCGGGAAACCGGTCGTGCCAGGCCGGGCCGTTGGCGACCAGCGAGTCCCAGCGCTCGGACCGCCAGCGCTCGGCGATGCGGTTGCGCTCCAGCACAATGTGCGGCACGCCCATCAGTGAGAGGTGCTCACTCATGGCGACCCCCGCCTGGCCCGCGCCCACCACCAGGGTGTTGATTGTTTCAACTGACATGTGAGCTTCCTAAAGTGAGCAACCATCGACGGCTGCCAGTGTGATCAAGCGCCAGCCAGCCGCAAATGATGCTTTTCGAACGTAGAGGTTAGGCAAAACCAAAGCGCTTCAATCGGTCTCCAGAAGCTCGGCCACCGCTGTCAGGGCCAGGCGATAGCCGAGCGCGCCGAGGCCTGCGATCACGCCGGTGGCCGCTTTGGACACGTAAGAGTGATGACGGAAAGCCTCGCGCTTCCAGATGTTGCTCATGTGGGCTTCGATGATCGGGCCGTCAAACGCCAGCAGCGCATCCAGGATCGGCACCGAGCTGTAGGTCAGGCCGGCGGCGTTGATGATGATCGCGCGGGCGTTGAGGCGAGCCTCCTGAATCCAGTCCACCAGCACACCCTCATGGTTGCTCTGGCGAAACGCCAGGGTCAGGCCCAGCTCCGTGGCGTGGCGCTGGCAGCGTGCTTCGATGCTGGCGAAGCTTTCGCTGCCGTAGGTGCCGTTTTTGTCCAGCCCGTACAGGTTGGCGTTGGGGCCGTTGAGGAAATACACAGTGCGGGGCATGGGACACTCCAGGTCGTCAGGTTGGCTGGCCCGGGTTCCAGTCATCCGGCACCACGGCGATCACGTCGATTTCCATCAGCCACTCCGGCTGGCCCAACCCCGAAATCACCAGGCCGGTGGAGATCGGGAACACGCCCTTGAGCCATTTGCCGACCTCCCGGTACACCGGCTCGCGGTAGCGCGGGTCGATCAGGTAGGTGGTGGTCTTCACGATGTGCGACAGGTCGGAACCGGCTTCTTCCAGCAGTTGCTTGACGTTTTTCATCGCCTGTTCAGCTTGCGCCCGCGGGTCGCCGAGGCCGACCAGGTTGCCCTCGAAATCGGTGCCGATCTGGCCGCGCACATAAATGGTGTTGCCGGCGCGCACGGCCTGGCACAGGTCGTTGTCCAGCGCCTGGTTGGGGTAGGTCTGCTGGGTGTTGAACATGCGAATACGGGTATGGGTGGGCATTGCTGGCAACTCGTCGGGTACGGAATAAATCCAGCTTCACATTGGCCCCGCTCGCGCGAAACCAGCATTTGCGCGAGGTAATGCTTAGGCAAAACCGAAGCGCTGCACCTGAGCTTCGGCGTAGGGCGAAAGCCGCACCCGGCATGAACCATGCACAGCTGTGGTTCAAGCCGTCGGCGCCAGCCGGGTGTCGGCCTGTTGATGGAGTGGAGGCGTGATGCTCAGTCGTATTACCCAGCGCCAACTGGAATATTTCGTGGCTTCCGGTGAGGCAGGCAGCATCAGTGCCGCGTCTGAACGCATTCATGTGTCGTCGCCGTCGATCTCGGCGGCGATCACCCACATGGAGGCCGAGCTGGGCATCCAGCTGTTTGTTCGGCACCACGCCCAGGGCATTTCCCTCACCGCGGTGGGGCGCCAGGTGATGCAAGAGGCCAAGCTGATCCTGGAGCAGATGACCAACCTCTACACCATCGCTTCCGAGTCGCTGAATACCGTGCGCGGCCCGCTGCGGGTGGGGTGCCTGGAATGGCTGGCGCCGATGATCACCCCCGAGCTGGTGTTCGGTTTTGGCCGGGCGTTTCCGGGCGTGCGCCTCACACAGGTCGAGGGCAACCACGAGGAAATGCTGGAAAAACTACGCAGCGCCGAGATCGATATCGCCCTGACCTACGACCTGGTGACCAGTGAGGACATCGACTTCCAGCCGCTGGCGCAACTGCCGCCGTATGTGATGGTGGGTGAGTACCACCCGCTGGCCAGCCTGTCGGCGGTGAGCATGCTCGACCTTGAGGATTACCCGGTGGTGCTGCTGGACACGCCCTGGAGCCGGGAATATTTCCTCAGCTTCTTTATGCAGGCGGGCACCACCCCGAACATCATCATGCGCTCCAGCAACCTTGAAACCGTGCGTTCCATGGTCGCCAATGGCATCGGCTATTCCTTCGCGAACGCCCGGCCCAAAGCCAACCTTTCCCAGGACGGCAAGCGCTTGATCCGCCTGCGGTTGTCCGGCCCGCACCGGCCGATGCAGCTGGGGTATGCCACGGCGAGCAATACCCAATTGTCCCGGGTGGTGTCGGCGTTTGCCGAGCGTTGCCGCATGTTCGTTTCAGACCAGTACATCCCGGGCATGGCAGCCCCCAGTTTTTTCGATGCCCATGCGGTGCGCGGCCTTAACACGGTGAGCTGAACGGCCTGCTTTCTTGCTTTTCTGTGGGAGCTGGCTTGCCTGCGATGCGGGCACCTCGGCCTTGCAGGTACACCGCGGCGATGCCATCGCAGGCAAGCCAGCTCCCACAAGGGATTGTGTTTGCAGCGCACCAAAAGGTGGCGCCGGCATGCAGCGCAGGCGCGGTCCCGCACCAATACGAGACAGGCTGTTTCAGCAGCCCCGTCGTCACCCAGGGAACGGTGACGCTGCGTAGGTTCTCCCTACCCAATAGGCCGGCTTTTACGAATTGACCCAAAGTGCCTCCTCCCACGACTCTCAATCCATCGGTGCAGATCAGGGTTCGACCTTCACGTTGAGCATTCGGTGGGCATTTTCATTTTTTTATCGAGCGCAGTGACGATGACTTTCAACTGGAATTACATGTTTGGTTTGCTGGCCGATGCCGAGTTCTGGCGGGCGACATGGACGGTCATCCAACTCAGTTCGTTGACCTGGGTGTTGAGCATCGCGCTGGGCTTCCTGCTGGCCCTGGCCAAGCAATCCAGACATGCGCTGATCAGCCTGCCGGCGCGGGGCTACATCTGGTTGTTCCGCAGCCTGCCGCTGCTGGTGCTGCTGATTTTCATCTACAACCTGCCGCAAGCGATTCCTGCCACTTCGGTGATCCTGGCGGACCCGTTCTGGGCCGGCCTGCTGGCCCTGGTGATCTGCGAAACCGCCTATGTGGCGGAGATTCACCGGGGCGGCCTGCTGTCGATTCCCAAAGGGCAGGGCGAGGCTGCGCGGGCACTGGGGCTGAAGTTTTTCGGGATCCAGTGGCGGGTGGTGATTCCGCAGGCATTGCGGGTGGCGCTGCCGTCGCTGGCCAACGAATACATCTCCATCGTCAAGCTCACGTCATTGGTGTCGGTGATCTCGCTGACCGAAATTCTGATGGTCGGCCAGCGCCTGTATTCGCAGAACTTCCTGGTGATCGAGACGATGGCGGCGGTGGCGTTTTTCTACGTATTCATCGTCACGGTGTTCGACTTCCTGCTCAAGCGCCTGGAGCGTTTTCTCGACGTCAACCAGCGCAACGTTTCCCGGGTGCCCGATGCAGAAGTGCTGGCACTGGCGACCCAACAGCGTGTCGCCCTGCAGCGCCCGGTCAGCACCGAAGGCCCGGCACTCCAGGCTTCCCGGCTGCACAAAGCCTACAACGATGTGGAGGTGTTGGGCTCGGTCAACCTGCAGATTCAGCCCGGTGAAGTGGTGTCGGTGATCGGGCCTTCGGGCTCCGGCAAAACCACCCTGATTCGCCTGCTCAATGGGCTTGAGCAACTGGATAACGGCGAGATCAGAATCAACGGACAGCCGTTCATTCACCTGGACAAGGTCGGCGCGCAAAAGCCGCAGTACGTGGAGCACGCCGAGCATCGCCTGAACATCGGCATGGTGTTCCAGAGCTTCAACCTGTTCCCGCATTTGAGCGTGCTCGACAACCTGCTGATGGCGCCGAAGTACCACCGCCTAGGGCGCGTCGAAGAGCTGAAGCAGCAGGCCTACGCGCTGCTGCACAAGGTCGGCATGCTCGACCACGCCTGGAAATATCCGCACCAGTTGTCTGGTGGCCAACAGCAACGCGTGGCCATTGCCCGCGCCCTGATGATGCGCCCGCAAATCATGCTGTTTGACGAGCCCACCTCGGCCCTGGACCCGGAAAAAGTCAACGAAGTCCTGCAAGTCATCGAAGCCCTGGCCCAGGAGGGCATCACCATGGTGATCGTCACCCATGAGATGAATTTCGCGTTCAAGGTCTCCGACCGGATCGTGTTCATGGAGAAGGGCCGGGTGGTCTGCGATGACACGCCGCACGCGTTGCGCAGCGGCGAGAACCCACGTGTGGAGGCGTTCCTCAAGGACGTCTCGCTGGCGTGACCCCCTTAACGTTCGAGCGACAAGAGAGCGACACCATGATCGAGCAAGCGCAAATTGAACAGTTCCACCGGGACGGCTTTCTGGTGGTGCAAGACGTGTTGTCGACTGAAGAAGTCGCTGCATTGCAACACGACTTCGACCAGTGGGTAGAAGACAGCCGCAGCCACGACCAGGGCTGGGGGGAAACGGTGGATGGCCGTGCGCGTTTCGACCTCGAGGGCGACCATCGCCCGGATCATCCCTCGTTGCGGCGGGTGAGTTCGCCCACCGAGATTTCGCCGGCGTACCAGCGTGTGGCATTGCAATCGCGGATGGCAGCGATTTCCGCGCAATTGATCGGGGGCGGCGGCACGCGTTTTCATCACAGCAAGATCAACTCGAAACTCCCCCACACCGCCACCCAGGTGAAGTGGCACCAGGACTTCCTGTTCACGCCTCACAGCAACGACGACATCGTCACGGCCTTGCTGATGGTCAGCGAAGTCACGCCGCAAAATGGCCCGTTGAATGTGATCCCCGGCAGCCACAAAGGCCCGCTGTGGTCCCACTGGCACAACCAGCGTTTCACCGGTTCGGTGGACGACACCGTAGTCGACGACCTGTGCCAGAGCCCGGTGGCCTGTTACGGCCCGGCCGGTTCCGTGTGCTTCATGCACACCCGTCTTTTGCATGCTTCAAGCCCTAACGAGACCGAACTGCCGCGCACCCTGTTCATCAGCGTCTACGCCGCTGAAGACGCGCTGCCATTCGGCGAAAACCCGCTGCCCAGCGCGCACGCCGGCCTGATGGTGGCCGGTGCAGAAAGTGGCCTGGTGCGTTCCACGGAAAACCACCTGCGCTTGCCGCAGAAGCCCCGTGGCGCCTCTTTCTTTGTGCAACAGGCCGGCCAGGACTCAGTCACTGCCTAACCTCCTTCTCACCTTGCAGGGTATTACCATGACAGCGTTTCAGATGATTGCTCGCCCAATTGCCGTGTGCCTGCTGGGCGCTGCGGTTGCAATGACGTCGTTGGCGGCGTCGGCTTTCCAGAAAGACGGGAAAATTGTCGCCGGTTCCGACGTGACCTTCTTTCCCTATGAATACATGGACAACAACAAGCCCGCAGGCTTTGACATTGAGTTCATGGACGGCCTGGCCAAGACCATGGGCCGCACCGTCGAGACCCTCGACACGCGCTTCCCCAACCTGATTACGGGCTTGCAGGCAGGGCGGTTCGACGTGACCAACTCGTCGATGTACATCACCGCCGAGCGGGTGAAAGTCATCGACATGATTCCCTACCTCAAGAGCGGTGAATCGATCCTGACCCTCAAGGGCAGCGACTTCCAGCCCAAGACCCCGGAAGAATTCTGCGGCCACAAGATCGGCTCCATGGGCGCCACGTCCTGGCTGGCGCAGATGCACAAACTGTCGGATGAGTACTGTGTGAAGAAAGGCCTGAAGCCGATCGCGATCAGTGAGTACAGCACCGACCCGCAAACCACCCAGGCGCTGCTGGCCCATGCGGTTGAGGCACAGATTACCGACGCCGCCGTGGCCCGTGGCGCGGTGGAAAAACTCGGCGGCCGCGTGGTGATTTCTTCCGACACCTTGATCTACCCGGTGCTGAACGGCTTCGGCGTGAAGAAGGGCAATGACGAGGTCAAGAACGCATTGATCGAAGGCCTCAAGAAGTTCAGCGCCACCCCTGAATACGCAGCCTTGCTCAAGAAATACAACTTCCAGGCACCTACCGAGGCCGACATCGCCGAGCTGATGCCGAAGTCCTGATCACAAGCGTGCTCACTTAACGGTACGCACCGAACCTGTGGCGACCGAGCTTGTTGTGGCGAGGGAGCTTGCTCCCGCTGGGCCGCGAAGCGGCCTCTTCGCGTTATCCAAGCGAATGGGACTGCTGCGCAGTCCAGCGCGAGCAAGCTCGCTCGCCACAATAAACCCCTCGCCATCCAATTGCCCTGCGGAGAAAGCTACATGGCGTTATCACTTGAAGAGCAAACCCGCATCGACCTGGCGGCGACCTTTCGCATCGTTGCGCACCTTGGCATGCATGAGGCGGTGGCCAACCATTTCAGCGCGGCGGTATCCGCCGACGGCAAGCAGTTTTTGCTCAACCCGAAGTGGAAGCACTTCTCGCGTATCCGCGCCAGTGACCTGTTGCTGCTGAACGCCGACGACGCCTCGGGCGCCGACCATCCCGACGTGGACGCCACCGCCTGGTCGATCCACGGGCAGATTCACCGGTTGTTGCCACACACCCGCGCCGTGCTGCACCTGCACCCGGTGTACACCACGGCGGTTGCCTGCCTGGCCAAGCCGCATATCCCTGCGATTGACCAGAACACCGCACGCTATTTCAATCGCGTGGCGGTGGACGAACTGTACGGCGGCATGGCCGACACCGAGGCCGAAGGCGAGCGCCTCGCCGGGTTGCTGGACGGCAAGAGTCGCTTGTTGATGGGCAACCATGGGGTAATGGTCACGGCCACGTCCATCGGTGAGGCCTTCGACGATATCTGGACCCTGGAGCGCGCTTGCCAGATCCTCGTTACGGCATGGTCCACCGGCCAGCCACTGCGGGTACTGTCTGACGAAGTGGCCGAAAAAACCGCGCGCGGCTGGGAAGGCATCACGGATTTCTCGCAACGGCATTTTGAAGAAATGAAGCAGCTGATGATCGACGCCGACCCGTCGCTGCTCGACTGATTTGATCCTTTAGAGACAGGAATTGCCATGACCTTTTCGGTTGTCGCCCGCTGTGCCGAAACCGGGCAGCTGGGTATCGCTATCAGCTCGTCGAGTATTGCCGTGGGGGCCCGTTGCCCGTGGCTACGCCCGGGTGTGGGCGCGGTGGCGTCGCAGAACATCACGTTGCCGGCACTCGGCCCGCACACCCTGGACCTGTTGGCCGAGGGCATGGCACCGAGTGACGCGCTGGCGACCGTGCTCACCCCGCAAAGCCACAGCGAATATCGCCAGGTGACGGCCATTGATAGCACGGGCAGAACCGCGCACTTCAGCGGCGCGCAGACCCTGGGCATTCACCACGCGGTCAGCGGTGAACAATGCGTGGCGGCCGGGAACATGCTGGCCAATACCGGGGTGATCGAAGCCATGGTGCGCGCCTTCGAAGACACTCCAGGGCACCTCGCCGACCGACTGCTCGCCGCGATGCAGGCGGGTGTGACGGGAGGAGGAGAGGCGGGGCCGGTGCACTCTGCCGCGATGGTGGTGGTCGGTGATCACCTGTGGCCCATCGTCAACCTGCGGGTGGACTGGGCCGACGCAAACCCCATCGGCGAACTTGAGCAACTCTGGCAGGCCTATCGCGGGCAAATGCAGGACTACATCGACCGCGCCATCAACCCCCAGTTTGCCCCGGGTTATGCGGTGCCGGGAGATGACCGATGAGCCAGAGCCGCGACCTGCTGGCGCAACTGGTCAGCTTCGACACCACCAGCCGTGAATCGAACCTGGCGCTGATCGACTTCGTACGCAATTACCTGCAGCACCATGGCGTGAGCTGCGAGCTGTTGTTCAACGAGCACAAGAGCAAGGCCAACCTGCTGGCGACCATCGGCCCGGCGGACGTGCCGGGCATCGTGCTGTCCGGCCACACCGACGTGGTGCCCGTGGATGGCCAGCGCTGGGGCGTTGCACCGTTCGAGCTGACCGAAAAGGACGGCAAGTTGTACGGTCGTGGCACTGCCGACATGAAAGGCTATATCGCCTGTGTGCTGGCCAGCGTCCCGGCGTTGGTACAGGTACCGCTGCGCATGCCGGTGCATATCGCGCTGTCTTACGATGAAGAGGTGGGCTGCCTGGGCGTGCGCTCGCTGATCGAAGCGTTCCACGCCAAGCCGGTCAAGCCGTTGCTGTGCGTGATCGGCGAACCCACTGAACTCAAGCCGGTGCTGGGCCACAAGGGCAAGCTGGCGATGCGTTGCGAAGTGCATGGCGCGGCGTGCCATTCGGCGTATGCCCCGTCGGGGGTGAACGCCATCGAATATGCCGCGCGGTTGATCATCGAGCTGGGCCGGCTGGGTGAAGAACTCAAGGCGCCGCATCACCATAACGTGAGTTTTGATCCACCTTTCTCCACCGTGCAAACCGGCATGATCGCCGGCGGCAAGGCACTCAATATTGTCCCGCAAAACTGCAGCTTCGACTTTGAAGTGCGCTCGCTGCCGGCGCAGGATCCCTGGCACGTCGCGGACCAATTGCGTGGTTACGCCGAGCACACGTTATTGCCGGCGATGCAGGCAGTCAGTGAGCAGTGCGCGATCCACTTCAGCGAGCTGTCGAGCTACCCGGGGTTGTCGACAGCGGTGGAGAGCCAGGCGGCTGAATGGGTTGCCGAATTCTGCGGCTCGAAGGCCTTCGGCACCGTGGCGTTCGGCAGCGAAGGCGGGCTGTTTGACCAGGCGGGCATTCCCACCGTGGTGTGCGGGCCCGGCAGCATGGACCAGGGGCACAAGCCCGATGAATTCATCAGCGTCGCGCAACTTGAGGCCTGTGACCGGATGCTGGAGCGGGTGTTGGCTTTTGTCAGCCAGTAATCTGACTCCCCCCACCTATTCAGCAACACTAACCCTGTGGTGAGGGAGCTTGCTCCCGCTGGGCTGTGCAGCAGCCCCAAAACAGGCACAGGTGTTCTCTCAAGGAAATACCGTTTGCAGGATTCAGGGCTGCTTCGCACCCCAGCGGGAGCAAGCTCCCTCGCCACAGAGGGTTACCGTTCTGCCACCGGTGCTGAGTGCTTTTGCCCCATTTTTGCGCACGCCCCGCAGATTGTTCAACGACACCCCGCCTAATCTGCGGCCTCCCTGCGGCGGTCCGTTTCTTGCTTGAGCCAGCTTAATCAATGACATGGCATTTTGCCGTCAGTCATTTCAAAGCTTGATTCGCCGCTGAGGCGAGTGGTTCTAGGAGTAGTCGGACATGCAAAGCCTTTTGTCGCCGGGAATCCGCCTGCTCGGACGTTTCGGATTTGCGCGCAAGTTCCAGATCCTGTTTTTCCTGTTCATGCTGCCCCTGGCCGGCAGCTTGTGGATGATCGCCCAGGAGTACCGCACCCAACTGACGGTGATTTCCAATGAGCAATCCGGCGTACGCGAACTGCTGGCCCTGGATACCCTGGACGCCCAGCTGACCGCCCAGCGCAACCTGGCGGCGCGCTGGAAAGCCGCCGACATCCTCCACGACCAGACACCCGCCGCCAAAGCCGCAATGACCGCGGTCGACACCAACTTTCCGCTGATCCAGCAGAGCGTGCAGGCCCTGGGCGAGGCCCTGAAAGCCCAGAGCGCCAGCGCCGACACCCTCGCGCGCTTCGACGCGTTGCAGGCTTCGGTCACGGGCATGGACTCCCAGGCCCTGCGTACCGTGGGCTGGTGGCCGGATGGCTACGACCGCTTCACGTCGGCGCTGAGCGCCATGCAAGCCTTGCGCGAGCAGATCACCATGGACGCGGGCCTGATCCTCGATCCGTGGCTTGAAACCTACTTGCTGATGCAGATTTCCACCCAGCAGACGCCCGACCTGATCGAGCGCATCGGGCGCATGGCGAGCGTCGGCCAGTCGTCCATCGCCTCGGGGCAGTTCACCCTGCAAAGCCGTTTGCAGATGCGCGACCTGCGCGGGCGCATCGGTGATGCCCGGGACCAGTTGGTCAAGGCCGCCGCCTCCCTCAAGGCCAAGCAATACCCGGGGCTGCAACCCTGGATCGCGCAATACGACGACAGCTTGCAACAGCTGGACAACGAGCTCAAAGCCCTGGACGAAGGCGTGTTTGGCGGCACCATCAAGCTCGACACCACCGCCTTCGAACGCAGTGTGGATGGCATGCTCGGCACCCTGGGCGCGCTGCGCAAGCAGTCGTTGACCTCGCTGGACGCGCGCCTGGGTTACTACCGCGACCGCTCCCTCAAACAGTTCATCCCGGTGGCGGTGACGTTCAGCGTGCTGGCGTTGGCGGCGTTGTACCTGTTCGTGTGCTTGCAGGCCTCGATCCGCCGCAGCGCCAGTGGCATCACCACCCTGGCCGAGTCCCTGCGCGACGGCAATCTGTGCGTCGAGGTAGCGGTGGAAGGCCGCGACGAACTGGCCGCGATCAGTACCGCGCTCAACGTGGCGGTGGTGCAGTTGCGCACCAGCTTGCTGGGGGTGAACCACGAGACGCAGCAGCTCGGCTCGGCGGTGCTGACGCTCAACTCGCAATCGGGCAGCACGCTGACCGAAGTGGAAGACCAGCAACAGCAAATCAGCCAGATCGCAGCGGCCGCCACGCAGTTGGCGGCCACCTCCATGGGCGTCGCCAAAAGCTGCGAGCAGGCGTCCGGCAGCGCGCAGAAAACCCGGCAGATCGCCGAGGACAGCAGCCGCGACAGCCAGCGCACCACCGCCAGCATTCAACAGCTCAACCAGCGGTTGACCGACACCTCCGACGCACTGGAGCGCGTCAGCCAGCAGGGGCAGCAGATTCAGTCGGTGGTCGACACCATTCGCGGCATCGCCGAGCAGACCAACCTGCTGGCGCTGAACGCCGCCATTGAAGCGGCGCGGGCCGGCGAACAGGGTCGGGGTTTTGCGGTGGTGGCGGATGAAGTGCGCAGCCTGTCACAGCGCACCCAGGCGTCCACGGCGCAGATCGCCGGGACAGTAGACAGCTTGCGCTCGACGGTGAGCCAGGCGGTCACGCTGATGGGCGCGGCCTGTGAGCAGGCGGTGACCGATGCCGAGTCGGTCACCGGCCTTGGCCATCGGCTGGGCGAGATCGCCAGCGCCGTGCAGAGCGTCACCGATACCCTGGCGCAGATCGCCACGGCGGTGGAGGAGCAGGCAGCGACGGCGGATGAAGTCAGCGGCAATATCCAGCAGGTCGACCAGGCCGCCGGGCGCTTGCTCGACGGCGCGCGAGCGGTGAATCAGGCGGCGGACATGTTGAGCAAGGGCAGCCGGGCGCTGAGCGACAACACGGCGCGGTTCCAGCTGCGTTGAGGGTGTGTTGCCAGGGCAACTGTGGTATTCAGCACGCTCCCATTCGTCGAGCCAGGGACTTTATCGATGATTTCCGACCCGTTCCGTATTCCAACCGATGCTGAAATCGAGAAGGCCGCCAGCAACCTGAACTTCCCGTTTCCGGCCGCCTACATCGAGTTTCTCAAGGGCGGAAGCGATGTTGCCAATGCGACGTTTGAACCGGCGGTGATCCTGCCGGGCACGAGCCATCTCGACTTGTTCGAAATCGCCCAGACCGCCTGGAACCAAATGGGCGTTCCAAAGGACTGGCTGCCGTTCATTGAAGACAATGGCGACTACTTCTGCGTGTCACACCTGGGGCAGGTTCGGTACTGGTCGCACAATGGCCCGACGAATGAGCGCTGGCCGAACTTTTCGGCGTGGTTTCAGCAGGTGTGCGTGGCGTGTGAATAAGCGGGCTGCTTTCGAGGCGCGGCCGGAATGCCTTATCATGAGTTTCCATTCATAAAGGGCGGGTGACCGCCCCGAGAAGCGCTGCCATGAGAGACCTGCCACCCACCTCGACATTGCGCGCCTTCGAGGTTGCGACACGGCACGCTACCTTCACCTCGGCCTCGGAAGAGCTGCATGTCACCCAAAGTGCCGTCAGCCATCAACTCAAGCACCTCGAAGAACTCTGGGGGTTGCAGCTGTTCCAGCGGGGCAAGTCACTCAGCCTGACACCTGCCGGGGCGGCCCTTGCGCCGATCGTGCGTGAGTTCTTCATGAACCTCGAGGCCACACTGGCGGACCTGCGCGAGCAAAAGGGCCGGGTGCGGCTCAAGGTCAGCACCACCTATTCCTTCGCGCTGAAATGGCTGCTGCCACGGTTGCCGAGCCTGGCCCAGCGGCATCCGGAAATCCTGGTCACGCTGGACTCCAGTGACAAAGCCATCAACTTCTCTAGTACAGAGGCAGATGTGGCGATCCGCTTCGGCAACGGCAATTACCCGGCCCTGTACTCGGAGTTCCTGTTCCGGGAGCAGATCTTTCCGGTGGCGAGCCCTGACCTTTTGAGCCGTTTTGGCAGGCCGCGCACGCCTGCCGAATTGCTGCGCTATCCCTTGCTGACGCGAGACGGCGCCGACCTGGTGCCGAAATGGGAAGTCTGGTTCCAGCACGTCGGGCTGGGCATTTCGCCGCTCAAGGAGAGCGTCCGGTTTGCTGATACCAACATGACGATCGAGGCCGCCTTGCTCGGCCAGGGCATTGCGTTGGCGCGCAGCGGGCATGTGGAATCCGAGCTGAGCGATGGGCGCCTGGTCAAGCTGTTCGATGTGCCGTTCCCGTCCCCGGTTGCCTATTATTTTGTGTGCCCCAAAGGCCTTGAATCCCGGCCGCACATCGTCAGTTTCCGAGAATGGCTGATGCAGGAGGCCACGAGCGCCGGGCTCGCTTACGAATGAAGCATGAGGATTTGCTCATTCTTCGATGAGAAGACTTCGTTTCAGTTAACGCGCCCGATTGCTTAGGATGGGCGCATGCCTTATCACATCATTCTCCTGGTTCTCTTCGCCGCCTTACTGCATGCCAGTTGGAACGCGCTGCTGCGTGGCGGCGCCGACCGGCTCTGGTCGATGACGGTCATGTGCCTGGCAGTGGCCATCGCCAGTGTCGCCGTCGCGGTGTTCCTGCAGCCACCGGCCCCCGCCAGCTGGTTTTATGTGGTGCTGTCAGCGGTACTGCACGTTGGCTACAACCTGTTCCTGGTGCGCAGCTACAAGGTGGGCGACCTGGGGCAGACCTACCCGATTTCCCGCGGCTCCTCGCCGGTGCTGATCACCCTTGGCGCGGCGGTGTTTGCCGGGGAGAGCGTGTCGGCCGGTGCGCTGCTGGGCATTGCCCTGGTGTCGGGCGGGATCATTTCCCTGGCGTTCAGGGGGCGCCGGCTGGCTATCCCGAGCCTGCCATACGCCCTGGGCACCGGCTGTTTCATTGCCGCCTACAGCGTGACCGACGGCATCGGTGCGCGCCTGTCCGGCGCCCCGATGGCCTATACGGTGTGGATGTGCGCCTTGTGGGGCGTGCTGATGCCGGCGGTGTATATCGGCCTGCGCGGGCCGAAGAGTCTGTTCAGCCTGCGGCCTGGCTTCTTCACCGCGTTTGCCGGCGGGCTGGTGTCGCTCCTGGCCTACGGGATCATCATCTACGCCATGGCCGGTGCACCCATGGGCGCAGTGTCGGCACTGCGCGAGACCAGCGTGTTGTTCGCGGCGCTGATCGGCTACTTCTTCCTGGGCGAGACATTGACGGTTCGAAAGGTCCTGGCGTGCGTGGTGATTGCCACCGGCACCCTCCTGATCGGCTGACACCCGGTAAAGCATTTCCCACCACCACATGAGGTTCGCTCAATGGATACCGTCCCGCAGGCACCGCTGATTCTGATTACGGGTGGAAGTCGTGGCGTTGGCGCCGCCACCGCGCGGCTGGCTGCCGCACAAGGATATGACGTGGCGATCAGCTTCGTTTCCGACGAGCCTGCCGCCCTCGCGGTGGTGGCTGATGTCGAAGCGGTCGGGCGCCGGGGGTTGGCGGTGCGCGCCGACAGCGCTGACCCGGAGCAGGTCATTCAACTGTTTGCCGCGATCGACCGGGAATTTGGTCGCATCGATGTGCTGGTCAACAACGCCGGGATCAACGCCTTGCAGTCCCGGGTAGAGGACCTGGCGTTCGAACGGATGCAGCGGATTTTTGCGGTCAACGCGATCGGTCCGATGCTGTGTGCCCAGCAAGCGGTGAAGCGCATGTCGTTTCGTCACAACGGCCGGGGCGGGTCGGTGATCAATCTCTCATCGGCCTCGGCCAGGCTCGGCAGCCCCAATGAATACGTCGACTACGCGGCGTCGAAGGGTGCGCTTGAGACCTTTACCATCGGGTTTGCCAAGGAAGTCGCCCGGGAGGGAATACGCGTCAACTGTATTCGTCCCGGGCATATCTACACCGATATTCACGCCAGCGGCGGGGAGCCGGGGCGGGTTGACCGCGTGAAGGATTCGATCCCCATGGGCCGGGGCGGTCAGCCCGAAGAAGTGGCGCGGGCGATCCTGTGGCTGGCCGGCGCCGAGGCGTCCTTCATCACGGGAACGTTCCTGGATGTGACTGGCGGCAAGTGATCAGCGCACCACCTCCAGGGCGGTGATTTCGTACACGTCATGATCGGCGCCGGAGGTTGACTCCAGTGTCATGGCGAAGCCCAGGTCTTCGATAAAGACACTGGAGGTGCGGTTATCCCCCTGGACACACGCCAGCTTGATGGCGTCACCCGGCAGCGAGGCAAATACCTGGCGGGCAGGCATGCGTTCGCCCACGGTGCATTCCAGGCGAGTCTTGAAGGGCTCGTCGTTGGCCTTGGCCGGCACATGCTTCATGAGCATTCGTGCACTGAGGGTCTGGCCCGGGTTCCAGTTTTGGGGCGCCTTGAATTCCAGTTCGCTGGTTTGCAGCACGCTGTCATCGCCGAGGCCGACCATCTTCGCCTTCAACTGGACAAGGTCGGCCTTGGTCAGGCGCTCGACGTGGAAGCTGCCGTATTGCTCGGTTTTGCTCATCAGCCCGCTTTCGGTCTTGAGCACAATCGAAACCGGGCTCGACTTGCGGGTTCCGCCCGGTTTGTTCACGTAGGTGTAGCTCAAGGTTTTGAATTTCGGCGCCAGCAGCGCCGAGTCAAGTTTCTTCAGAATGTCCTGGGGCACGGGAACATCGCCGATCGCCGTTTCCAGGCGCGTTTGCGGGTATTCGGCGGGCGGAATGTCCGGGCGCAATTGCACCAGCAGCGCGGCGTCGACGGCACCTTGCACCGAGCAGCTCAGGCGGGTTTGTGCGCCTTCCGGTTCCAGCAGCAGTACGCGCTCCACACGCGACTTGCCGGGAGCGACGCCGGGCATCGGCTCGATGCTCAGCCAGTTGTCGCGAAACCGCAGTTCGCTGCGCACGTAAGCGGTGTCGATTTTCTTCAGAAGGGCCGGTTTTTCCAGCAGCGGGCTGAGGCGTTTGGCAACGTCATCCGGGCTGCCATCCACCATGAAGCCCCAGTAGAAGTAGTAGCCGGCGTTGCCCAGGTTGGTGCTCTCGTCGAAATAGGACAGCAGCTTTATTCCGGCGACGGGGGGCAGGTCGCGCAGGGCCACCGTGTTGCCGGAACGGCTGCTGCGGTTGGCCACCGGAATCCACGCGGCATCCTTATCCTGCTTCAGCGGTGCGTAGGCTTTCCAGGCATCGCTGTGGGCCTTGAGGCTGGAAAAGAAGCTGGCGTCACACCGGCTGAAGGCCTTGAGGGTGTCGTCCAGGGCGGCATCGCCTGCATGGGCAATGGACGGAAGCAGCAAGGCAGAGGCGAGAAGGGGCAGCAATTTCATCGAGCAAGATTTCCGTATCGTTGGCTGGGCGTGTGATCACGCGGGGGCCATTATCCAGAACTTGCGCGCTTCCCTCTACTTATCCTTCATCGCCTCGTGCCTGAGCCTAGCCAGTGGCGTTGAGCTTGACTTGCTCTTTCGCCAGTTTCACCACGTTCTCCAGGGTAAAGCCGAACTTGGCCTGCAACTTGGACAGCGGAGCCGAGGCGCCAAAGCTGTTCATCACCACTTTCGCCCCGGTCTGCCCCACGTAGCGATCCCAGCCCAGTGGGCCTGCCTGTTCCACCACCAACCGGGCTTTCACCGTGGGCGGCAATACGCTGTCGCGGTAGGCCTGGTCCTGTTCTTCGAACAACTCCCAGCTCGGCATCGACACCACTTGTGCCGCCACGCCCTCGGATTTCAGCTGCTCATAGGCGTCTACGGCCAGGCTGACCTCACTGCCGGTGGCGATCAGGATCACCTGGGGCTTCTCGGCGCCGGCCAACACATAGGCACCACGGGACGTGCCCGAGGCGGCGGCGTATTGCGTGCGGTCCAGGGTCGGCAGATTTTGCCGCGACAGCACCACGCACGTCGGCCGATGGGTCTGGGCCAGGGCGATTTTCCAGGCTTCCAGGGTTTCATTTGCGTCACCCGGGCGCAGGGTCAGCAGGCCCGGTGTGGCGCGCAGTTGGGTCAGGTGTTCGATGGGCTGGTGCGTAGGGCCGTCTTCGCCGACGCCAATCGAGTCGTGGGTAAACACGAACACCACCGGCAGCTCCATGATTGCTGCGAGGCGAATCGGCGGTTTCATGTAGTCGCTGAACACCAGGAAGGTCGAGGTGTAGGGCCGCAGGTACGACAGCGCCATGCCGTTGGCAATCGCGCCCATGGCATGCTCGCGAATACCGAAGTGCAGGTTGCGCCCGCCGTAGTTCTCGGCGCTGAAACGCCCGGCGCTATCGAAGGTCAGGTTGGTCTTGGTGGAGGGCGACAGGTCTGCCGAGCCCCCCAGCAGCCACGGGATCTGCTGGGCAAACGCATTCAACACCTCACCACCGGCGGCGCGGCTGGCAACGCCCTTGGCATCTGCGGCAAAGCTCGGCAGTTGGTCCTGCCAATGCTCGGGCATTTCGCCGGCGCGCATGCGCCGCAGTTCATCAGCCAGTTCCGGCTCGTACTGTTCCAGGTGGGACAGGGTGTGTATCCATTGCTCATACAGCGGCTTGCTGCGCGCAAGCAGCGCATCCCGCAGGACCGTGCGCGCTTCGTCCGGCACCAGGAAGCTTGAGTCTTCGGGCCAGCCGTAGGCGGCTTTGGTCAGGCGGATTTCTTCTTCGCCCAAGGGTTCGCCGTGGGCCGAAGCGGTGTTGTGTTTGTGGGGCGAGCCGTAGCCGATCACGCTGTCGACCACGATCAGGGTCGGGGCGCCGGTGTTTTTCTGGAAGGTACTCAGGGCCTCGCTCAGGGCCGTCAGGTCATTGGCGTCGGTAACGTGCAACGTGTGCCAGCCATAGGCCTGGAAGCGCTTGATCACGTCCTCGCTGAAGGCCAGTTCGGTGTGGCCTTCGATGCTGATGGTGTTGTTGTCGTAGATCCAGCACAGGTTATCCAGCTTCAAGTGCCCGGCCATGGACGCGGCCTCGCTGCTGATGCCTTCCATCATGTCGCCGTCGCCGCACAGGGTGTACACGTTGTAGTCGAACAGCACCTGGTCGTCACGGTTGAAACGCTTGGCCAGCCAACGCTCGGCCATGGCCATGCCGACGCTGTTGGCGCAGCCCTGGCCGAGTGGCCCGGTGGTGGTTTCCACGCCGGTGGTTATGCGGTACTCGGGGTGGCCCGGGGTTTTCGAACTCATCTGCCGGAACTGCTTGATGTCATCCAGGCTGATCGCCGGCTCGCCGGAGCGCTTGCCGTGGGCGTCAATCTCCACCACGCCCGCCAGGTGCAACAGCGAATACAACAGCATCGAGGCATGGCCCACCGACAACACGAAACGGTCGCGGTTGGGCCAGTCGGGGTGCTCGGGGTGATACCGCAGGAAGCGGCTCCACAGGGTGTAGCCGACGGGCGCCAGGCCCATAGGCGTGCCGGGGTGGCCGGAATTGGCCTTCTGCACGGCGTCCATGGCCAGGGTACGGATAGTGTTGATGCACTGGGTGTCGACAGCGTTGGCAGCGTGATTCATGGAACCTGTTCTCCATCGGGTGACGATCTACAGTGGAGGGCAGGGTGGGCCAAAGGTTTTATGAAATCGTCTGCCCAGCGACGAACGGGGATTCAAACGCGACAGGTTGATCTCAAACATGACAAGAGCCCGTCGGATGGGCTAGCTTCAAAGGGCATTCAGTCAATGATCAACTTGCGGAGGTACTCCATGCCAGTGAAACACGACCTGTATCAGGACCTGACTTTCACCAAGGAAGACATTCAAAAGCGCAGGGCGGGCGACAACTACCTGGATTCGCTGCTGCACCAATACGACAGCGCCGACAAGGAGGTGCTGGAGCTTGAGTCTTCAAGCGGCGGCGATGAGGAGTTGGAAAAACTGAAGAAGAAACGCCTGTTGATCAAAGACAAGATCGTCGAGCAACTGGAGAAAGCGGCGGCCAGGTAGAAGATTTGTTCAGAATTGCCTGAAAGACAGCGACGCCGTCGCTGCCTATCATGCCAATCGTTCGCCCGGCACTGGGGCTCTTAGACGGCGCATGGAATGCGCTGTGGCCGGGCGAACTCTCTTTTTCAAGCCAGCAGCGCGCGGGTGCATTCGTCAATCGAGCGCTGCTGGGTTTCCCCGTACAACGTCAACTCGTCGATGGTCTGGCGGCCCAGGGCCTTTTCAAATTCGGCCTGGTTCGCGTTGGCCGCGTAGTGACTTTGCGCCGCATCCCCCAGGTTCGACTGGAAAATCCCCGCCGCACTCACCGGCAGAAAATCTTCATACACCAGGGGCTCTACGTCCACGTGGCCGGCGGCGATCCATGCGTCCAGGGTGGCGGCCTTGTGCTGCGCGGCCAAGCCTTTTTCGGTCACGAAATAGCGGAAGTACGCCAGTTCCTGTTCGCGCATCTGCCGGTGATCGTCGGGAAACGCCTGGAAGTGTTGTTCCATCAATTCGGTGTAGCGCCCGGCGTTGGCTTCATTCGGAAACGCCCCCAGTTCATCCCGCGCCGCATTCAGCAGTTGGTCGTACAGCGCCCGGCCCTTGGGGGTGAGCGCCACGCCGCGTTGTTCGATTTCGCCGAAGCGTGCGCTGTGGCTGCCCTTGGCATCTGTAAAGGCAATCGCCTCGTCGAGGGCCTTGAAGCTGGTCTGGCGCAGCAGGATCGGGCACTGGCGGCGGGGCGGCCCTTCGATCACGGCCTTGGGGGTAATGCCTTTGCCAGGCATCGCGGCCTGTACCTGGTCGATGTCCAGGGTGCGCGGCGTCAAGTGGTTGATGTGCGGGCCCTTGAACGCCACCACGTCGGCGATCAGCCGGTGCTGGTCGCTCAGTTGCTGGTATTGGGCGGCGGTGACGGTGGCGGTGTGGTGCCAGCGGAAGGTTTCCAGGGCTTGCCGGATAAACTCCTCGGCGTGAGCGGCGTCGAGGCCGCCATCGGTTTCCGCTTGTTGAATCAGCTCCAAGGCGCGCGGGGTGAAGATCGATCGTTTGGCCAGGGCGGATTGGGCGAAGGCGCGCAGTTCAGGGTTTTCGATCAGTTCCAGGCGCAGCAGGGAGGTGAACACCCGGAACGGACTGGTTTGCAGGGCGCTTTCGTGCACGGCGCGAAAGGCCGTGGAATGTACGGGGACGCCGGCGGGCGTGAGGTCGTAATAGCCCACCGGCTGCATGCCCATCACCGCAAACAGGCGGCTGATGGTCGCCAGTTCTTCAGCGGTGCCCAGGCGGATGGCGCCGTGGCGCTCCATGTCCAGGCGCTGGATTTCCCCGGTGCGCTGCAGTTGGTGAGCCAGCCCGGTATCGGTGTTGAGCACCCGGGCATTGGTCTCGGCCACCAGTTCCATCAACGCGCCGTACAGCGGCACTTCATCGCGGTACATGTCGGACATGGCCTTGGAGAAGCCTTTGCGAATGTCGTCAGGGCTGACAGGGCGGGCGGTGGGCATAGAAAAATTCCTGGCGGCTATAGAGATAAAATGCACGGTGGGTTGATTTTGTTGGGCCTGCCACGGCCTTGCAAACGAAGAATCCTCTGGACTTCATTCTACAAATGAATGAGCGGGATGTTATTAGCTTCACGTGCATCTCACCGCCGATGGGCTCTACACTGGCCGTCACTTCGGAACGCGACGGAAGACTCGATGACGGCACAGCCTGCGACGAACATTCTGGAAACGATTGAAGGCCAGCGCCTGGCCAGGGACGACGCCGAGCGCTGGCGTGACTGGGGCCCCTACCTGAGCGAGCGGCAATGGGGCACGGTGCGCGAAGACTACAGCGCCGACGGCGACGCCTGGCGCTACTTCCCCCACGAACATGCCCGCAGCCGCGCCTACCGCTGGGGCGAAGACGGCCTCGCGGGTTTCAGCGACAAGGCCCAGCGCTGGTGCCTGGGCCTGGCGCTGTGGAACGAGCACGACGCAATCATCAAGGAGCGCCTGTTCGGCCTGAACAACGCCGAGGGCAACCACGGCGAAGACGTCAAGGAGCTGTACTTTTTCGTCGATGGCGTGCCGAGCCATGCCTACATGCGCATGCTCTACAAATACCCCCACGCGGCCTTTCCCTATGAAGACCTGATCACCGAGAACGCCCGCCGTGGCCTGGGGGATGCCGAATACGAAATCCTCGACACCGGGGTATTCGAAGACAACCGCTACTGCGACGTCACCGTCGAATACGCCAAGCACCAGCCTGACGATGTGTTCATGCGCATCACCGTGCACAACCGTTCCGACCAGCCCACGCGCTTGCAGGTGTTGCCGCACCTGTGGGCGCGCAACGACTGGAGCTGGAGTGCGGATGCGCCCAAGCCCGAGTTGCGCCTGGAGGGCGAGCAGGTGGTGGCACGGCACCACGAGTTGTTTGACCGCCACCTGAGTGCCTGGGGCCAGGACGGTGTGGAATGGCTGTTCTGCGAGAACGAAACCAACTTCCCTAAGCTCGATGGGCAACCCGCGCCGGGGCCATTCAAGGACGGGATCAACGACTACGTGACCACGGGAGCGCAAACCGCGATTCGCCGGGACTCCGGCACCAAGGTCGCCGCGCGTTTCATCCTGGAACTGGCGGGCCTGGAAAGCAAAGCCCTGTACCTGCGCTTCGCCCCGGCGGATGCGCCCTGGATCAATGCACGCAAGCTGTTCGAACAGCGCCGCCAGGAGACCGACGAGTTCTACGCGGCGCTGCAACAGGGCATCACCGATGAAGACGCGCGCAACGTGCAGCGCCAGGCCCTGGCCGGGTTGCTGTGGTCCAAGCAGTTGTATTACTTCGACGTGAACCAGTGGCTCGACGGCGACCCGGCCCAGCCCGCACCGCCGCCCGAGCGCCTGCATATCCGCAATACCCATTGGCGGCACCTGTCGAATTTCGACATCCTCTCGATGCCCGACACCTGGGAATACCCGTGGTACGCCTCGTGGGACCAGGGTTTCCAGGCGGTGGCCTTTGCCCTGATCGATCCGGGTTACGCCAAGCAGCAGCTGTTGCTGTTGGTGAAGGATCGCTTCATGCACCCCAACGGCCAGTTGCCGGCCTACGAGTGGCGTTTCGACGATGCCAACCCGCCGGTGCACGCCTGGGCCAGCTGGCGGGTGTACCAGCAGGACAAGGCGCTGAAGGGCGTGGGCGACATGGATTTCCTCGAGCGGATTTTCCACAAGCTGCTGCTGAATTTTTCCTGGTGGGTCAACCGCAAGGACGCCGAGGGCCGCAACCTGTTCCAGGGTGGTTTCCTCGGGCTGGACAATATTGCGCTGTTCGACCGCTCGGCTGATTTGCCGCCGGGTTATCAGCTGGACCAGGCGGACGGCACGGCGTGGGTGGCCGCGTATGCGTTGGACCTGATGCGCATCGGCCTGGAGTTGGCCAAGCGCAACGTCGTGTACGTGGACATCGCGGTGAAGTTTTTCGAGCACTTCCTGTACATCGCCGGCGCGATCAACCGCGTGGACAACGGTGAGGAAGGCCTGTGGGATGAACAGGACCAGTTTTTCTACGACGTGCTGCACCGTCCCGGCGGTGAAAGTGAACCGGTGCGGCTGCGTTCCATCGTCGGGCTGATGCCGCTGTTTGCGGTGCTGGTGCTGGAGCAGCGCGAGCATGAAGGCCTGGAAGGGCTGCGTGAGCGTCTGCTGGGTTTTATGAAACACCGACCGGACCTGGCCAAGTTGGTATCGCGCTGGAATGAGCCGGGGCAGGGTAATCGCCTGTTGCTGGCGCTGTTGCGGGGCGAGCGCACCAAGGACTTGCTGCGGCGCATGCTGGATGAGTCCGAGTTTCTTTCCACGTTTGGGGTGCGCTCGCTATCCAAAGCCTTTGCCGAGGAACCGCTGGCGCTGAAGATGAATGGCAACACCCTGTGTGCCCGCTATGAACCGGCGGAGTCGGATTCGCGGTTGTACGGCGGCAACTCCAATTGGCGTGGGCCGTTGTGGATGCCGGTCAATTACATGCTGATTGAGTCGCTGCGGGAATTTCATCGCTACTACGCCGACAATTTCTCGGTGGAGTACCCGGCGGGGAGTGGGTACCTGGCGTCGCTGGAGGAGGTGGCAGACGGTCTGAGTCAACGGCTGACGCGCTTGTTTCTGCGAGATGAAAACGGTTCAAGGCCGTCGATGGTGGGGTATGCGCAGTTGGAGGCGGACCCGGCGAGTCGCGATCTGGTGTTGTTCCATGAGTACTTTCATGGCGAGACCGGGCGTGGGTTGGGGGCGTCGCACCAGACGGGGTGGAGTGCGTTGGTGGCGTTGTTGTTGCAGCCAAAAACCTGAAAACAACACGATCAAAATGTGGGGTTTATGTGGGAGCTGGCTTGCCTGCGATGCAGACGCCTCGGTGAATCAGTTGCACCGAGGTGATGCTATCGCGGGCAAGCCCGGCTCCCACACAAACTCACTTGGTCTGGCCAGGGTTACCCTGATCAGGCCGGGAACAGCTCGCTCAATTTCATGGCCAGCATCATGTCGCCTTCAGTGCGCAGTTTTCCGCCCATGAACGCTTGCATGCCGTCGGTTTCGCCGCTGACGATGCCTTTCATGGTTTCGGCGTCCATCACCAGGGTGACCTGGGCGTCCGGGTTTTCACCTTCCAGCAGTTCGCAGGTGTTGTTTTTCACAACCAGCGAGAAGTTCTGGGTGTCGTCGATACGGAAACCGAACACCAGGTCCAGGCCGTCGGCAGCGGCTGGGTTGAATTTGGCTTTCATTGCTTCTACGGCTTTAGCTACGTCAGTCATGGTTTCGATCCTTTTATGGTGAGTCCAGTGACCTTGGGGTCACGGTTGGCCGCAATTCATCGGAAGGTGATGAGCTGCGGCGCCTTCAACAGTTGCAAGTGGGTATGACTGTTGAAGGAAGCCAGTGCCACCTCGCGACCACGGAATTTCAGGTGGTTGAGCGAGGTGTTAACAATTTGCCAGTTCAGTTCGAAGGCCTGTGCGGCAGGCATTCGGGTAATCAGGTGGAGCAGCGCGGTGATGGTGCCGCCGGAGGTGAACACGGCGATCTTGTCACTGCTGTCGGCGGCTTCGAGCAGGCGTTGCAGGCCACCCTGCACCCGTTCGACAAACCCCAGCCAGCTTTCCAGGCCCGGCGGGTCGTAGGTGCCGGCCAACCAGCGTTCGACAATCAGGGAAAAGATGCGCTGGAACTCGCCGCGGTTTTGCGCGGCGTTGCGCAGGATGTGCAGGGCTTCGGGTTCGCTGTGCAGCAAGTCCGGGAGCAGGGCGCGAATGATTGCCTCGGCATCGAATTCGTTGAACGCGCTGTCGATTTCCAGCGGCGGTACCGGCAGGCCAAGGGCGCTGTACTGTTCGAAGGCGGCAGTGGCCGTGTGCTGCTGGCGACGCAGGTCACCGGACACGCAACGGTCAAAGCTCAGGCCCAGTTCCGCCAGGTGGCTGCCGAGCACTTGCGCCTGTTGCACACCGATGGGCGACAGCACGTCGTAGTCGTCTGCACCGAAGGAGGCCTGGCCATGTCGAATCAGGTAGATGCTGCCCACGTCCGTTTTCCCGGTACGTTGAAAGTCTGGCGAGGTTATGAGGATGCCGGGAAGCTGTCAATGAAAAAACATACGCTTGTTTTAAAAGCTCGTTAGAGGGCAGCCCCGGTACCGCGGCTGCACCGCTTGCGTGCCGCTGTCAGCGGCCTTTTTGATCAACCCCGCTGGTCAGTAATTGGCGTTGGTCGTACCCGCCGGTACGCAGCAGGCCGGTATTGAATTGCTCGTCGGCCAGGCTTTGCGGGTCACGTTCTTTGGTGAACTCCTGGTTCAGCGCCAGGCCCAGCAGCAACGGTGAGGCTGAGGCGTTGATGCCCAGGTCGGTGCGCTGGTCGCGGCCACTCAAGTCCTTGCCGGCGATTGATGCGCCACCCAGGTCCACGGTGCCACCGCTGGAGCCTATCCGCGCGCCCAGCAGGTCGACGCCGCCCGCCACCTGCAAATCCACACCGTCACGGCCCCGGATCCCGGAAGCCTCGGCCACGGTGTCGTTGCGCGTGCGGCTGAAGTCCGCCAGCAGGGTCGGGGTGACATCGCGGTTTTTCGGGTTCTGGAACAGCAGGTCCTTGAAGCGGTCCCGGGAGGCGTCCGGGCTGCCAGTACTTCTGGCCAGCAACTTGTCCTTGAGCGCCTGGGTCTTGTCGGCGGCTTTTTCGTAGAGCTTTTTGCCGGTGTTTTTCACGGTGCCACCCAACGGGCCGGCGGCAACGCTTGCCTTATCAATCCCGCCGGACGGGTTTTTCTCGGTGGTCAGTTGCGCATCCAGGTTCAGTGTCAATGCCTGCACCTGATCTTGCCGGCTCTCGACCACCAGGTCAGCGCCGATCCGGCCGCTGACCTCGCCGGCCGTGACGGTGGCGCCCAGCAGTCGGGTATCGCCCCGGCTGTCGAGCTGCACCCGGTCAGCCACCAGGCGCGTGTTGTCGTGGGTCTGGCTGTCGAGCTGGTCGATGCCGCCTTTCGCCCGGACGAACAGGCCCGAGCCGTTGTCGGACGACTCTGAGCTGCGGGTGAGGCTGGCGCCCAGCCCGGCGGTCAGGGATTTGTTGTCGCGCTGCTCATTGGAGACGGCGGACTCCAGGATCAGCTCGCCGCCGATGGCAGCCAGCTCGAACGCCTCAGCCTTGCCTTGCACCCCTTGCAGGCGCACATTCCGGCCCTCGATTTGCACCGTGCCGCGACTGTCGAGGCTGCCACCCCGTTGCAGGGTGCCGCGCTCATCAATGCTGCCCACGCCGCCCTGGAGGCCGAACCCGCCGCTCGTTCCGCTGGCGGTGTCGCTTTGGGTGGCCTTGACGCTCGCCCGCGCACCGCCGCCGAGGTTGCCACCGGCGGCCGAATAGGTGTCGATACCGGCCAGCAACTCCACATTACCGCCGGCCTTGAGCCGCACATCGCCGCTGTTGCGTTCAGCGCTGCCGATTTGCGCGCCATGCAATGTAAGGTCCTGCCCCGCGATAATCTCGGTCAGGCCTTCGGCTAACAGGCTGGCGCCACGGCCCTGGGTGTCTTCCACCACCAGCCACGCTTTGTCGAGCTGGCCGCCTGCGTTGGCTTTTTTCAGGGTGTCGGGGCTGGTGCCGGCCTCCACCCAGCCAAACCCGCCCAGGGTTGTTTCATCGCTGGTTTGCAAGTCGCGGGCCTCGGTAAAGCTCAGGGACCCCGGCGTGCGGATTTTCAGGTCACCCTGGCCTGCATCAAGCCGGGTGCCCTCATACCGGCCATCCGTACCCAACTGCACCTGGATCCCGTATTTGCCCTCCAGGCTGCCGGGTACCGCGGTGCCGGTGGCCTGGCGCAAGTCGAAACTGCCGCCCGAGCCGAGGACCCGCGTGTTGATGTCGCTGCCGGTGGTGGTATAGACCCGCAAGGCGGTGTCGACATCGGTGCCCTTGTCCCGGCTGAACGTGGTGTTTTCAGCGGCTGCAAACGCATGGCTTCCGGCGGTGATCGACAGCGTGCCGTCGGTGGCCACATAGCGCGTGCCGGTGTCGGTCAGCGCGCCGTCGACCTGAACGTTGACCGAGGCGCCTTCGAACTCACTGACCACCGCCGTGGTGGAACCCGACTCGGCGCGGCTGTCCAGCACGTTGACGGCCAGGTCGATACCGGCGTTGGGTGGGTCCAGCGCATCCAGCACCGAAGGTTGGTAGACCTTGGTCTGGTCGATCCCGTCGACGACTTTCTTGATCGGCCGGGTCACGTCCTTGTATTCGATGTTGGCGCCGACACTGACACTCCAGTGGTCGACCTCCCGGGTCTCGACAACGCTGTCGTACACCGCACGATTTTCCAGGGTGCCCGCGCTGACATTCAACTCGCCGCCCGCCTTGACCTTGGCGGCCTCGGTGATGAGTTGGCCCTGGCCCTCACCGGCGATCACATTGATATTTCCCGCAGCGCTCAACTGGCTTGATTGAACCGTGGAGGTGTCCGTGGTCGTCACGTCCTTGTCCTTGTCGACCTGCCAGCCGCCGCCTGCGCGGTCCATGCCGCCGGTGTAGAACTGGCCAAGGCTGAGGCTGTTTTCCTCGACGACCCGCAGGCTTTTATCCGCTTCGCTGAGCAGTTCTATGGAGGGGGCCGAGAGGTTCAAATCGCCGTCGGTGGCCGTTACGTCGGAGCCCTTGACCCGCAGATTATTGCCGGCGTTGATGTCCACGCTGGCGCCGGTGAGTTGACTGCCCTCGTGGGTGAGGGTGTCCTCGGTAATGATGGTTTGTTTCTGGTTGTAGTTGATCCCGGCCTGGTATTGCTCCGACCCCTTGATCCCGGGCCCGGCTTCTTTGGTTTCACCGGCGGAGGCGGAGAACCCGTGCTGGTCGGTCTCAGTGAGGGTTTGGGCGGTGTTTTTGCCTGCCAGCAGGTTGATGTCGGCCTCGGCTTGCAGTTCGAGCCGGCCTTGTGCCGACACGTCGGAGCCCACCACGTTCAAGTCGCTGGCGCTTTGCAGGCGCAGATTGCTGTGCGACTGCACCTGGCTGCGGACCTGAGTGGCGGTGTTCTTGCGCTCGCGGGTCTTGTCCTTGAGCAGGCCAAACAGTTTGCTGTCGGTGACGGACTTGTCCGACGTCACGCGGTTTTGCGCGCCGTCGATGCTCAGGGCGCCGCTTGTGCTGACCAGCAACGCATCTTTCTCTCCCACGACCTGGCTGCCACTGATGGCGACGTTTTCCGAGCGCAGCCGCAAGGTGCCGTTGGCCTCCACCAGGCTGCCGACCACCAGGTCTTCGTTGCGTTCGTCCTTCAGGTTCTCGCCGAAAAAACTGCCGGAGAGCAAGTCGCCTTCGTAGTCTTTTTGCCAGCTCTCCTGGACGACCCGGGTGGTGCCGATGTCCACCTTGCCCCCGGCGTCGATCGTCAGGTCGCCCTGGCTCACGACCTCGCTGCCGAGTACTTGCAGGTCCTGCTGGCTGCTCAACTGCATCGCGCCGCCGCTGGTGAGGCTGCTGCTGCGGACGGTTTCTATTT
This sequence comes from Pseudomonas sp. 1912-s, assembly GCF_029269205.1. Classification (NCBI taxonomy): domain Bacteria; kingdom Pseudomonadati; phylum Pseudomonadota; class Gammaproteobacteria; order Pseudomonadales; family Pseudomonadaceae; genus Pseudomonas; species Pseudomonas sp. 1912-s. The sequence continues at coordinate 17,328 of NZ_JARIXR010000012.1, read as the reverse complement.
TTTCGGTTTTATCGTAGTCGCCGCGCCAGAGGTTTTTGCGGTGGTTGAGGGTTTCGCGGGTTTCCTTCGAGTCATTCAGGGCACTCAGGCGCAGGTCCTTGCCGGCCTCGGCCTGAAGGGTTCCGCCGGCGCTGGCGGTGGAGGCCTTGAACTCGATATTTTTGCCGGCCTTGAGGCTTACGTCGGCAGTGGCCGTGAGGTTGCTGCCGTGCTGCCGGGTGCGAGTGTCGGTGGTTTTTTTGTCGTAGGTCTCGGTGGTAATGAACAGGAATTTACTCTCCCAGTTTTCCCGCTGCTCGGTTTTACGCGAACTGGTCAGGGCGTCGAGCCGCAGGTCACCCCCGGCGCTGGCGTCGATGGTGCGTGCGCTGACGTCGGTGGCGGTGAGCACCAGGTCGTCCTTGGCCTGCAACTGCACATCGCCGGTGTCGCTGTTCAACAGGGTGCGGTTGGCGTTTAGGGAGTCTGGCCGGGTGCTGCCGGTTATTTCCAGGTTGCCGGCCGAGGCCACCGTAAGGTCTGCCATGGCCAGCAGCGGCGCGGCAACCTTGACCCCGGCGCCGTCGACGGTGCTGATGATATTGATCCGCCCGGCCTGCATCGCGCCGAACAGCTGCGCGTCGACGGGTGGCCTGGCCGGCTGGCGTACCTGTTCGATCCTTCGATCTTCATACGCCACCTGGTTGAAACCCATGATGACATTCAGGTCGCTCCGTGCATCGATGCTGCCGTTGACGTCGATACGCGGTGCAATCAGGTCTATGGCGCCTGCCATGTTGCTCAGTCCGCGGTCACCTACAATCAGCTCGTTGGGCGCGTCAAAGGTTGTGAGGCGCGCAAGGCGCCCGTCCTCGAACTCCGGGCTGCCCACCACGAAGGCGGCTCGCGGCGTATTGATAAAGCTGGCGCCATTGACGTTGATGCCGTTGGGGTTGGCCAGCACATAGTCGGCCGCCCGGCCGAAGATCTCCTGGGGGCCGTTGATGCGGGAGGCGTTGCGACTGATCACTTCGTTGAGAATCAGGCTGGCGTCACGGCCATTGAACTGCGGGTTGGCACCCAGTTGCCCGGCCAATTGCGACTGGCCTGCCGCCGTTGAATTGTTCAGCACCAGCCCCTGGCGCTCGACGTCGTAGTTCAGGAACTGATTGTGGGAAAGCCCCGTGGCGTTGGGGGCAACAATATTGATCACCGGCACCCCTTGTTGGGTGGAGACTGTGGCGCCGCCGGGAGCCGGGACCGGGCTCTGCGGGGTGGACGCGGCCATGGTCACCGTCACTGTTGCCCCGCTGGCGGCCATGGCGGGTTGTATGTAGTGGACAAATACCAGGCCGCAGACCATCCAGCGCAAGGTCTGGCAGGGTTTGAGGGCGGCCGGTGGCGCGTGCGCAATTGTTTTCATTACGAAACCTTTTTGATTGTTGTTATGGGGTTGTGTGCACTGTCCTGATGCTCCTTGCGAGCATGGGTGAAGCCTCTTCGGGTATTCCTCCAGAACACCCGCCTTGCGAACTCAGATTTGCAGGCTCAACTCCAGCCGCCAGAAGCCCGGCTCGTGGCTCGAAGGGGGCGGGCCGTAGAGCCTGCGCTGGTAATCCAGGTCCAGTTGCCAGTCGCGGGTGCTCAAGCCGACGCCGATATTGGCCCCGGCCAGCCGCTGGCTTTCGGCACCCGTCACTTGCTTGCTCCAACCCACGTCCAGCCCCACACGCGGGCTGAGGGTCCATTGCGTGCCGAGGCGGCGGGGCAGGCTGAGGGTGTTGCGCCACACTGCGCCATTGGCCGCCTGTACCAGGTCCTGACGAAAGCCGCGTACCGCGTAGTCATCAGTCAGCAGCATCTGTTCCAGGCTGGGCAGTGGGTCGGGGCTGTATTGCAGCGCCAGTTGGCTGTTCCAGCTCCATTGGCCATCGCGGCCCTGGCGCCAGTAGCTCACGTCGGCGCGGTACTTGCGAAACTGCGCGCGGGGCAGCGCGGGTGACAGCCGTTCCTCGTCGCGGTCGGCTCCCAGCCAGTCCAGGCCCTGGGCGTAGCTGAGAGTGGTATTCCACAGGCCGTCGGTGATTTTCAGCAGGCTCAGGCTGGCTTCAGCGACCGTCAGGCTCGGGCTTTGGATGGCCAGGTATTGATCGGCAAAGTAGCTCTGCGAACGCTTTGAACTCAGGCGCAGCATGCCGTTGAGCAGCGTGCCCTGGTCGCGCCAGAGCAGGCGGTTGAGGCTGAGGCTGTATTGGCGGGTCTGGCCGTTGGCGCGGACGGTCTGGCTCGGCAGCTCGACCGGGTAGCGGTATTGGGAGTGGCTGGCGCTCAGGGCCAGGGTCCAGAAGCCGTAGGGAATGTTGTAGTACAGGCTTTGGCTGCGGCTGTAGGCGAACGTCTGGTCCAGGGTGGTGCTGGTGCTCAGGGCGACAAAATCGTTCAACCCCGAGGGGCTGTCGTAGGTCAGGGTCAGCGCGCCGTTGTTGCGTCCGATGTATTCGGTGCCACGGTTGTTGTAGCTCACCACGGCGCCGATCGGCGCGGCGCTGGTGCGTGGGCGAATCAGCAGCCGTGAGCCGCCGGGCAAGCTGCCGGGGGCCACGTCGGCGGTGAGGTCCAGGGAGCGCAGGCGGTTGAGTTGGTCGAGGCCCTGTTCCAGCTCCCGCAGTTGCAGCGGTTTGCCGAGCATCCCGGGGAACGCGCCGCGCAGCGAGATGGGCAGGTCGGGGGCCGCAAGCTCGATGCTTTCGACAAAACCTTCCTCGATGATGATGTCCAGACTCTGGCCGTCCTGTGGCCGTTGCGCCAGGTAAGGCCGGCTGGCGATGAAGCCGGCGTCGGCATACAGCGCGGTCAGGGCCCCCAGCAATTGGTTGATGCGGGTGACGCTCATGCAGTCGCTCATCAGCGGCTGAAGGCGTGCATTGACCTGCGCCAGGCTGATCAAGGTGTTGCCTTGCAGCCTGAGCCCCCGGACCTGCCAGCAGGGCTCGACGGGGAGCGGTGGCGGTGGCCCCGGCGCAGCCTGGGGTGGCAAGGGGCCGGAGCGCTCCAGCAGGCGCAAGCGCTGCTCCAGTTCCAGCTGTTCCCGGGTTCGCCGCTCAAGCTCCTGGGCACGAGGGTCGGCAGCCAGGGTGGGCGCGGGGGCAATCAGTACGATCGCCAGGGCCGTGAGCATCCACGACGCACGGATCTGGCACGGAATGTTGCAATGCCTGCTATACATGAGCGTTGCTTCTACAGGGTCTGATAAACGCGGAGTTTAAGGCGGTTTTCCCCTGTAAATGCTGGACGTGGCGTCTGAAAATGTTGTGGGAATCGAACTACGCAAGTAGGAAAAATTGGTTATTTTTGTAGGAATTTGTTGCGTTCACAGTGTTAGACATCACGACGACAATCCCCGTAGACTGCGCCTTTCAAGCCTCACAGGTGTCTTATGGAGTTTCTTGCCGAGTACGCAAGTTTTCTAGCTAAAACCGTCACCCTGGTGGTCGCCATTCTGGTGGTCCTCGCCAGTTTTGCCGCCCTGCGCAGCAAGGGGCGTCGCAAGTCCGCCGGCCAGTTGCAGGTCAGCAAACTCAATGACTTCTACAAGGGCCTGCGTGAGCGCCTGGAGCAGACCTTGCTCGACAAGGACCAGCTCAAGGCCCTGCGCAAGTCTGAAAGCAAGGCTGAAAAGAAGAACAGCAAGAAGAAACCCGAGGCCAGGCCACGGGTGTTCGTGCTGGATTTCGACGGCGATATCAAAGCCTCGGCCACCGAAAGCCTGCGTCATGAAATCACCGCACTGTTGAGCCTGGCCACGCCCAAGGACGAAGTGGTGCTGCGCCTCGAAAGCGGCGGCGGCATGGTCCACAGCTACGGCCTGGCGTCGTCGCAACTGGCCCGTATCCGCGAGGCGGGCGTACCGTTGACCGTGTGCATCGACAAGGTCGCGGCCAGCGGCGGCTACATGATGGCGTGCATCGGCGAGAAGATCATCAGCGCGCCGTTTGCCATCCTGGGCTCGATTGGCGTGGTGGCGCAGTTGCCCAACGTCAACCGCTTGCTGAAGAAGCACGACATCGACTTCGAAGTGCTGACCGCGGGTGAATACAAGCGCACCCTGACCGTGTTTGGCGAAAACACCGAGAAGGGCCGGGAGAAGTTCCAGGAAGACCTGGACATCACCCATCAGCTGTTCAAGAACTTCGTGTCGCGCTACCGCCCGCAGCTGGCCATTGATGAAGTGGCTACCGGTGAAGTCTGGCTGGGCGTTGCCGCGTTGGACAAGCAACTGGTGGACGCGCTGCAAACCAGCGACGAATACCTGGCAACCAAGGCCAAGACTGCCGAGGTATTCCACCTGCATTATGCCGAGCGTAAAAGCCTGCAGGAGCGAGTGGGCCTGGCAGCCAGCGGTTCGGTAGATCGCGTGCTGCTGACCTGGTGGAGTCGCCTGAACCAGCAGCGGTTCTGGTAACAGGTCAGCTGCCTGGCGAAGATCAAAATGTGGGAGCGGGCTTGCTCCCACATGGGTTTGTGGTGGTCAACTCACCGAGTTGGTAGTGAAGCCTGCGGCACCGCCGGTATGGAATGGCGCATCAGCGATCCCACCACCAGCGCCCCCAGCAACCCCAACAACCCCGCCACCCACAACACCACGCTGAACCCGCCGACAAATGCCTGCCGCGCCAGTGGCTGCACCATCCCCCGTGCCGACTCAGGCAGTAGCGCCATCGCCGCCGGCATATCGCCCGCCACCACCCGTGAAGCAATCCCCGACACCTGTTCCTGCCACTGTGCGCCCAGGCGGGTGTGCAGCAGCTGTTCGCTGTGGCTGCTCAACAAGGCCCCGTACACCCCGATCGCCAACATGATCGCGCTGAAGCGCATGGTCGTACTCATGCCCGATGCCATCCCGGCGCGGTCTCGTGGCACGCAGGCCATGATGTTTTTCTGGGTGTCACCATTGAGCAATCCGGCGCCGGCCCCCGTCACCGCTATGGCCAGGGCGAACGGCAGGTAGCCGCCGACATTCACCGCCCAGGCACTGAGCAGGTTGCCGCAACCCACCAGCGTGAGCCCTGTCGCCATCATCGTTGCCGGTGCAAAGCGACCGGCCAGGCGTGCGCCAATCCTGGGGCAAACCAGCATGGTCAAGGCAAACGGCAGCATGCCGAGCCCAGACGCAATCGCGGAGAACCCCAGGCCGTTTTGCAGGTAGAACGGCAGCAGCGTCATCATCACCTGGGCGCAGCCGGCGTAGGCGAACATCCCCAGCAGTGCCCCGATAAAGCGTGGGTGCTTAAACAGTTGCAGGTCTACCATCGGCCGCTGTTGCAGGCGTTCGGCGAGCACAAACAAGCCCAGCAAAGCGATGCCGCCCAGCAACCGGGCGTAGGTCAGCGGGTTGTCCCAGCCGATGCGGTTGGCCTCGATCAGACCCCAGATCAGGCACAGCAAGCTCGCGCTGAAAGCCAGGCTGCCCCAAGGGTCCAGCCGCGCCGATTGGCTATCCCGCGAATGCGGGATGGCATGCACCGACAGCGCCATCAACCCCAGGCCGATGGGCAAATTGAGATAGAAAATCCAGCGCCAGCCCAGGTACTCGGTGATCAAGCCGCCCAGGGTCGGCGCGGCGGTCATCGCCACACCCATGCACGCGCCCCAGAACGCCCAGGCCTTGGCACGCTCCGCTTCGTCATGAAAGGTGTGGCCGATGGAGGCCAGCGCAGAGGTCAGCAGCAAGGCCGCCCCGACGCCTTTGATGGCTCGGGCGATGTCCAGGAACAACGCATTCGGTGCTGCGCCGCAGCCGAGGGAGGCGAGGATGAAAATGCTCAGGCCCCAGATCAGGCTTTTCTTGCGCCCGAAGCGGTCGGCAATGCTCCCGGCCGGCAGCAACAGCGCGGCGAAGGCCAGCATATAAGCGCTGACCACCCACTCGATATCGGCAAAATTCGCCCCCAGGTCCCGGGCGATGCTTGGCAGGGTGACGGCGACGATATTGGTGTCGAGCACAATCAGCGAGCAGACCCCGGAGGCAGTCAGCAGCGTGAGGCGCGGGCTGACGTTGCTCATGGTTGCACCGCGCTCACCGCCGCCAGGGCGATCTCGTCGTCGTGGGCCGGGGTGTCGGCGCTGATGCCGATGGCGCCCACGACCTGGCCTTCAAGAATGATGGGCTGGGCGCCTTTCATCATCAGCAGGCCGGCGGTGATGGCTGCCTGGCGCCCACCGTTGATGGCGTTTTCCAGGTCTGCGGAGGGCCGCTTGAAAAGTGCTGACGTACGCGCCTTGCCTTGGGCCAATTCGATGCCCGCCACCACAGGGGCCCCGTCCATGCGCAGGGTCAGGATCGGCCAGCCACCGTCATCGACGATTGCCAGGGCGCAGGGCCAGCCTTTGTCGGCGGCCAATTTTCGAGCGTGTGCAGCGACCTGCTGGGCAGTTGCCAGGCTAAGTATTGCCTTGTGGGCAATGCCCGGTGACGGCTCTGCCGCGAACGCCGCTGGCAGGGCGCAAAGACCGGCAGCGGCCAGGATCAATGATTTGACGAACATGGGAAAGCCTCTCTACTGTAAGCGTACCGCGAGCTTATCCCCGGTCAGTCGCGCCGTTGTTAGGCGCCATACAGCACTTCATTACCTTTGAGCTAATCCTGTGATGGAAATACGGCATTTCCGCTACTTCCTGGCCGTTGCCCGGCAACGCAATTTCACCCGTGCCGCCGAGCAACTGGGCATTGCACCGCCGACCCTGAGCCGACAGATCCAGGACATGGAGACCACCCTGGGCACCCGCCTGTTTATCCGCAGCCAGCGCGAAGTCAGCCTGACCGAGGCGGGTGCGGCGTTGCTGATCGAGGCCGAGGCTACCGTGCGCCAGTTCGAGTTTGCCCAGCGCAATGCCCAGCGTGCCGGGCGTGGCGAGATCGGTCATATCGAATTGGGGTATGTGGCGTCGGCGGTGTATTCGGGGCTTCTGCAGCGCCAGGTGCAGTCGTTCTGCGCGGATTGCCCGGACGTGAGCCTCAATGTGCGCGAGAGCCCCATGGCGGCGTTGCCGGGACTGGTGGCCGAGGGGCGCTACGACATTGGCTATATTCGCTCGCCGATGACCTTGCCTGACGGCGTCGATGCGGTGCGGTTGAGCAGTGAGGGGTTTGTGCTGGCGTTGCCTCAGGATTCGTGGCTGCTGGGGTTGAAGGCGATCAGCTGTGAGCACCTGCAGAACGAGACCTTCATCTTGCCCGAGCAGATCAGCGGCACGTTGCACGTGGCGGCGCAGGGCGGCTATGCACCCCGGTTAGGGCCGCAGCCGGGCGGTTTGGTGGCGGTGATTGCCTTGGTGTCGCTGGGGCAGGGCGTGGCGGTGGTGCCGGAGTCAGTGGTGGGGCATGTGGGATTGCCGAACGTGGTGTATCGCAGGATTGAAGGCAGCGAGGCGTCGTCGTGGCTGTCGCTGATCCACCGGCGTTTTGAAAAGGCGCCGGCGGTTGCGCGGTACATCGAGCAGGTGAAGCAGAGTGCAGCAGTTTTTGGTGATAAACGTTAAACCGCGCCGCGGCCATCGCAGGCAAGCCAGCTCCCACAGTTGACAGCGTACGCCCAGGCACACTCGATCAACTGTGGGAGCTGGCTTGCCTGCGATGAGGCCCGGCCAGGCGCTACACCAACCGCGGTTGAACCGAATCCGCCAGCCTTGTCAGTATCAAACAGCACGATACCGCTCCGGCATCCAGCACGCCGAGCGAACGCTCACCCAGCCGACTCGCCCGGCCAATCTTCGCGACCAGATCCCTGGTGGAATCCCGTCCCTGTGACGCCGCACTTTTCATCGCCTCCAGCGCTTCACTGAACGACGCGCCCGACGCGTGGGCCTGTTCAAACGCCTCCACCGCCGGAATCAATGTGTCCATCAAACACTTGTCACCCACGCCGGCTTCGGTGATGTCCTGCAACGACGTCAGTCCGCCCCGCAGCAAGTGCGCAAAGGTCGCCGCGTCAATCTCTTCGCTGGCCCGTACCTCATCCGCCATGCCGATAAACAGGCTGCCATACAGCGGGCCCATGGAGCCGCCGATGCCTTCCATCAGGCTCAGCGTCAACTCATCCAGCGCTTCGGCCAGGGTCAACTGGCGGCCTTCAATGGTGCGTCCGCAATGGGCAAACCCCTTGGCCATGTTGATGCCGTGGTCGCCATCGCCAATGGCGCCGTCAACTTCGCTCAGGTACTCGCGGTTGGCAACGATCACGCTCACCAGGTCGGCGACGATGGCGCTGCCGTCGTGGGTGGAGAAATGCTGGCTCATGGTTTATTCCGCCTGGGTCATGCCGATGGAACGGCAGGGTTGGTCGATCAGGGTTTTCAGCTCGGCGTCCAGGCCCAGCAAGGTCAGGGTCACGCCCATCATTTCCAGGGAGGTGAAGTAGTTGCCCACGTAGCAGCGGTGAATCTTCAAGCCCTTGGCCTTGAGCTGACGTTCAACCTCGGCGTAGAAAATGTAAAGCTCCATCACCGGCGTGGCGCCCAGGCCCGAGACCAGCACCACCACGCTATCGTCCTGGCTGAAGTCGCGGTCGGCGAGGATCGGCGCGAGCATGCGCGCCGCCATGGCTTCGGCGGACTCGATGGGGATCACTTCGATGCCCGGCTCGCCGTGGTGGCCGATGCCCAACTCCATCTGCCCGTCGGGAATCTGGAAGTTCGGCTTGCCCACCGCGGCGATGGTGCAGGGCGTAAGGCCGATGCCGATGGAGCGGCAGTTGTCGACCGCCTTCTGGGCGACACGAATCACCCCGTCCAGGTCGTAATGCTGCGCGGCAGCTGCGCCGCCGACCTTCCACATGAAGATCTCACCGGCCACCCCGCGACGCTTGGCGATGTCGGCCTTGGGGGCCGAGGCCACGTCGTCGTTGGCGACCACCGTGCGGATGCGCATGTCCTTGCTGGCAGCCATCTTCATCGCCAGCTTCACGTTCATGTTGTCGCCGGCGTAGTTGCCGTACAGGCACGCCACGCCGGCACCGTGGTCGGCAGCCCGGAAGGCGTCGAAGAAACTTTTGGCGGTGGGCGAGGAGAAAATCTCGCCGACGGCCACGGCGTCTACCAGGCCCGGGCCGACATAGCCGAGGAACGCCGGTTCATGCCCGGAGCCGCCGCCGGTCACGATGCCCACACGGCCTTGCGGTGACGGCCTGGCCTTGCCGATCACCCGTGGATTGGCTTCGTACTGGCGCAGCTCGGGGTGCGCGACCAGAATGCCCCGCAGCATGTCCTCGACCACCTGATCCGGATCGTTTATCACTCGATTCATAACGCGGTTTCCTGTGTTCTTGTTCTGGGTGTTGGGGCGGGGGGCTTTTGTGGGAGCTGGCTTGCCTGCGATGCAAGCGCCTCGGTCTTTCAGTGACACCGGGTCGATGCTATCGCAGGCAAGCCAGCTCCCACAAAGAGCCCGGCGCCCGCAGGGTTTTGTGTTATTGAGCCAATCAGGGTTCCAGGACGACTTTAAGCGACTTGTCTCCGCGTTCCATCACCGCAAACGCTTCCTTGAAGTCTGCCAGGGCAAATTTGTGGGTCACCACGTCGCGCATGTCGATCTTGCGGTTGCCGATAAAGTCGATGGCCCGTGGGTACATGTACGGGCCCAGGTGCGAGCCCAGCACGTCCAGTTCCTTGCGGTCGCCGATGATCGACCAGTCCACCGTGGCCTCGTCGTTGAACACGCTGAACTCAACAAAACGCCCCAGCTTGCGCAGCATCGCCAGGCCCTGGTTCACCGCCTTGTGATGCCCGGTGGCTTCGATGTAAATGTCGCAACCATAGCCATCGGTGATCTCGCGAATCTTCGCCATCACGTCGACCTCGGCGGGGTTCCACACCTCATCCGCGCCCATGCGCAGGGCGAGGGCGGCGCGTTCGGGTTTCATGTCGAGCACGATGAGTTTCTTCGGGTTGCGCATGCGCACCGCACCGATGATCCCCAGCCCCAGGGTACCGGCACCGGCTACCACCACGATGTCGTCGAAATCCACGTTCGCCCGCTCCGCTGCGTGCAGCGAGCAGGCCAGGGGTTCGATCAGGATCGCCTCATCCGGGGCAATCGAGTCCGGCACTTTGTGGATGATGCCTTCCTTGGTGAAGATCATGTACTGGGCCATGGCGCCCTGGACGTTGTTCTGGAAGCCATACAGGTCGTGCTTCTGGCACATCCAGTACTGCCCGTGGTTGCAGAAACGGCAGCCCCAGCAGGGTACGATCTGTTCGGAAATCACCCGGTCGCCGACCTTCACCCCACGCTTTTCCGCGCCCGGGCCGAGGGCAACCACGCGGCACACGAATTCATGCCCGGGAATCATCGGCGGCTTGACGTAGCGCGGCTGCTCGGCATCGCCCCAGAACGACGGCGCGCCGCGATAGGTCTTGATGTCGCCCATGCAGATGCCACACAGCTCGACCTTGGTCAGGATCTCGTCGGGGCCGGGTGTGGGCACGTCGACGGTCTCCAGGCGGTAATCTTCGGGGCCATGGCAGACCACGGCCTGCATGGTTTTCGGAATGACGGGGGCCAGTTGCTCAGGGGTGCGTTCGGTGACAGTGGACATGACGATAAACCTCACGACAAAAGATGAATTACTGAATGCTGTAGCCGCCGTCGATCACCACGTTTTCCCCGGTGATCATCTGTGCGGCGTCGCTGAGCAGGTACAACGCGAGCCCGGCGATTTCTTCCGGCTGGGCAAAGCGGCCCGCCGGGATCTGCAATTTCGCCCGTTCCCCCAGCTCGCCCGCCCAGGCCTTTTTGCCCAGGGCGGTTTCGACGATGGTCGGGGAGATGGCGTTGACGTTGATGTGGGGCGCCCATTCCATGGCGAGCACCTTGGTCATGCCGACCACGGCGGCCTTGCTGGCGCAGTACGCGACGTGACGGTCGAGGCCGATCACCGCCGCTTGAGAGGCGAGGTTGACGATGCGCCCGCTGCCCTGGGCAAGCATGTGCCTGGCGCAGGCCTGGGCCACGAAGAAGCTGGCCTTGAGGTTGATGTCGAGGGTGGTGTCCCAGGCGTTTTCGCTGACGTCCAGGGCCTTGTCCAGCAGGGCGACGCCGGCGCTGTTGACCAGGTAATCCAGGCGTTTGAAGTGATCGAATACGTAGTCGACGGTGCTCTGCACCTGGTCGAGCTGGCGCAGGTCCACGGCGATGCCGATGTTCCCGGCGCCGAGGCTGGCGGCGACTTCGACCACGGCCGGGTCGCGGTCCAGCAGGGCCACCCGCGCGCCGCGTTCCACCAACAGGCTGGCACAAGCCAGACCGATCCCGGCGGCCCCGCCGGTGATCACGGCGCAGCGGCCGGTGAGGTCGAAGGCTTGATTCCAGAATCCAGACATGAACATGACTCCATTTTGACAAAGAAAACCACTGTAGGAGCCGGCTTGCCGGCGATGGCGGCCTTGAGGCAGGTGTTGATCTTGAGATCGCCATCGCCGGCAAGCCGGGCTCCTACAGGGAGCGCGCGGTCACTTGCTGCCGCTGACCTGCTGATACAGCGCATCCGCATTCGCATTGGTTACCGGTACCCACGGCAGGATGTAGTTCTTGGCAGTCCCGTCACCCCATTTCACGTCCTTGCCATAGCGTTCCCAGATCACCGACTGCGGCTTGTAATCCTTGCCGGCCAATGCCCGCAGCGCCACATCCAGTGCGCCCTGGGACTGTGCCTGGGCGTCTTGCAGGAAGGTGGTCACTTCATCTTTCTTCGCGGCCTGGATCGCATCCGGCATGCCGTCGATGGAGGTCACCGGCACGTCCTTGGAGGTGAGCCCGTGGGACTTCAGTGCCTGCACTGCGCCGAGGGCCATGTCGTCGTTCTGCGCGATCACGCCGTTGATGCCTTTGGGGTGGGCGTTCAGCCAGTCTTCCGTCAGGGCCAGGGCCTGGGCGCGGTCCCAGTTGGCGGTTTTCTTCTCGATGATCTTGATGTCCGGGTGTTTGCCCAGTACTTCCATCTCGCCTTTTTCACGGTCGATCTGGGCTGACTGGCCAATCGGGCCCTGGATGATCACCACGTTGCCTTTACCGTTGAGCTTGTCGACCATGGCCTGGGCCTGGAGGCGGCCGCCTTCCACGTCGTCGTTGCCCACATACGGCACGTTGGCGTCGGCCACCTTGGTGTTGGAGGCGATCACTACCACGTCGTTGCTCATGGCGGCCTTTACGGTGCCGACGCCGGCCTTGGTGTCGATCGGCACAAACAGGATCGCGTCGTAGTGCTGGGTCACCATGTTTTCAATCTGGTTGTTCTGGGTCAGCGCGTCGTAGTTGCCGTCGAATACGGTCAACTGCACGGTGCCGTCTTTGACCGCCGGGTGTTCTTTCAGCTCGCGCACCCAGTTCTGCATGAACTGGCCCTTGAGCCCGTACACCGCGGCGCCGATCTTGTAGGTCTTGCCATCGGCAGCCAGGGCAATGCTGCTGGCGAGCAGGGAGAGTGCCGCGACGGCGGCCAGGGAAATACCAACTTTCATGATGAGAACTCCGCTTATTGTTGTAGGTCGTTCAGTTCGGTTTTCGAGGAAAAGCGACTAGCGTTTTTTCTTGCGCCACACATCAATCAGTACTGCGAACACGATGATCAGGCCCTTGGCGACCTGCTGGTAATAGGAGGACACGCCGAGCAGGTTCAGGCCGTTGTTGATCACGCCGATCAGCAGCGCGCCAAACAGCGTGCCGACAATCGTGCCGGTGCCGCCGGACAGGCTGGTGCCGCCGATCACCACCGCGGCAATCGCGTCCAGCTCATACGAAGTGCCGGCCTGGGGCAGGGCGGAAGTGGTGCGTGCCGAGAGCACCACACCGGCCAATCCGGCGAGCAACCCCGACACCACGTACACCGAAAACATCACCTTGCGCACGCCGATCCCGGAGGTGCGTGCACTCTTCTCGTTGCCGCCCACCGCGTACACATAACGGCCGTAAGTGGTGTAGCGCAGCACCATCCAGAAGATCAGCGCGACCACGGCGAAGATCACAATCGGCACGCCAATCGGCCCGATCTTGCCGATGCCCAACGCCAGGTAGGCGTCGGGCAAATCGGTGATCGGGCTGCCGTCGTTGAGGATGAAGGTCATGCCCCGGGCAATGCTCAACATGCCGAGGGTCGCCACGAACGGCGGGATCGACAGGTTGGCGACCATAAAGCCATTCACCACCCCGAGCATCGCCCCGGCGAACATCCCGGCGCTGACTGCCGCCAGCACGCCGTAGCCCTGGGTCGCGACCATGGCGCTGCACAGGCCGGCAAACGCCAGGATCGAGCCCACCGACAAGTCGATGCCCTTGGTCAGGATCACGTAGGTCATGCCCACGGCGAGGATCCCGTTGATCGAGGTCTGGCGCAGGATGTCCATCCAGTTGCGCCAGGTCATGAAGTATTCGCTGGCGAAGGCCATCACCAGGCACAGCAGGATAAACACCAGCGGCAGGCCGAAGCGGTCGAGGGAAAGACGAAGGCGGCTGCGCGGTGCAGTGGTGATGGGGGCGGCTGCTGGTGTAGAAAGTGATTTGGCATTCATGAGGCAAGACTCAACAAGGCTTCCTGGGAAAGGGCGGTATCGCTGCTGATGGTGACCAGCCTTCCGCCTTTGAACACGGCAATACGGTCACTCAGGTGGAGCAGTTCAGGGGCTTCGGACGACACCACAATCGCGGCGCCACCGGCGCGCACGAACTGGTCCAGCAGGTGATAGATCTCCTGCTTGGCGCCTTCATCGATGCCCCGGGTCGGCTCATCGCACAGCAGGCAGATCGGCTGGGTCGACAGGCATTTGGCGAGCACCACTTTCTGCTGGTTGCCGCCGCTCATGGACTCCACCGGCAGGTCCAGGGAGGTGGTCTTGATCTGCAGGCGCTTGACCATGTCCTGGGCCAGCTGGTTTTCCTTGCGCGCATTGATCAGCGACCAACTCGACAGCTGCTTGTACGCTGACAGCGCGATGTTCGAGAGGATGCTGCCGCTGAGCACCAGGCCGCTGTCCTTGCGGTCTTCGGTGACCAGCGACATGCCGGCCTGGATCGTCGCCTTGGGCAGGCCGATGGGCATCGGTTTGCCTTGCAGGGTCACGCTGCCGGAGTCTGGCGTGGTGAGGCCGTAGATGCAGTTGAGGAACTCACTGCGGCCCGAACCCATCAAGCCATAGATACCGAGGATCTCGCCCTGGCGCAGCTGCAGGCTGATGTCCTGGAACTCGCCGGCACGGCTCAGGCTGTCGACGTCCAGGCAGCATTCGGCGGCGCATTCGCGGCCGACTTTGTGATCGATGCGGGTCAGTTCCTGGCCGACGATGCCGCGCACCAGGTGGGCGCGGTCGATATCGGCCATGCGCCCGGTTTCAACAAAGGCGCCGTCGCGAAAGATGCTGTAGTCGTCGGCGATTTGCGCCAGTTCACTGAGGCGGTGCGACACATAGACGATGCCGGCACCACGGGCAGTGAGGCGGCGGATTGCCTTGAACAGGGTTTCGGCCTCGCGCTCGCCGATGGCCGAGGTGGGTTCGTCCATGATCATTACCTGGCAGTCGTGGCTGAACGCCTTGGCGATCTCCACCAACTGGATCTGCGCCACGCTCAGGCGATGCATGGGGCTGGTGGCGTCGACGTCGAATTCCAGGCTTTCCAGCAATTGGCGAGTGCGCCGGTTCAATTCCTTGCTGTCGACGATGCACCCGGCGCGGCGTGGTTCGCGGCCCAGCCAGATGTTTTCGGCGACGGTCATGTAGGGAATGGGTTCCAGCTCCTGGGTGATCATCGCGATCCCCGCCGCCAGTGCTTCGCTGGGGCGGTTGAACTGAACGGGTGAGCCATTGAGCAGGATGGTTCCGGCGTCACGCTGGGTGATGCCCATCAGGATGCTCAGGAAAGTCGATTTGCCTGCGCCATTGCCGCCGCACAGAGCGTGGACGCTGCCGGCCCGCAGAGAGAGGCGCCCCTCACGCAGGGCAGGGATCCCGGCGTAAGCCTTGGCGACGTGTTCAGCCTGGAGCAGTAATGGCGTGGCCATCGGCGTGTCCTCGTGCTGTGAATTCTTATTAGGTCGCACAGTCATGTTTCGCTGTGAGCATATGTGTATCAAATGAAATTCTGATCAGTCAATCTCTTTCACTGAAAAGTTGTAAATGGGTGGATTTGCGCAAAGTGTGCCGGTTTAGAGGGCTTTGACTGTGGGGTCAGCTAAATCCTGCTTGACAGGGCGCCTGGAATATCCGAGAAATGACTGAGCGAAATTTCATTGAGTGATCATATGATCATTCTCCAGCACCCAAAACGGCAGCGGAGCCAAACGCCATGAACACACCTTTCCCGGTGGCTATCGGATGCGATGAAGCGGGTTATGAGCTCAAAGAACTGTTGAAGCGCCACATCGAGGCGCTGGGTTACCCGGTGACCGACTTCGGCACCCACTCCACGGCGCCGGTGCTGTACCCGGACATTGCCCTGGCGGTGGCCACCGCGATCAATGCCGGCCAGCAACGGCTGGGCGTGCTGGTGTGCGGCACCGGTATCGGCATGGCCATCTCGGCCAACAAAGTCCTGGGGATTCGTGCGGCCCAGGCCCACGACACCTACTCGGCGGAGCGGGCGCGCAAGAGCAACGATGCGCAGATCCTGTCCATTGGTGCACGGGTGATTGGCGCGGAGCTGGCCAAAAGCATCGTCAAGTCGTTCCTGGAGTCGGAGTTCGAAGCCGCGCGTTCCGGGGCCAAGGTCGACCGCATCAACGCGATCGAGCGTGACGGGCATCAGTAGTGGACGGAACGGGGCAAGAGTCGGGAGAATGCGCCTTTGACACCGAAACGGAAGCCCGTGCCCATGAGTGACAGTACCCAGCGCATCGCCAGCGACATCGACCTGATGACCGAAGTGGCGATGCTCTATTACCTTGAGAACGTCACTCAGGAAGCCATCGCCAAGCGCTTCGACCTTTCCCGGGCAAAAGTCAGCCGCCTGCTCAAACGCGCACGGGATGAAGGGATTGTCGAGGTGCGGGTGCTGCAGCACCCGGCGATGAACAACGAACTGGAACAGGCGTTGGTGGAGCGCTTCCAGCTGGACCGGGCCTTGATCGCGGTCGACCACAGCGACCCCGACACCCAGCGCTCGGCGGTTGCCAGCCTGGTGGCCAACTACCTGAATAAAACCCTCAGCGACGGGATGATCGTCGCGGTCGGCATGGGGCGTAATGTGGGCGCGGTGGCGGATAACGTGTTTTTGCCGGTGACCCGCAACTGCACGTTTGTGTGCGCCATTGGTGGTTCGCTCAAGGCCGGCGAATACATGAACCCTGATCACATCTGCCGGCGCCTGGCCCTGCGGTTTGGTGGCGAGAGTGAAAGCCTGTATGCGCCGGCGCTGGTGGCTAATCCGGAGCTGCGCGGGGTGTTGATCAGCAATGACACCGTGCGTTCCACCCTTGACCGTGCCCGTCGTGCCGACATGGCGTTGATCGGTATTGGCGACATGAGTGAAAACAGCAACATGGTGCGCATGGGCTGGTTCTCACCCCAGGAAATCGCCCAGGCGCGGTTGTCCGGCACGGTGGGGGACATGATGGGGTATGACTTTATCGACATTCACGGGCAGCCGGCGGTCAACGCCATCCAGGGACGGGTGATCGGGTTGACGGTTCAGGAGCTGTTCCGGATTCCGGATGTGGTGGCGATTGCGAGTGAAAACACCAAGGCAGCGGCGACGCTGGGGGCATTGCGGTCGGGGGTGATCAATACCCTGGCGACCACGGTGACCAATGCTCATACCATTTTGGCGTTGGATGATGCGACGCGTAAAAGCTGACATACACGGTAGGTCAGCTTTTTGTGTTGGGTTGGGGGCATATCCGTTATTTAGGTAACGGCTTCTATGGGTTCCGCTCTTACAGCGGGTCACTTTTGAAAGGAGCCCAAAAGTAACCAAAAGGCTCTTGCCCCACCACTCGGCACCTCGCCTAGGCTCGGTGTGCCCTCACTCCGGCTTTGGAGCGTGGGCCGCCGCGATGGGCCATCCTTGGCCCAGCGCGGCTAACCCGGCGTCCTGCCGGGTTACCCACGCTCCAAAGCCTGCGTTCGGCCAGCGTGGTTTAACGGGGCGCCTAAGATCAAGATCAAAAGCAGATCAACAGCACAGCGGCCTACAGGCCGGCTTGAGTGGTGTGAAGCAAAGGCAACATCAAGATCAAAATCTACAGCGGGCACGGTCAAATGTGGGACAGCCGAGGCCTTCCCCAGCGCCTCGCGCAAACTTTTCTCGGCGGCGAATTCTTCACCGCTCGGCACCACCAGCAACCACTCATCCGGGCCGAGCCATTGCAG
>NZ_JARIXR010000011.1:0-202546 GCF_029269205.1 Pseudomonas sp. 1912-s | reverse complement strand
CCGGACGATTTAAAGGCCAAGGTTTATCACAGTCGATTTAAGTTTCAGAAGCGCTACTTCAGGATCGCCAAAGGCCTGGCTGGACATCACGTTGCACTACGTCCGAACACTGAAAGTGACGGGCTGTTTGATGTCTATTTCTGCCATCACTTTTTGCGAACGATCGACGTGAAGCAGCCTGATTACGGTTCATAATGTGTCAACCATGTCCCCGTACATGTGTCCACCATGTGTCCGGTCCGTACACGCTTTTCAAAAGTGGCCCGCTGTAAGAGCGGAACCCTAAGCCGCCGTTACCGAAGCAACGGATATACACACAGAAACCCGGCTAGAGCCTAGCCCCCCAGTTCCCTGTAAACTGCCCCTCTTTAAGCCGCCCCCAGAGGACCCGGAATGTCCGCATCGATCTTGTATATCCACGGTTTCAACAGCGCGCCCGCCTCCAACAAGGCCAGCCAACTGATCACCGTGATGGACAGCCTCGGTCTGGCCGACCAACTGCGCGTGCCGGCCCTGCATCACCATCCCCGGCAGGCGATCCCCCAGTTGGAGGCGGCGATCCGTGACCTCGGAAGGCCACTGCTGGTAGGCAGCTCACTCGGCGGCTACTATGCAACCCATCTTGCCGAACGCCATGGCCTCAACGCCTTGCTGGTCAATCCGGCGGTCAGCCCTCATCGGATGTTCGACGGTTACCTGGGCACCCAGAAGAACCTCTACACCGATGAGACCTGGGAATTGACCCACGACCACGTCGCGGCCCTGGCCGAGCTGGAAGTGCCGGCGCCCCAGGACGCCCAGCGTTATCAGGTGTGGTTGCAGACCGGTGACGAAACACTGGATTATCGGCTCGCCCAGCAGTATTACCGGGCCTGTGCCTTGCGTATCCAGGCCGGTGGCGACCATGGTTACCAGGGGTTCGCCCAACAGTTACCGGCGCTGTTGAGTTTTGCCGGCATTGGCGCAGATCAGTACCAATCCTTCGATTTCGCAGCATTGTGAAACCGCAGGTTACTTTTTAATCGAACGACTCACGACGAGACCCCATGGCCACTCCCAGCGCTAGCTCTTATAACGCCGACGCCATCGAAGTCCTCTCGGGCCTCGACCCGGTGCGCAAACGCCCCGGCATGTACACCGACACCAGTCGGCCGAACCACCTTGCCCAGGAAGTCATCGACAACAGCGTCGACGAAGCCTTGGCCGGGCACGCCAAGTCGGTACAAGTCATCCTTCACGCCGACCATTCCCTGGAAGTGTCCGACGACGGTCGCGGCATGCCGGTGGACATTCACCCGGAAGAGGGTGTGTCGGGCGTCGAGCTGATCCTCACCAAGCTGCACGCCGGCGGCAAGTTCTCCAACAAGAACTACCAGTTCTCCGGTGGCTTGCACGGTGTGGGTATTTCCGTGGTCAACGCCTTGTCGAACCACGTGCGGGTCAAGGTCAAGCGTGACGGCAACGAGTACCAGATGACCTTCGCCGATGGCTACAAGGCCACCGACCTGGAAGTGATCGGCACCGTCGGCAAGCGCAACACCGGTACCAGCGTGTATTTCGCGCCGGACCCGAAATATTTCGATTCACCCAAATTCTCCATCAGCCGCCTCAAGCACGTGCTCAAGGCCAAGGCTGTGCTGTGCCCGGGCCTGCTGGTCAGTTTTGAAGACAAAGGCACCGGCGAGAAGGTCGAGTGGCACTACGAAGACGGCCTGCGCTCCTACCTGGAAGACTCCGTCAGCGAATTCGAGCGTCTGCCCAACGAGCCGTTCTGCGGCAGCCTGGCCGGTAATAAAGAAGCCGTGGACTGGGCCTTGCTGTGGTTGCCGGAAGGCGGCGACAGCGTTCAGGAAAGCTACGTCAACCTGATCCCGACTGCCCAGGGCGGTACCCACGTCAACGGTTTGCGCCAGGGCTTGCTGGATGCCATGCGCGAGTTCTGCGAATACCGCAGCCTGCTGCCGCGCGGCGTGAAGCTGGCGCCGGAAGACGTCTGGGAACGCATTGCTTTCGTCCTGTCGATGAAGATGCAGGAGCCGCAATTCTCCGGCCAGACCAAGGAACGCCTGTCGTCCCGTGAGGCCGCTGCGTTTGTCTCCGGTGTGGTCAAGGATGCCTTCAGCCTGTGGCTCAACGAGCACCCTGAATTGGGCCTGGCCCTGGCAGAACTGGCAATCAACAACGCCGGCCGCCGCCTGAAGGCCAGCAAGAAAGTCGAGCGCAAGCGCATCACCCAGGGCCCGGCGCTGCCGGGCAAGCTGGCGGACTGCGCCGGGCAAGACCCGATGCGTTCCGAGCTGTTCCTGGTGGAAGGTGATTCCGCCGGCGGTTCCGCCAAGCAAGCGCGGGACAAGGAGTTCCAGGCGATCCTGCCGCTGCGCGGCAAGATCCTCAACACCTGGGAAGTCGACGGCAGCGAAGTGCTGGCGAGCCAGGAAGTGCACAACATTGCCGTGGCCATCGGTGTCGACCCGGGCGCGGCCGACATGAGCCAGCTGCGCTACGGCAAGATCTGCATCCTCGCCGACGCCGACTCCGACGGCTTGCACATTGCGACCTTGCTTTGCGCACTGTTCGTCCAGCACTTCCGCCCGTTGGTGGATGCCGGTCACGTCTACGTCGCCATGCCGCCGCTGTACCGTATCGACCTCGGCAAAGAGATTTTCTACGCCCTGGACGAAGCCGAGCGCGATGGCATTCTCGACCGCCTGGTGGCCGAGAAGAAACGCGGCAAGCCTCAGGTCACCCGATTCAAAGGCCTGGGTGAGATGAATCCGCCGCAGCTGCGGGAAACCACCATGGACCCGAACACCCGGCGCCTGGTGCAGTTGACCCTGGAAGATTTCGCCGCCACGTCGGAAATGATGGACATGTTGCTGGCGAAGAAGCGTGCGCCGGACCGCAAGAACTGGCTGGAGTCCAAGGGCAACCTGGCCGAGGTTCTGGGCTGATGCGCAGCGGTTTCGCCCTGGCGATTCTGTTGTTGAGCGGGTTGGCGGCCACCTCGGTGGTCGCGGCGCCTGCGGCTGAACTCAAATTGATCTCTGAACACCCGGTTGACGGCATGCGTGGCGGCAACCTGTCGGGCCTGGCCCTGTGTGGCAAAGAGTTGTGGACGGTTTCCGATCGCGACGACGACCAGATCTACCGGCTCGATATCAGTGCCGATACCTGGCAGGCCGAAACGGTGAAGATCGATGTGCCGCCGGTACCGGAGTCCGGGCTGCCCTTTGGTTTGCGTTCGCGCACCAAGGCGGCTTCGTTGATTCGGGGTGGTGACCTGGATTTTGAAGGCATCAGCTGCGACGCGGCGGGCAACCGCTACATCGTCAGTGAAGCCCACGCGGCGGTGCTGCAGGTGCCGGTGACGGGTGAGCCCGAGTGGTTGAAGATCGCCCCGGGCATGGTTCGTGAAGCCCGGGCCAGTGGCCTGCTGCTGCATTTCAATGCGTTGTTTGAAGGTTTGGCGGTGAACCCCGAGGGCAATCAGATCTGGCTGGCCGCCGAGCGCGAGCGGCGTGGGTTGATTTCCATCAAGCGCCCGCAAACCCTCTGGGATTGCGACGGTCCCTGTGTGTTGTTGAGCGAGGCGGGCACCGAGATGCAGCCGGCCCAGATGCCCAAGGCCAAGGCGGTTTCGCGCAATTTCTCTGACGTCGCGCTGTTCGAAGGCAAGCTGTTTACCCTCGAAAGCAGCCAGTTTCAGTTGTGCCGTCGTGACCCCGTGACGGCGAAGGTCGAACAATGCTGGTCCTACGCCGATGAAATGCTCGCGCCGCAACGCCAATACAACCAGCCCTACGGCCTGGCGGAAGCGTTGGTGATGGAGGCCGATGGCGCGTGGATCGGCCTGGACAATAACTTCGGCGCCCGCGCCGATGGCGAAAAACGGCCGATAGTCTATCGTTTCGCCGCCCCCGCGGGCGGCTGGAGTGCCAAGCCATGAGCAGCCAGGCACCCGGCAAGCGCGCCGGGCGTGTGTTGATGTTCGTGGCCTGGGGCGCCGGATTGTTTTTGGCGACACGGTTTTTTGGGCAGTGGGAAAAGCATCAGGAAAACCCCAATGCCGTGGTGACCTCGGAGCAACACGAGGGTTATATCGAAGTAAAACTGCTGGGCAACGGCCAAGGGCATTTTGTAGCCACTGGCCAGATCAACGGTCAGCCGGTGGAGTTCATGCTCGACACCGGGGCCACCGACGTGGCGGTTCCGGCCGAATTGGCTGACCGCCTCGGGCTTAAGCGCGGCATGCCGGTTGGCGTGAGCACTGCCAACGGGCGAACCCAGGGTTTTCGGACCGAACTGGGCCGCCTGCAACTGGGCGATATCGTCCTGCAGGACGTGCGTGCCCTGGTGGTACCGGGGCTGGGCGATGACCAGGTATTGCTGGGCATGAGTGCATTGAAACAACTTGAATTTACCCAGCGCAGCGGCACCTTGCTGCTGCGCCAGACCAAACAATGATGAGGCCCGCATGAGTGACATCCTTGCAGACAGCTTAGACGGCGTTGAACGCCGGTCGCTGGCTGACTTCACCGAAAATGCCTACCTCAACTACTCCATGTACGTGATCATGGACCGTGCCTTGCCGCATATCGGCGACGGCCTGAAACCCGTACAGCGGCGCATTATCTATGCGATGAGTGAGTTGGGCCTGGACGCTGACTCCAAGCACAAGAAGTCGGCACGTACCGTCGGTGACGTGCTCGGCAAGTTCCACCCCCATGGCGACTCGGCGTGCTACGAAGCCATGGTGCTGATGGCCCAGCCGTTCAGCTACCGCTACACGCTGGTGGACGGCCAGGGTAACTGGGGTGCGCCGGATGATCCCAAGTCCTTCGCCGCCATGCGTTACACCGAAGCGCGCCTGTCGCGGTATTCGGAAGTACTGCTCAGTGAGCTGGGCCAGGGCACGGCTAACTGGGGGCCGAACTTCGACGGCACCCTCGACGAACCGCTGGTGTTGCCGGCACGTTTGCCGAACATCCTGCTCAATGGCACCACCGGCATCGCCGTGGGCATGGCCACTGACGTACCGCCTCACAACCTGCGGGAAGTGGCCACTGCGTGCGTACGTTTGCTGGACGAGCCGAAGGCGACGGTCGAGCAGTTGTGCGAGCATATCCAGGGCCCGGATTACCCGACCGAGGCGGAAATCATCACGCCTCGTGCCGACCTGCTGAAAATCTACCAGACCGGTAAAGGCTCGGTGCGCATGCGCGCCGTGTACCACATCGAAGACGGCGACATCATCGTCACCGCGCTGCCGCACCAGGTGTCCGGTGCCAAGGTGCTGGAGCAGATTGCCGCGCTGATGCAGGCCAAGCCGTCGAAGCTGCCGCAAGTGGCCGACCTGCGTGACGAGTCTGACCACGAGAACCCATGCCGCATCGTGATCATCCCGACCAACAGCCGGGTCGACCATGAAGTGCTGATGCAGCACTTGTTCGCCAGCACCGAGCTGGAATCCAGCTATCGGGTCAACATCAACATCATTGGCCTGGACGGCAAGCCGCAGTTGAAGAACCTGCGCGCATTGCTGGTGGAATGGCTGGAGTTCCGGGTGCAGACCGTGCGCCGCCGCCTGCAATTTCGCCTGGACAAGGTCGAGCGCCGCCTGCACCTGTTGGACGGTTTGCTGATTGCCTACCTCAATCTGGATGAAGTGATCCATATCATCCGTACCGCCGAGCACCCGAAGGCCGAGCTTATCGCGCGCTTTGAGCTCAGCGAAATCCAGGCTGACTACATCCTCGACACCCGTCTGCGTCAGTTGGCGCGACTGGAAGAAATGAAGCTGCGCGACGAACAGGACGCGCTGCTGAAAGAGCAAGCCAAGCTCCAGGCCCTGCTGGGCAGCGAGGCCAAGCTGAAGAAGCTGGTACGCACCGAACTGATCAAGGACGCCGAAACCTATGGCGACGACCGCCGTTCGCCGATTGTCGAGCGCGCCGAAGCCAAGGCCCTGACCGAAACCGAGCTGCTGCCCAACGAGAAAATTACCGTCGTTCTGTCGGAAAAGGGTTGGGTTCGCTCAGCCAAAGGGCATGATATTGACGCCACTGGCTTGTCGTACAAGGCCGGCGATGGTTTTAAAACCTCCGCGGCCGGGCGCTCCAACCAGTTTGCAGTGTTTATCGACTCCACCGGTCGCAGCTATTCGGTACCGGCGCACACCTTGCCGTCGGCACGGGGGCAGGGCGAACCGTTGACCGGGCGCCTGACACCGCCACCGGGGGCGAATTTTGAATGCGTGCTGCTGCCGGACGATGATTCGCTGTACGTCATCGCCTCCGATGCCGGCTACGGGTTCGTGGTCAAGGGTGAAGACCTGCAGGCCAAGAACAAGGCGGGCAAGGCGTTGCTGAGCCTGCCGAACAACGCCAAGGTGATCCTGCCGCGTACGGTGGAAGACCGTGAAGGCAATTGGCTTGCATCGGTGACCACTGAAGGTCGTCTGTTGGTGTTCAAGATCAGTGACTTGCCGCAGTTGGGCAAAGGCAAGGGCAACAAGATTATTGGTATTCCCGGGGAGCGGGTGGCCAGTCGCGAAGAGTACGTGACCGACATCGCAGTGATCCCGGAAGGCTCGACCCTGGTGCTGCAGGCCGGCAAGCGCACGTTGTCGCTGCGCCCTGACGACCTCGAGCACTACAAGGGTGAGCGGGGTCGTCGCGGCAACAAACTGCCGCGCGGCTTCCAGCGAGTGGACGCATTACTGGTGGAAACGCCCGTTTAACGCGATATAGAGCGCCCGATCTACGATTTAACCCGTAGATCGACGCTTTCGCGCTGGAGTCACGGCGCATATTCACGGATGATATGGCCTTTCCAGCGCCGGCGTGGCTGAGCGCGTACAGGTTATTTTTGAGTATTACATTGTGGTTCGCCTTGTGGCAGCCACCTGGATGGGATGATGACTGCTCCGCGCCTTCCTTTATTTTTGTTGCTCGCTGGCCTTTTGGGCCTGGCGGGTTGCAGCACACATCAACCTGTGTCGCTGTATCAGCTGGACAGTGGAAGTCCGGCTCAGCCTGCACAAAGTGCCGGCATGGCCGTATTGCTTGGCCCGGTGGTGGTGGCCGACTACCTGCAACGCGAAACCCTGCTGCAACGTCAGAACGACGGCAGCCTGCAAGGTTCCACCGATGGTCGCTGGGCCGGTAGCCTGTCGTCCGACATCAATCAGTTGATGTTGCGCCAGGTGGCTGGCCATCTGGACAGCCAGCGTGTGGTACTGGCGCCGGCACCGACGGGTTTCACCCCGGACGTGCAGGTGTTGCTGACCATCACGCGGCTGGACTCCGGTGTTTCCCAGCCGGCGATCCTGGATGCCCAGTGGCGCCTGATCGACCGTCGCGGCCAGGTGCGGGATAACCGCATCGTGCATTTGCAGGAACAACACTCCGGTACCACGGCGTCCCAGGTTCAGGCCCAGGGCGTGCTGTTGCAGAACCTGGCACAGCAGTTGTCCGTGGCGCTCAAGCCATTGGCCAATCAGCCGGCGGTTGCTGAGGCTCCACGTAAACAGGCTCCGGCCGCTGCCAAGCCGGCCGCACCGGAGAAGCCGAAGATGCCGATGGCCGTGCCGATTCGTACCGACATGGAAGTGTTCAGGTTCTGACCTGAATACAGCCCCACAAAAAAGGCCCGCTGATGAGCGGGCCTTTTGTTTGTGCGGGATGTGAGTCGTTGCCTAGATCAAATGTGGGAGCGTTGTTCTTTAGTTCTTTGCCCGCGTCTCATGCATCCGCGCGAGTTGGCGCTCCAGCATCGACGGGTAAGGCTCCATCAACCGCTCTACACAGCACGCACCTTCAGGGCTGGCAATCGGGCGGATCCGCGCACGTTGGCGAATCAGCACGTCGTCACTGATCTTGCGTTCCACCAGCAGCAGGTTGCGGCTGTGTTGCGACAAGGCGAGGGCGTCCTGGGCAATCTCGGTCAGCAGCAGATCAATCTGGCTCATGCCATACAGATCGTCGCCCACCGTCAGGCCCAGTTGCAGTTGCAGCGTGATGCCGCTGTCAGCCACTTCGATTTGCAGCGCATGGCCGAGGGCCCGCAGCAACTCACCGCAGCAGATGGCGTTGGTCAGGTAGTCTTCGCCGCTGTCTTCGCTGTGGAACAGCATCAACGTGCTGCCATCGTTCAGGGTGTGCAGTTCGCTCTGATACAGCGAGGCCGCCTGGTCGAGGCAATCACGATAACGTTCCAGCAACTCGGTCAGGCGTGCGCGCGGCAAGCGGCGCAACTGATCCTGTGCGCCCAGCTGCACAGCCAATACAGCGCTGTGCTGGGGCTGGGTATTTCGCACTGGAGCCGGCTGCGGCGCAGCGGTAGCAGTTGGCGCGGAGTTGTCGCGAAGGTCGGCGAACGGGTCTTCTTCGTCCAGTTCGTCTTCTTCTGCCTTGATCACCTGCCGGGTGGCCGGCTTGAGGCCTGCCACCGGCGCAGACTCATCGAAGCTCGGGTCGCGCAGGTTGCGCACTTCAAACTCGGGTTCGTCGTCTTCGTACTCGGTGTCGTCGAACTCGGGCTCGGGTTCAACCTCGGGCACCACGGGCTCCGGAGCAAAGCTGGTGTGCAACTGGCGGGCGAGGTCGCCGATTTCATCCTGGCGGTCGGTGGCCGGGGTGTGTTCGTCGATATCCCGCAGCCAGATGCGCAGTTGCATCAGTGGCGTGGAGATATGCCGACCCAGGCGCAGGCTCAAGGCCAGCGAAAGCGCCAGCAGGATCGCACTCAGGATGCCCATGCTTTGCAGGCTGATGGTCATCGGCTGCTGGAACTGTTGCATGTCCAGGCTGATGCGCAGTTGGCCGGCTTTCACGTCCTGGAACGTGATATTGCTCTGGTACAGACCCTCGGCTTCACCCAGCAGGCCGTTTTTCGGGCGTTGCCCGGCTTCGGCCATGATCCGGTTGTCCACGCTATAGATAGCGGCGTGGGCCACCAGCGGGTTCTTGGTCAGGTTGTTGAGCAGCACGTTGAGGCTGAGGATGTCGTTGGACACCAACAACTCAGTCGCCGAGGTGGCGGTCTGGGTGGTCAGGCTCTCGCCCAGGGCGTCGGCTTGCTCGTGCATGGCCTGTTTGAACTGCAAACCCATCACGCAGGCGTAGATGACCAGGGCCAGAGCGACCAGGATCACGTTATGGCTGGCGATGCGTAATGCGATCGGTACACGGCGGTGGCGCAGTGCCCGGAAGATCAGCAGGAAGAAGTTATCGGTTTTTACTGGCGTGGGCCGGTTCACTTAAGCTCGGCTCTTTAGTCCGTGAAGTTGACGCGCAGTATAGCGACAGGCCCAAGACCGGCAAAGCGCTGGCTGTGCCCGATGGTCACTGAAAGTGGGTAGAATGCGGTTTTTTTCCAGCTCGGGGGTGCGCTTTGCGCGAAATTGTCCTGATTAACATCACCGGTGAGGACCGTCCGGGCCTTACCGCAGCCATTACCGGTGTTCTGGCCCAGGGTGGTGTGAACATTCTCGACATCGGCCAGGCGGTGATTCACGACACGCTGTCGTTCGGCATCCTGGTGGAAATTCCAAGCACCGAGCAAGCCTCGTCCGTGCTCAAGGACATCCTGTTTACGGCGTATAAGCTGGATCAGCAGGTGCGTTTCACCCCGGTGTCCGAAGAGGATTACCAGAGCTGGGTCGCCGGCCAGGGCAAAAAACGCCACATCGTGACGCTGTTGACCCGCAAGGTGACGGCGGAACAATTGCAGCGTGTCAGTTCGATTACCGCCCAGTACGGTTTGAATATCGACCATATTGACCGTCTGTCGGGTCGTATGCCGCTGGACACCCCCGCGGACAAGGGCAAGGGCTGCATCGAGTTCTCCGTGCGCGGTGAGCCGGCAGATCCCCAGGCGTTGCGCGCCGAATTCCTGAGCGTTGCCCAGGAGCTGAACGTCGATATCGCCTTCCAGGAAGATTCGCTGTTCCGCCGTAATCGCCGCCTGGCGGTGTTCGACATGGACTCGACGCTGATCGAGGCCGAAGTCATCGACGAATTGGCCAAGGCTGCCGGCGTGGGTGAGCAAGTCTCGGAAATCACCGAGCGGGCCATGGCGGGCGAGCTGGATTTCCGGGCGAGCTTCAAGGAGCGCCTGGCCTTGCTCAAAGGCCTGGATGTGAGCGTGCTGGACTCCATCGGCGCCTCGCTGCGCCTGACTGAAGGCGCCGAAACCCTGTTCGCTGAACTCAAGCGCCTGGGCTACAAAACCGCGATTCTGTCGGGTGGTTTCACCTACTTCGCCAAGCAATTGCAGGCCAAGCTGGGTATCGACTATGTGTTCGCCAATGAGCTGGAAGTGGTAGACGGCAAGGTGACGGGCGTCGCCGTTGAGCCGATTGTCGATGCGCAGCGTAAAGCTGATTTGCTGCGGGAATTGGCACACAAGGAAGGGTTGCGTCTGGAGCAGACCATTGCGGTCGGCGACGGGGCGAATGACTTGCCGATGCTGGCGATTGCCGGGTTGGGTGTGGCGTTTCGCGCCAAGCCTCTGGTCAAGCAATCGGCCAAGCAGGCGATTTCGACCCTGGGGCTGGATGGGGTGTTGTACCTGTTGGGCTTCCGCGACCGCGACGGTCAGCTCTAGTACACACACACTTTGTAGGAGCCGGCTTGCCGGCGATGGCGTCCTCAAGATCGCATCGCCGGCAAGCCGGCTCCTACAGAGGTCGTCGTCAGGCTTTCGGTAATCCCATGCCCTGGCCCATCTGCACCGGCGTGCCCGCCAGCAGTTCTTCCGACCATTTCACCTGGTCCGGCCCAAACAGCACGATCGCCGTCGAACCCAGCTTGAAGCGCCCCAGTTCCGCACCTTTTTCCAGGTGGATCGGGCCACGGGCGGCTTCGTCGTAGCGGAAGGTTTTCAGCTCGCGCTTCGGCGGCGTTACCAGGCCAGCCCAGACCGTCTCGATCGACGCCACGATCATCGCGCCCACCAGTACCACGGCCATCGGGCCGCGTTCAGTATCGAAAATGCAGGCAACACGTTCGTTACGTGCAAACAACTCCGGCACGTTTTCGGCTGTGGTCTGGTTTACCGAGAAGATGCGGCCCGGGATGTAGACCATTTCCCGCAGGGTACCGGCCAGTGGCATGTGCACCCGGTGGTAGTCCTTTGGCGACAGGTAGATGGTGGCGAAATCACCGCCCATGAACGGCGCAGCCACCGCCGAGTCACCGCCGAGCAATTCCAGTACGCTGAAGCTGTGACCCTTGGCCTGGAACACCCGGCCGTGCTCAATCGGGCCCAACTGGCTGACGGCGCCATCGGCCGGGCTCAACACTGCACCCGGGGTTTGGTCCAGCGGCCGGGCCCCATCTTTCAGGGCGCGGGTGAAGAAGGCGTTGAAGTGCTCGTAAGCCGTCACGTCTTCAACCAGGGCCTGGGACATGTCCACTTGATAACGCTTGGCGAACCAGGTGGTGAAGGCGTTCTTGAACCAGCGCACGCGGCATTCGGCAATGCAGCCGGCCAACCGCGACAGCAGGTGGTGGGGCAGCAAGTACTGGCTGAGGATGAACAACTGCTTTTTCATTAACTGTCCTTAAACCTTAAATCTCGACGGGGGTGTCGGGGTGGTTGCCCCATTCGCCCCAGGAACCGGCATAACCTTTGACTCGCGGATAACCGAGCGCCTTGGCCACCAGGTAGGTGAAGCCAGAACGGTGGTGAGTCTGGCAGTGGGTGATGATTTCTTTGTCGCGGGTCAGCCCCAGGTCTTCGAGGATCTTCGGCATGTCGCGGCGAATACGCAGTTGGCGTGCCTTGTCCATGCCGGCAGTCCATTCGAAGTTCACAGCGCCCGGGATGTGTCCACCCTTGGCCGCGAGGACTTTCTCCCCGGAGTATTCCAGCGGGCCGCGGGCGTCCCAGATACCCAGGTCGGCAGCGCCGAGGCGGCTTTGCAGGTACTCGCGGGTCGCGGTGGGTTCTTCATGCAGCGTCAGGCTGACCGGGCCGCCGGCGCTGGCCGGGATCTCGGTGGACACGGGGTGTTGTTCTTCCAGCCACGCCAGCAGGCCGCCGTCGAGGTAGTGGTATTTCTTGTGGCCGATCACATCAAGCATCCAGATGAATCGACCGGCCCAGCCACCGCCTTCGTCGTCGTACACTACGTAGGTGGCGTCCGGGGTGTGGCCCAGTTCGCCGAACAGCTTTTCAAGATCGGCTTTGTTCGGCAGCAGGCCCGGTGCCGGCGCCTGCCCCAGTTGGGTGCGCTTGGGGTCGACGAAACGTGCACCGGGGATATGCCCCTCGGCGTAACGCGCGGCGCTGGTGAGGTCCACCAGAATCAGATGTTCGGCATCGAGGCGACCGAGCAGGTCACTGGCCTCGATGACCAGCGGCAAGCCAGAGAAGTCAGGCATGTGAGGTCTCCTGGGCATAAAAGTTGGGCGCTAAAGGAGGGCGATTGTAGCGCAAGCATCAGGCGCTGCGGTTGGTAAAGCTGTGCAGGGCTTTTTCGATGCATTGAGCGGTTTTACCGAAGGCCTGTACGGTGGTTTCCGAGAACGGCCCGCCGCCCTGGTCGGCCACCATCAGCATCACCACCCGGCCATTGCAACTCAGGGAGCGCAGAAGCAGGTGTTCGCCCTTGAACAGGCGGCGCAGTTCCGGTGGCAGCAATGCCGAGAACTGGGCGTGGTTGTCGGGCGTGAGGCGTACCTGGGCAGACTTGGTCAGCAGGCGTTGCAGCAGCGTACTTTGCGTGGCGTCGAGGCTCAGGTGGT
This sequence comes from Pseudomonas sp. 1912-s, assembly GCF_029269205.1. Lineage (NCBI taxonomy): Bacteria > Pseudomonadati > Pseudomonadota > Gammaproteobacteria > Pseudomonadales > Pseudomonadaceae > Pseudomonas > Pseudomonas sp. 1912-s. The sequence goes on along the minus strand of NZ_JARIXR010000011.1, from coordinate 189,794 downwards.
CGGCGTCCTTGGGCAGGCCGTCAACTTGATGCACGCGCAAGGTGCTCAGGGTTTTGTCCGCCATCAGCAACATCACCCGCTGCATGCCGCAGGCCACCAGGGCCTCCTTGGCGCAGGTGGTCAGGTGCATGGCGTTGGCAAAGCGGCTGGGCTCCACCAGCAATTCGGTGCAACGCTTGCGCCAGATCGCCAGGGCTTCGGCGGTGGGCGGTGGTGCCGGCAGCAAGCCGTGATGCACCCGTTGTACGTCCCAGGGCCAGATCAGCGACAACGCCGGGTGCCACAGGTCACGCATCAGGGTATTGCGGGCGCTGATCGCCGCGTGTTGGTGAGACTGTTGTTGCACCTCGGCCAGCGGTTGTTGCAGGTAAAGCGCCGTCAGGTACTGCCAGCGCTGGGTGTGGGGGCAGGTCCAGGACTCCTGCGCCGCCAGTGCCAGGCCGTTGGCCAGCAACACGGTATTGGCCGGCTGGTTCAGCCAGCGGCGCAGGTTCGGGTCGGCATCCAGCAACTGCTGTTGGCGCAAGGGCTCGTCTTCACGGGCAATGCGCAGTGCCTTGACCAGCAAACGCTGCTCTGTCAGCAGCAAGGTATAACCCTGGGATACCCAGATCGGCAGGCGCCAGGCCTCGGTCAATCCCAGGCACAGGTCCAGCAGGCGCACGCCGAACACTTCCTGCTCGACCGTATGCGCTGATTCGCCCTTGTGAATCACCCGCAGTTCCCATTCTTCCAGCAGCTTGGGATAGGCAATCGCCATCGGCCAAAGCGGCGAGAGGAACAGCAGGCTGCCCCAGTGAATGTCCTGCCACAGCCGCGCCAGGCGGCTGGCGAACAGCCCGCTGGCCTGTTGCGACGCGTGCTGGCTGATCATCTGCAATTGGCGCAGGGCCACGGGGATTTCATTCAGTGGCACTGAAGGCAGGCGCGCCAGTAATTCCTCGGTACGCTTCAGGCCGAGGCGATTGATCGCCACTTCGAGGTTTTCCGCGGGCTCTGCGAGGCTGCCGTGGGCCTGGTCGTTGGCCTCGCGCATCACGCTGAGCACCAACGCCGGGCTGTTCTGCATCAACTCTGCAATATCCCGCAACGAACTGCGGTTGTCGCTGATGGCCTTGCAGACCCGGTCGTGGCTCGCCTGTGGAACGGGCAATAGCACGTCGTCCAGACGCTTTATCCAGGCGGCCAGTGTGGTCGGTTTTTGAGTTGGGACTGTCGTTTCATTTGCCATGATTGGGGCGCGATCATCACTTGCGGTCAACACGCCCGGGACGGGCCGAACTGGTTTTTCGCCATAACGGGCTATAGTCTGGCGCAGATTTGCCGATAAGTAGAACAAGAGTTTTCAACTCTTGCGAATATGACCCTGAACCCGACGGCGCAAGTACCCATCCCCTATGGCTAAAATTATCGGCATCATCGTCGTCATCGCGAGCGTGCTCGGCGGATACGTCTTGTCCCACGGCAAGATTGCAGCGCTGATCCAGCCCTTCGAAGTGCTGATTATCGGCGGTGCAGCGTTCGGCGCATTCCTGCAAGCCAACCCCGGCTACATGACCATGCACGTGATCAAGAAGTCGCTGGGCATGTTCAGCTCGCGCTTCTCCCACACCTTCTATCTGGAAGTGCTGGGGCTGATCTACGAGATCCTCAACAAGAGCCGTCGCGAAGGCATGATGGCTATTGAAGGTGATATCGAGGACGCTGCGGCGAGCCCGATTTTCGCCAAGTACCCGGCGGTGCTCAAAGACGAACGCATGACCGCCTACATCTGCGATTACCTGCGCATCATGTCGTCCGGCAACATGGCACCCCATGAGCTGGAAGGCCTGTTCGACATGGAACTGTTCAGCCTCAAGGAAGAGCTGGAACACCCTTCTCACGCGGTGACCGGCATCGCCGACGGTATGCCCGGTTTCGGTATTGTGGCTGCGGTTCTCGGGATCGTGGTCACCATGGCTTCCCTCGGTGAAGGCGACCAGAAGGCGATCGGCATGCACGTAGGTGCGGCACTGGTAGGTACCTTCTTCGGTATTCTCGCGGCCTACGGTTTCTTTGGTCCGCTGGCCACCTCCCTGGCCCACGACGCCAAGGAAGAAGTGAATTTGTACGAAGCCATCAAGGCCTGCCTGGTGGCTTCGGCTTCCGGTATGCCGCCGTCGCTGGCGGTGGAGTTCGGGCGCAAGGTTCTGTATCCGAAGCACCGTCCAAGCTTCGCTGAGCTGGAACAAGCGGTTCGCGGTCGCTAAGCCATGGAAAACAACCAGCCGATCATCATCAAGCGCGTCAAGCGCTTCGCTGCGGGGCACCATGGCGGCGCCTGGAAAATCGCCTTCGCCGACTTTGCGACGGCGATGATGGCGTTCTTCCTGGTGCTGTGGCTGATGTCCACCGCCACGCCGGAACAGAAGATCGCCATTGCCGGTTACTTCAAGGACCCCATCGGGTTTTCCGAGAGCGGTACGCCTTTTGTGATCGACCTCGGTGGTTCGCCGCAGCTGGCGCCCGAGCGCACCATCAACCCGGAAATCAAGACCGACTCGCCCCAGGAAAAAATTCCGATCGAGCGCGATACCGTCGAGGCCATGGCTGAGCAGGTCGAGCAGGAGCGCCTGGAGCTGTTGCTGCAGGAACTGCAAACCAAGGTTGAGGAAAACCCGCAACTGCTGAAGTTCAAGGACCAGATTTCCTTCGAGATCACCCCGGATGGCCTGCGCATTCAGATCACGGACGCGGCCAACCGGCCGATGTTCGACTCGGGCAGTGCGCGGTTGAAGCCATACTTTGAAGACATCCTGCTGGCCATGGCCGACACCATCAAGGCGGTGCCGAACAAGATCAGCATCAGCGGCCACACCGATGCCAAGCCGTATGCGGGCCAGGGCGATTTCGGCAACTGGGAACTCTCGGCCAACCGGGCCAATGCCGCGCGTCGTGCACTGGTCGCCGGCAGCTACCCGGACCCGCAAGTGGCGCGGGTGGTGGGGTTTGCTTCCTCGCAGCTGTTTGATCCCAAGGATCCGTTCAACCCGATCAACCGACGCATCGATATCGTCGTGCTGACCAAAAAGGCCCAGCGTGCGATTGAAGGTGACCCGCCCGCAACGCCACCGGTACCGACCCAGGGTGAGGGCGCGCCGGGTGAAGTGCCGGCGGACCCGAATGCACTGCCGCCCGGGCAGGAGCCGTTGCCGGCTCACGAGCTACGGCAGAAGCTGAACTTGTTTGACGATGGCGGGGTGAAGGACCCGACTCAGCCCGCGACTGGCTCGTAAGTCAGGCAGACTCAAGCCGTTGCTTGGACGATTAAAAAATGCCCCGAACTCTCGGGGCATTTTTTTTGATTGATGTATCAGAGGGGGAGATAGGCTTTCACGCCATCAATCACGCCCCGCATATCCTCTGTGCCCAGGCGCGGCACGAAATACTCTCGCCCTGTGGTCCTGGTCTTTCTGTGCAATTTATCCAGTCGCTCGAAACTGACGGTGTAGATCATGTCGCATTTCACCCATAGCGCTTTATAGCCATCGGTGTGCAGTGGGTTGGCCCGCAATAAATGGTGCCAATCGTGCTGAATGTCAGGGGCAGTGGAGGAGATCGGGACCACTGTGCACAGTTTTCGATTGTGTGTGGCAGTAGGTGATATGACGACGACTTTGCGGATCTTCAACATTTCAGGTGCCACAAAGCCCCGCGTGAAGTCGCATAGAAGTACATCGCCTTGTTTGGGATGGTAGTAGAGAGGCAATCGTCGATTCCCCGGAAAAAGCAAAGCCGCCCGAAGGCGGCTTCATTCGACACGCAGTGGAGCTTGCTTCGCCCCTTCTGCGCCGCTGGATCAACCCCGAAAAGGATCCAGACTCCTGCCAGCTTGCGCTGGTGACGGAGCGATTATGAGCATAGGGAAAATCGAATTCAAGCTGGCTTGCATCATGGGCCGCCCAGTTGCAGCGGATTCTTGATGGCTGACCCGATTTAATCAATGGGGTTGGGGGTTCCGTGCCCTGCCTTATGTGTTTCAAGGCATGGCACGGCACCGATTCGCTGCTTAGTAACTGGTCTCGGGCAAGCTGGCGATGATCGAGCGATAGCTGTTCATCCGCTGCTGCTGCACGCGGCCGTCTTCCAGGGCCTTGAGCAGGGCGCAACCCGGCTCGCGGTCATGTTTGCAGTCGCGGAAGCGGCAGGTGCCGATCAAGTCGTTGAACTCGATAAAGCCCGCTTCAACATCGGCGCGGCTCACGTGGCCCAGGCCGAATTCACGAATCCCGGGGGAGTCGATCAGTTCACCGCCGCCCGGGAAGTGGAACAACCGGGCGGTGGTGGTGGTGTGGGTGCCCTGGCCGGACAGCTCCGACAATGGCCCCACACGGGTTTCGACTTCCGGCAACAGGCTGTTGACCAGGGACGACTTGCCCACGCCCGATTGGCCGACGAACACGCTGATGCGTCCGTCGAGCTCGGTCTGCAACTGCTCCATGCCGTTGCCGTGATGTGCCGAGACTTCCAGCACCGGATAGCCGAGGGTGCGGTACACCGCCAGCAGCGCGTTGAGCGCCGGAGCGTTCTGCTCGTCGATCAGGTCGAACTTGTTCAGCAGCAACAGTGGGCGAATGCCGGCGTGCTCGGCCGCTACCAGGTAGCGGTCGATCAGGTTGGCATGGGGCTCGGGCAGCGGCGCGAAGACGATGACGATCATGTCGACGTTGGCCGCCACCGGCTTGAGCTGGCCACGGCTGTCGGGCCGCCGCAGTTCGGTGGTGCGCGGCAACTGGGCGACGATGACGCCGATGCCCTGGTTGCCGGCACGCCACACCACCCGGTCGCCGGTGACCAGCGCAGGCAGGTTGGCGCGCAAGTGGCAACGGAACACCTGGCCTGCGGAGTCGCCTTCTGTGGCCTCGACCTCGACCTGCACACCGAAGTGCGCGATCACCAGGCCGGTTTGCTCGGGGCCCAGGTCGCCGCCCTCAAGCGCTTCCACGGCGGAGGATTCACGTTTGGCGGCGCGGGCAGCGCGTTCACCCTGAATCTTTTCGATGCGCCAGTTTTGGCGACGGTTGAGCTGGCGTTTGGCCATTGGTGTTCCGTGTCGATAATGCAAAGGTTAGGTAAAACGGTCGCGAGTCTAGCACGCCCTGCCTGCTAAACTGCGCAGCTACGCCAAGGTGCCAAGGAACCACGACATGCAAAACCCACAGAACCTGATTTGGATCGATCTGGAAATGACCGGTCTGAACCCTGACACCGACGTCATCATCGAGATGGCCACCATTGTCACCGACAGCAACCTCAACACCTTGGCCGAAGGTCCGGTGATCGCCATTCATCACAGCGACGCGGTGCTGGCCACCATGGACGAGTGGAACACCCGCACCCACGGCAACTCGGGCCTGACCCAGCGCGTGCGTGACAGCCGCGTGAGCATGGCCGAGGCTGAAGCTGAAACCATCGCCTTCCTGGAAAAGTGGGTGCCCAAGGGCAAGTCGCCGATCTGCGGCAACAGCATTTGCCAGGACCGCCGCTTTCTTTATACCCACATGAAGGCGCTGGAAAGCTACTTCCACTACCGCAACCTGGATGTGTCGACCTTGAAAGAGCTGGCCGCACGCTGGGCGCCGGAAGTCAAAGACAGCTTCCACAAGGGCAGCACCCACCTGGCGCTGGACGATATTCGCGAATCGATTGCCGAGCTGCAGCATTACCGCAAGCATTTCATCAAGTTCTGACTTGAGTCGTGGTGAGGGGGCTTGTCCCCCGCTGGGCTGCGAAGCGGCCCTAAAATCTGGCACCCCGGCCTACCTGAAAAACTCCGTTGCCTTTAAAAGGGGCTGCTTCGCACCCCAACGGGGGACAAGCCCCCTCGCCACAACTTTGCAAGGATCGCCATCATGCTGTTGATGCTCTACCTCATCGCCATCACCGCCGAAGCCATGACTGGCGCCTTGTCCGCCGGGCGGCGTGGGATGGATTGGTTTGGTGTGGTGCTGATCGCCTGCGTGACGGCGCTGGGCGGCGGTTCGGTGCGTGACGTGTTGCTCGGCCACTACCCGCTGACCTGGGTCAAGCACCCGGAATACCTGGTGCTGACCTCCATCGCGGCCCTGGTGACGATCTTCATCGCGCCACTGATGCGCCATCTGCGCTCGCTGTTCCTCGCGCTGGACGCCGTGGGCCTGGTGGCCTTTACCTTGATCGGCTGCATGACCGCCCTGGAAATGGGGCATGGCATGCTGGTGGCGTCGGTCAGTGGTGTGATCACCGGGGTGTTCGGCGGCATCCTGCGAGACATCTTCTGCAACGACATCCCGCTGATCTTCCGCCGCGAGCTGTACGCCAGCGTGTCGTTCCTCGCCGCCTGGTTCTACATGCTGTGCCTCTACCTTGAACTGCCCAGCGAGCAATCCATCCTGCTGACACTGTTCAGCGGCTTTCTACTGCGCCTGTTGGCGATCCGCTTTCACTGGGAAATGCCCAAGTTCGTCTACAACGACGACGTGCACTGACGCTCGGCGTGCTGGTTCAGCGCCCACTCCACGTGTTCGCGCACCAGCTCCGACGGATACTCCCGGCGCGCCTTCAACGCTTCCAGCACCGGAATGCTCGACGGCGCGTTGCCCAGGCCCACGGCCAGGTTGCGCAGCCAGCGCTCATAGCCGGCGCGGCGTAACGGCGAGCCTTCGGTGCTGCTGAGGAACTTGTCCTCGTCCCACATGAATAATTCGGCCAGCTCGGCGTTATCCAGATTGTGCCGGGGCTTGAAATCGCTTTCGGTGGTAGGCCGGGCGAAACGATTCCACGGGCAAACGATCTGACAGTCATCGCAGCCGAATACCCGGTTACCGATCAGTGGGCGCAGCTCCTCCGGAATCGCGCTTTTCAGTTCGATGGTCAGGTAGGAAATGCAGCGCCGGGCGTCCAGTACGTAAGGCCCGACGAACGCGTTGGTAGGACAGATGTCCAGGCAGGCGGTGCAGCGGCCACAGTGTTCGGTGGTGTGGGGTGGGTCGACCGGCAACGGCAGGTCGACAAACAACTCACTCAGGAAAAAGTAGCTGCCGGCCTTGCGATTGAGTACCAGGGTGTTTTTGCCGATCCAGCCCAGCCCGGCTTTTTCGGCGATGGCTTTTTCCAGCACCGGGGCGCTGTCGACAAAGGCACGAAAGCCGAACGGGCCGATCTGTGCCTGAATCCGGTCGGCCAGTTGCTGCACGCGTTTGCGGATCAGCTTGTGGTAGTCGCGGCCCAGGGCATAACGGGAGATGTAGGCTTTTTCGGGTTTGGCCAGCAGTTGGGCCATTTGTGTGTCGCCGGGCAGGTAATCCATGCGCAGGGACACCACGCGCAAGGTGCCGGGCACCAGTTCTTCCGGGTGTGAGCGCTTGCTGCCGTGGGCGCCCATGTAGTCCATTTCGCCGTGATAGCCGGCGTCGAGCCAGCGTTGCAGGTGCTGTTCATGCTCGGCGAGGTCGAGGCCGCTGATGCCCACTTGTTGAAAGCCCAGCTCGCGGCCCCAGTCTTTGATCGATTGGGCGAGGGCGGGCAGGTCGTAGGTAATAGCAGGCATGAACAAGAGAAACCGCAGGTTAGATGCGTATAATTCTGCCAGACATCGGAGCTTGAAGACGCATGCCGCAGACAAAACACGAAATACCCGACGTTCAGCACCTGTTGCCCGGCCAATTGCCGCAACTCGCTGCGCGTTCCCCGGACGCCCATAAAGGCCAGTTCGGCCATGTATTGCTGATCGGTGGCGACCGGGGTTTTGGCGGCGCGGCCTTGCTCAGCGCCGAAAGCGCCCTGCGCAGCGGTGCCGGCATGGTTTCCCTCGCGACCCGCAGCGAGCACGTAGCGGCGGCGCTGGCCCGGTTGCCGGAGGTGATGACGGTAGGCGTGCACTCGGCCAATCAATTGATGGGCCTGCTGGAAAAGATTTCCGTGATCGTCATCGGCCCGGGCCTGGGCGAGGCTTCCTGGGGCAAAAGCCTGTTGTCGGTGGCGGCCAATGCCACGCAGCCGCAAGTCTGGGACGCCGATGCCTTGAACCTGCTGGCCGCGGGCAAGGTCAGCCTGCCCGACAATTGCGTGATCACCCCGCATCCTGGCGAAGCGGCTCGTTTTATGGGGATTTCGACAGCCGAGGTTCAGGCCGATCGCCTTAACGTGGCGCGCGCGTTGAGTCAGAAATTCAACGCGGTGGCGATCCTCAAGGGCGCCGGCAGTTTGATCGCCAGCCCGGACGGTCGCGTTGCCCGCTGTGACCAGGGCCACCCGGCGATGGCGACAGCCGGCCTGGGTGACGTGTTGGCTGGCCTGGTCGGTGCTTTACTGGCCCAAGGCATGCCGACATTCGACGCCGCCTGCCTGGCCGTCTGGTTACATGCCACTGCCGGCGACCGGCAGGGCACCTTTGGTCGCGGGCTGGCCGCCAGCGACTTGATTCCCGCCATTCGTCAGTTGCTGGAGGAGCAATCACCGTGTCTGAAGTAATTCTTTTCCTGGCCGATGAAGACGCCATGGTCGCGCTTGGCAATCGTATTGCCAAGGCGACTCAAGGCTCGGGCCTGATCTTTCTGGAGGGTGATTTGGGCGCCGGAAAAACCACCTTGTCCCGGGGCATCATTCGCGGGTTGGGGCATGAAGGTGCTGTGAAGAGTCCTACGTTTACCCTGGTGGAGCCCTACGAGATTGGCTCGGTGCGGGCCTTCCATTTCGATCTGTATCGGCTGGTGGACCCGGAAGAGTTGGAATACATGGGCATCCGCGATTACTTCGATGAAGACGCGTTGTGCCTGATCGAGTGGCCAGATAAAGGCACAGGCTTTTTGCCAAAGCCGGACCTGACCATTACCATTACCCCGCATAAGCAAGGACGTCAGCTGAAGTTGTTGTCCCAGAGCGCGCGCGGCGAGTCGTGGTGCGCCGCCTTGGCATTGGAATTCAAATAATTGATGGGGTTAGGTATGCGCTTTCGCGCGTTGGTTACTGTCGTAGGGGTGTTGCTTGCGGCAATGACTTTCAATGCACTGGCGGCCTCACAGGTGAAAAGTGTTCGCCTGTGGCGGGCACCGGATAACACGCGACTGGTATTCGACCTGTCTGGCCCGGTTCAGCACAGCGTCTTCACCCTCACGGCGCCCGATCGCCTGGTGATTGATATCAACGGTGCGACCCTCGCCGCGCCGTTGAAAGTCGCCATGGCCAATACCCCGATTACCGCGATGCGCTCGGCTCAACGTACGCCGACCGACCTGCGAGTGGTCATCGACCTGAAAAAGGCCGTAACCCCGAAAAGCTTCGTACTGGCGCCCAACGCGCAATATGGCAACCGGCTGGTGGTCGACCTGTTCGACAACGCCGCCGATGCTGCGCCGCCGCCTGCGCCAACCCCAAGCGTCGCGACGATACCGGCGGTGCCGGTCACCCAGTCGCAACCCCAGGTCAAATTGCCGCCGCCGCCACCTGCACCGGCGGGCAAACGCGACATCATCGTGGTCATCGATGCCGGTCACGGCGGGGAAGACCCGGGCGCCTCCGGTTCGCGCGGCCAGCATGAAAAAGACGTGGTACTGGCCATCGCCCGCGAACTGCAGCGCCAGATCAATGGCATGAAAGGCTATCGCGCGGAGTTGACCCGTACCGGTGACTACTTCATCCCGCTGCGTGGCCGTACCGAAATCGCCCGCAAGAAGGGCGCCGACCTGTTCGTCTCGATCCACGCCGACGCCGCGCCTTCGGCGGCTGCGTTTGGTGCCTCGGTGTTTGCCCTGTCTGATCGCGGCGCTACGTCCGAGACCGCCCGTTGGCTGGCGGACAGTGAAAACCGTTCCGACTTGATCGGCGGGGCCGGCAACGTGTCCCTTGATGACAAGGACAAGATGCTCGCTGGCGTATTGCTCGACCTGTCGATGACCGCCTCGCTGACCTCCAGCCTGAACGTCGGGCAAAAAGTCCTGAGCAACATTGGCCGTGTCACCTCGCTGCACAAACAGCGCGTGGAGCAGGCCGGGTTTATGGTGCTCAAGTCGCCGGATATTCCGTCGATCCTGGTGGAAACCGGGTTTATCTCCAACTCCAATGAAGCCTCGAAACTGGCCTCCGCCAGCCACCAGCAGGCGCTGGCGCGGTCCATCAGCGCCGGTGTTCGCCAGTTCTTCCAGCAGAACCCGCCGCCGGGCACTTATATCGCCTGGCTGCGTGACTCCGGCAAGATCGCCCAGGGCCCGCGTGACCATCGCGTCCAGCCCGGCGACACCCTGGCGATGCTGGCGGTGCGCTTCCAGGTGTCTGCGGCGACCTTGCGCAGTGCCAACAACCTGAAGACCGATGAACTGAAGGTCGGCCAGGTGTTGACCATCCCTGGCACTGAACTGGCGGCGCAATAATGAGCGAAACAGTCTTGAGCAACACCTCGCGCATTGAACTGCTAAGCCCGCGCCTGGCGAACCAGATTGCGGCGGGCGAGGTGGTCGAGCGGCCGGCTTCGGTGATCAAGGAGTTGCTGGAAAACAGCATCGACTCCGGCGCCAAGCGCATCGATGTCGACGTGGAACAGGGCGGCGTCAAGCTGCTGCGGGTACGCGACGACGGCAGCGGGATCTCCTCCGACGACCTGCCGCTGGCCTTGGCCCGTCACGCCACCAGCAAGATTCGCGACCTGGAAGACCTGGAGCGGGTGATGAGCCTCGGGTTTCGCGGTGAGGCCCTGGCGTCCATCAGCTCCGTGGCCCGTCTGACCCTGACGTCTCGCACCCGCGACGCCGACCAGGCCTGGCAGGTGGAAACCGAAGGCCGCGACATGGCGCCCCGGGTCCAGCCGGCTGCGCACCCGGTAGGCACTTCGGTGGAAGTGCGCGACCTGTTCTTCAACACCCCGGCCCGGCGTAAATTCCTCAAGGCCGAAAAAACCGAATTCGATCACCTGCAGGAAGTCATCAAGCGTCTGGCGCTGGCCCGCTTTGATGTGGCTTTTCATCTGCGTCACAACGGCAAGACCATCCTCAGCCTGCACGAGGCCCATGATGATGCGGCCCGTGCGCGGCGTGTCTCGGCCATCTGCGGCGGCGGGTTCCTGGAACAGGCGCTGCCGATCGAGATTGAGCGCAATGGCTTGCGCCTGTGGGGTTGGGTAGGGTTGCCGACCTTTTCCCGCAGCCAGGCTGACTTGCAGTATTTCTTTGTGAATGGCCGGGCGGTGCGCGACAAGCTGGTGGCCCACGCGGTGCGCCAGGCGTATCGCGACGTGCTGTTCAACGGGCGGCACCCGACATTTGTGCTGTTTTTTGAAGTCGACCCATCGGTGGTGGACGTTAACGTGCACCCGACCAAACACGAAGTACGCTTCCGTGACGGGCGCATGGTTCACGACTTCCTCTACGGCACCCTGCACCGCGCCCTGGGCGATGTGCGCCCGGATGATCAACTGTCGGCGCCGATTGTCACGGCGATTGTCCGTCCTTCGGGACCGGAAGCCGGTGAATTCGGGCCTCAGGGCGAAATGAGCCTGGCAGCCAACCTGCTGCAATCGCCGCAAGCCCAGCCGAGCTATACAGCGCCTGGCTCAGGAGCTGGCGCCGGTTATCAGTACCAATACACACCGCGCCCGCAATCGGCGGTGCCGGTGGCCGAGGCGCAGGCAGCCTATCGCGAGTTTTTTGCGCCGCTGCCCGGTGCCGAGTCGGGTGCTGCGGCCTTGCCGGAAGGCCAGGGCGATGTGCCGCCGTTGGGTTACGCATTGGCTCAGCTCAAGGGCATCTACATCCTTGCTGAAAATGCCCATGGCCTGGTGCTGGTGGACATGCACGCCGCTCACGAGCGGATCATGTACGAGCGCCTGAAAATCGCCATGGCCAGCGAAGGCTTGAGCGGCCAGCCGCTGCTGGTGCCGGAATCCCTGGCGGTCAGCCAGCGCGAGGCGGATTGCGCCGAAGAGCACCTCAGCGTGTTCCAGAAGCTGGGCTTTGAGCTGCAGCGCCTGGGCCCGGAAACCCTGGCTATCCGGCAGATTCCCGCTTTGCTCAAGCAGGCCGAGGCCAACCGGCTGGTGGCCGATGTGCTGGCGGACCTGATGGAATATGGCACCAGCGACCGCATCCAGGCGCACATCAACGAACTGCTCGGCACCATGGCCTGCCACGGCGCCATCCGCGCCAACCGCCGCCTGGCCCTGCCGGAAATGAATGGCCTGCTGCGGGACATGGAAAACACCGAACGCAGCGGCCAGTGCAACCATGGCCGACCGACCTGGACCCAAATGGGCCTGGACGACCTGGACAAACTGTTCTTGCGCGGCCGTTGATGAGTGCCTTGCCCCCCGCCATTTTCCTGATGGGCCCGACGGCCGCCGGCAAGACCGACCTGGCCATCGAGCTGACCAAGGTCTTGCCGTGCGAGCTGATCAGTGTCGACTCTGCACTGGTTTACCGGGACATGGACATCGGCACCGCCAAACCTTCAAAAGAGCTGTTGGCCCAGTATCCGCACCGGTTGATCGACATTATCGATCCCAGCGAGAGCTATTCGGCGGCGGATTTTCGCACCGATGCCCTGGCGGCCATGGCCGATATCACCGCGCGGGGCAAGATTCCGCTGCTGGTGGGCGGCACGATGCTCTACTACAAGGCGTTGCAGGAAGGCCTGGCCGACATGCCGCCCGCCGACCCGCAAGTGCGCGCCGAACTTGAAGAAGAGGCTGCACGCCTTGGCTGGCAAGCCTTGCACGACCAACTGGCGGTTGTGGATCCAGTTTCCGCCGCGCGGATTCACCCCAATGACCCCCAGCGCCTGACACGGGCCCTGGAAGTCTGGCGGGTCAGCGGCCAGACCATGACTGAACACAGGCTGAAACAAACTGCGCAAAGTACTGAAGCAGGCGCTTCGGGACAGTCACAATTGCCCTATACTGTGGCGAATCTGGCCATCGCTCCGGCGGATCGCCAGGTGCTGCATGAACGAATTGCACAAAGATTCACAATTATGTTGGAACAGGGGTTTGTGGACGAGGTCGTAGCACTGCGTTCAAGAGGTGACCTGCATCCCGGGCTGCCTTCGATACGTGCTGTAGGCTACCGCCAAGTCTGGGATCATCTGGATGGCAAGCTGACGTCAGCCGAAATGCAGGAGCGCGGCATCATTGCCACGCGCCAATTGGCGAAGCGCCAGTTCACATGGCTGCGCAACTGGACTGATTTGCACTGGCTGGACAGTCTGGATTGCGACAATCTGTCACGCGCCTTGAAATACTTGGGAACGGTCTCCATATTGAGCTGAGTCCTTGCAATTGCCGTCTATCCTTGGGGGTGTGACGGCCATAAGCTATCTATTTTCCGATTTTTTATTATTGATCCTTAAAGGAGTGCGGCACATGTCAAAAGGGCATTCGCTACAAGACCCTTACTTGAATACTTTACGTAAAGAGAAAGTTGGGGTTTCCATCTATCTGGTCAACGGTATCAAGCTGCAAGGTACGATCGAGTCGTTCGACCAGTTCGTGATCCTGCTGAAAAACACCGTAAGCCAAATGGTTTACAAGCACGCTATCTCGACCGTAGTGCCGGTTCGTCCAATTCGTCTGCCTAGCGCAACCGAAGAACAGGGTGACGCCGAGCCTGCACCGGGTAACGCCTGATAGGAGTCTCCTTTGTTCTTTGAGCGCCACGGTGGTGGTGAGCGAGTAATCCTCGTTCACTTGGATGGACAGGACCCTGAGGCGCGCGAAGATCCGCAGGAGTTTCAGGAGTTGGCAAATTCGGCCGGCGCCGAGACCGTCGCGTTTTTTAACGTGCCGCGTCATCGGCCAACCGCCAAATTCCTGATTGGCAGCGGCAAGGTCGAGGAATTGCGCGACCTGGTTCATGCCGAGAAGGCCGATCTGGTGATTTTCAATCACATCCTCACGCCCAGTCAGGAACGTAACCTCGAACGTGTCTTCGAGTGTCGCGTGATCGACCGCACGGGTCTGATTCTCGATATTTTTGCCCAACGCGCCCGTACCCATGAAGGCAAGCTCCAGGTAGAACTGGCCCAGCTTGACCACATGAGCACCCGGCTGGTTCGTGGCTGGACTCACCTTGAGCGTCAGGGTGGCGGTATCGGCATGCGTGGCCCGGGTGAAACCCAGCTGGAAACCGACCGGCGCCTGCTGCGGGTGCGCCTGCGACAGATCAAGGGCCGCCTGGAAAAGGTGCGCAGCCAGCGCGAACAATCGCGCCGTGGCCGCATGCGTGCGGATATCCCTACCGTTTCCCTGGTGGGCTATACCAACGCCGGCAAATCCACACTCTTCAATAACGTGACGAAATCGGACGTGTACGCGGCCGACCAACTGTTTGCGACCCTCGACCCGACCTTGCGCCGTCTGGAGCTGGACGACCTGGGGCCGATTGTCCTGGCCGATACCGTGGGTTTCATTCGTCACCTGCCCCACAAGCTGGTCGAAGCATTTCGGTCTACGCTCGAAGAGTCGAGCAATTCCGACCTGCTGTTGCACGTGATCGATGCGGCCGAACCGGATCGCATGTTGCAGATTGAACAGGTCATGGTGGTGCTGGGCGAGATTGGTGCCCAGGACTTGCCGATCCTCGAGGTCTATAACAAACTCGATTTGCTTGAAGGCGTTGAGCCACAAATCCAGCGCGACGAGAACGGCAAGCCCCAGCGGGTCTGGCTGTCGGCGCGTGATGGCAGTGGCCTGGAATTGCTTGAACAGGCCATTGCCGAGTTGTTGGGCAGCGATTTGTTTGTCGGCACCTTGCGCTTGCCTCAGCGTTTTGCTCGACTGCGTGCACAGTTTTTCGAGCTGGGCGCGGTACAGAAAGAAGAACACGACGAAGAAGGCGTCAGCTTGCTGGCCGTTCGATTGCCGCGCTCGGAGCTGAATCGGCTGGTCAGCCGTGAAGGCGTTGTGCCGACGGAGTTCATCGAACAACACACTTTGCAATAAAAGCCTGAGAAAGCGGTTGTGCCGCTGTGACAGGCATTCTGTAGCATTGGTCGGCGCGCCGTGGGTGCGTCTTTGCTTTATCAGATGGAGAGCGCTATGGCTTGGAATGAGCCGGGTGGCAACTCGAATAATCAGGATCCTTGGGGTGGTAAACGCCGCAATAATGGCGACCGCAAGGGGCCACCAGATCTCGACGAGGCCTTCCGAAAGCTGCAGGAAAGCCTGAATGGGTTGTTCGGTGGTGGGAAAAAACGTGGTGGTGACGAAGGCGGTCGTACGAGCAAGGGCGGTGGTTACGGCCTGCTCGGCATCGGCCTCGTCGTGCTGGCGGCTGTTTGGCTGTACAGCGCGGTCTATGTGGTGGACGAGCAGGAGCAAGCCGTGGTGCTGCGCTTCGGCAAGTACTACGAGACCGTTGGCCCGGGCCTGAACATCTACTTCCCGCCGATCGATAAAAAGTACATGGAAAACGTCACGCGTGAGCGTGCCTACACCAAGCAGGGCCAGATGCTGACCGAAGACGAGAACATCGTCGAAGTGCCGCTGACCGTGCAGTACAAGATCAGCAACCTGCAGGACTTCGTGCTGAACGTCGATCAGCCGGAAATCAGCCTGCAACATGCGACCGAAAGCGCCCTGCGCCACGTGGTGGGTTCCACCGCAATGGACCAGGTGCTGACCGAAGGTCGTGAATTGATGGCCAGCGAAATCAAGGAGCGCCTGCAACGGTTCCTCGACACCTATCGCACCGGTATCACCGTGACCCAGGTCAACGTACAGAGCGCAGCGGCACCGCGTGAAGTGCAGGAAGCCTTCGATGACGTGATCCGCGCCCGTGAAGACGAGCAGCGTTCGCGCAACCAGGCTGAAACCTACGCCAACGGCGTCGTGCCGGAAGCCCGTGGTCAGGCCCAGCGCATCCTTGAAGATGCCAACGGTTACCGCGACGAAGTGGTTTCCCGCGCCAAGGGTGAGGCAGACCGCTTCACCAAGCTGGTGGCCGAGTACCGCAAGGCACCGGAAGTCACCCGTGAGCGTCTGTACCTGGACACCATGCAGGAAGTCTTCAGCAACACCAGCAAGGTTCTCGTGACCGGCAGCAAGGGCGGGCAGAACAATCTGCTGTACCTGCCGCTGGACAAGATGATCGAAGGTGGTCGTAGCAGCACCAGCGCACCGTCCACCGGTTCCAATGCTGCTGCCAATGAAGCCAGTGCCCGTGCGGCCGCTGACTTGCTGCAACAGCAAACACGTACCAGGGAGAGTCGTTGATGAGCAATAAATCGCTGACCGCCCTGATTGTGGGCGTCGTCGTGGTCATCGCTGCCTGGAACTGCTTCTATATCGTGTCTCAGACCGAGCGCGCGGTGTTGCTGCAATTCGGTCGCGTGGTCCAGGCGGATGTCCAGCCGGGCCTGCATGTGAAAGTCCCCTACGTCAACCAGGTGCGCAAGTTCGACGGCCGCCTGATGACCCTGGATGCACCGACACAACGCTTCCTGACCCTGGAAAAGAAAGCTGTGATGGTTGACGCCTACGCCAAGTGGCGCGTCAAGGATGCCGAGCGCTTCTACACCGCGACTTCCGGCCTCAAGCAGATTGCTGACGAGCGTTTGTCGCGCCGTCTGGAATCGGGCCTGCGTGACCAGTTTGGTAAGCGCACCCTGCACGAGGTGGTATCCGGTGAACGTGACGCGCTGATGGCGGACATCACGCGTTCGTTGAACGCGATGGCGGAAAAAGAGCTGGGCATCGAAGTGATCGATGTTCGGGTCAAGGCCATCGACCTTCCGAAGGAAGTGAACCGCAGCGTGTTCGAGCGTATGAGCACCGAGCGTGAGCGCGAGGCTCGTGAGCACCGCGCCAAGGGTAACGAACTGGCAGAAGGGATCCGTGCGGATGCCGACCGTCAGCGTCGCGTACTGTTGGCTGAAGCCTATCGCGAGTCTGAAGAGGCCCGTGGTGATGGTGATGCTCAGGCCGCTTCGATCTACGCCAAGGCGTACGGCCAGGACCAGGAGTTCTACGCGTTCTACCGTAGCCTGCGTGCCTACCGTGAAAGCTTTGCGAACAAAACCGACGTCATGGTGCTGGACCCAAGTAGCGATTTCTTCCGCTACCTGGAAAAGTCCAAGTAACCCTCATGTAGTCTGATAATCACTCCGTCGGGCGGCTAAAATGCCGGGCGGGGTGATCCTTTCAGAAAACGGGTGTATGATGCGGCAGCCGGGAAATTCCCGGCTTTTTTGCGTCTGCATGTTTGATTGTGGTTTTGCGCCGCAGACGCCACAGGTTTTTCGAGGAAAGTGCCCGACGAGGCCGATTGTTGGTCGTTCGTCACGTCGCTCTTGCGCGTGGTTTATGCAGGGGCCGGGTATTTTCTGCTTCACTCAAGGCTCGCCCGAGGGCTGGCCGCCCGGATCATAGGGGAATGGCGTAATGGCAACGGTAGACCGCTGGCTGCTGCCAGATGGCATCGAAGAAGTACTGCCACCAGAAGCTGCGCGCATTGAAATCGCGCGCCGCCAGGTGTTGGATCTGTTCCAGAGCTGGGGTTACGAGTTTGTCGTGACCCCCCATATCGAGTACCTGGAATCCCTGCTGACCGGCGCGGGCCAGGACCTGGATCTGCGCACCTTCAAGGTCATCGACCCGCAATCGGGCCGGCAAATGGGCTTTCGTGCCGACATCACGCCGCAAGTGGCGCGCATTGATGCGCACACCCTGCGTCGCGAAGGGCCAAGCCGCCTGTGCTACGCCGGCAGCGTGCTGCATGCTCA
Organism: Pseudomonas sp. 1912-s; assembly: GCF_029269205.1. Lineage (NCBI taxonomy): Bacteria > Pseudomonadati > Pseudomonadota > Gammaproteobacteria > Pseudomonadales > Pseudomonadaceae > Pseudomonas > Pseudomonas sp. 1912-s. The sequence goes on along the minus strand of NZ_JARIXR010000011.1, from coordinate 172,073 downwards.
ACCGCGTGCCTTGTCGTCTTCCCGTAGCCCGATCCAGCTGGGCGCCGAGTTGTATGGCGATGCCAGCCCGAGCAGCGACGTGGAAGTCATCAGCCTGATGCTGGCCATGCTGCAACTGGCCGATGTGCCGGATGTGCACATGGACCTCGGGCATGTCGGCATCTACCGCGGCCTGGCCCGTGCGGCCGGCTTGTCGGGTGAAGTGGAACAACAGTTGTTCGATGCCCTGCAACGCAAGGCCATCGATGAAGTGATCGCCCTGACGGCGGGCGTGCCTGCCGACCTGGCCGGCATGCTGCGTGCGCTGGTAGACCTGTGTGGCGGCCGTGAAGTATTGACCGCCGCCCGTGATCGCCTGGCGAATGCGCCGGCTGACGTTTTGTCAGCCCTGGACGACGTGCTGGCGATTGCCGAGCAGTTGTCGGCGCGCTTCCCGCAGTTGCCGCTGTATTTTGATTTGGGTGAGTTGCGCGGCTACCACTACCACACCGGTGTGGTGTTCGCGGTGTTTGTCCCGGGTGTTGGCCAGGCCATCGCCCAGGGCGGTCGTTATGACGATATCGGCGCCGACTTCGGTCGTGCCCGTCCGGCGACCGGTTTTTCCACCGATTTGAAAACCCTGGTGACCCTGGGGCGTGCTGAGGTCGAGCTGCCGTCTGGCGGTATCTGGATGCCCGACAGTACGGACGCAGCACTCTGGCAGCAGGTTTGCCAGTTGCGCAGTGAGGGTCAACGTGTGGTCCAGGCCTTGCCTGGGCAGCCATTGGCCGCCGCCCGTGAAGCGGACTGCGACCGGCAATTGATTCTGCAGAACGGGCTTTGGCAAGTATCGCCACTGGCTTCTTGAGTTTTCCTGCCGGCCACTGCCGGCACCAAGTTTGCGCGAATGAGGACAAGTGTTATGGGTAAGAATGTCGTAGTCCTGGGCACCCAATGGGGTGATGAGGGCAAAGGCAAGATCGTTGATCTGCTGACCGAACATGCTGCCGCCGTAGTGCGCTACCAAGGTGGCCACAACGCTGGCCACACCCTGGTCATCGATGGCGAAAAAACCGTCTTGCACCTGATCCCGTCGGGTGTGTTGCGCGAAGGCGTACAGTGCCTGATCGGCAACGGCGTGGTGGTTGCACCTGACGCCCTGCTGCGCGAGATCACCAAGCTGGAAGAGAAAGGCGTACCTGTGCGTGAGCGCCTGCGTATCAGCCCCTCCTGCCCGCTGATCCTGTCCTTCCACGTTGCGCTGGACCAGGCCCGTGAAAAGGCCCGTGGCGAGCTGAAGATCGGTACGACCGGTCGTGGCATCGGCCCGGCCTACGAAGACAAGGTTGCACGTCGTGGCCTGCGTGTGGGCGACCTGCTCAACATGCCGCGCTTTGAAGACAAGCTGCGTGAACTGGTGGATTACCACAACTTCATGCTGGTGGGTTACTACAAAGAGCCGGCCATCGAATTTGAAAAGACCCTGGCCGAGTGCAAGGAATACGCTGAGCTGCTCAAGCCGCTGATGCTGGACGTGACTGCCGAGCTGCACGACCTGCGTCGCGCTGGCAAAGACATCATGTTCGAAGGCGCCCAGGGTTCGTTGCTGGACATCGACCACGGCACTTACCCGTACGTCACCAGTTCCAACACCACCGCTGGCGGCGTTGCGACGGGTTCGGGCGTCGGCCCGATGTTCCTGGACTACATCCTCGGCATCACCAAGGCCTACACCACGCGCGTAGGTTCGGGTCCGTTCCCGACTGAGCTGTTCGACGACGTCGGTGCGCACCTGGCCAAACAAGGTCACGAGTTCGGCGCCACTACCGGTCGTGCCCGTCGTTGTGGCTGGTTTGACGCCGTTATCCTGCGTCGCGCTATCGATGTGAACAGCATCTCGGGCATCTGCCTGACCAAGCTGGACGTACTCGACGGCCTGGAAACCATCAACATCTGCATCGGCTACAAAGATGCGCAAGGCAAGGACGTTGCCCCAACCGACGCTGACAGCTACGTGGGCCTGCAGCCTGTGTACGAAGAAGTGCCGGGCTGGACCGAGTCGACCGTGGGCGCCAAGACCCTGGAAGAGCTGCCGGCCAACGCCCGCGCTTACATCAAGCGTGTTGAAGAGTTGATCGGTGCGCCAATCGACATTATTTCGACGGGCCCGGACCGCAACGAGACCATCGTTCTGCGTCACCCGTTCGCTTAATAAGCTGTTGATGTAAAACACAAAGGGTCCCTTCGGGGGCCCTTTGTCGTTTCTGTTTGCTATACGGCACGACCCTTGCTGTGTTTCTCTCTTTCGTGGTGCTATCAATTTAATGGCACCCCAGGTGGAGGGATTCACGATGTCTGCCGTTCTCTCATTGTTACAAAGCCGACTGTTGCGGCCGGTGTTCGTTACCCTAGGTATCGCTCTTTTGGTGCAAGTGCTGGTGGCGGTCGCGCTGACTCGGAGCACGGTCACCGCGCTGGAAGCTGATTTAGGTAATCGCCTGGGTGTCGACAGTCAGAAACTCTCCGGCGAACTGGCCCAGGCTGGCAAGGAAGTCACCTCCAGTCTGGACAGCCTGTCCTCCAGCACCCGCCAGCGTCTGACGGCAGGGCTTTCCACGCGTCTGCAGGACGAGCAGAAGCAGCTGCGTGCGACCCTGGAAAAAGACCTGAAGGACTCCGCCAATGATATGGCGCAGCTGCTGGCTTCCGTGGCGCCCCGCGCCATGTGGGACAGCGACGTGCCGACCCTGTCGGAATTCGCCCGGCGTGCCCAGCGCAATCCCAATGTGTTGTTCGTGGTCTACGACGACGCCACTGGCCAGCATCTCACCCGCTACCTGAACCGGGAAAACCCGATTAATGCGGCGCTGCTGGAGAAAGGGCAGGGCGAGCGTGCTTTGGACAAGGTGCTGGATGCGGCGAAAAACGATCCGTCGGTTTACTACCTTGAGGCGTCCATCAGCCCCAACGGCGTGGAGATCGGCAAGGTCATCATGGGGGTTTCAACTGCTTCGGTGGACGTCGACCTGGCCGCACTGGATAAGCGTTTTGCCGCGCTGATTGCCAGCAGTGATCAACTGGTGGGCGACAGCCTCAAGGGGGCCGCAGCTGACAGCGCTTCGGCCATGGGCGCGCGCTTGCAGTCGGCGCAAGCCACTGCCACCCAGATGACCGCCAATACCACCCATACCGTGCAAGAAGCGGCGGGCACGTTGCGCTGGCGCATCGGCATGGGCCTGGCGGTGGTCGGCTTTGGCGTGCTGCTGCTGATTGCCGTGGTGCTCGGGCGTCGCGTGGTCAATCGCCTGAAGTTGTTGATTGCAGCGATGGACGATCTGGCCGCGGGAGAGGGCGACCTGACCAAGCGCGTGCAGATCAACAGCCAGGACGAAATCGGCGACATGGCCTCGGCGGTCAATCGCTTTGTGGATAAGTTGCAGCCGATCGTGCGTGAGGCGGGCGATGTGGCCCAGCGTACCGGCGTGGAAATCGGTGCGATGACCTTGCGCAATGCCGGTGCCGACGCGGCCGCCGGCTTGCAGCGTGATGAAGTTGCGGAGAGCCTGCGGGCGCTGTCGCAAATGGCGGATGAGGCCCAGGCGGAAAGCCATGCGATGCAGGCGGCGTTGCAGCAGGTGGTGGATATTCGCCAGGCGACTGATGAGAACTCACGTACTTCTGCCGAAGTCGGCAGCCTGATCGAGGCGTTGGCGGGGCAGGTGCAGGCTGGGTCCAGGGTGATCGAACGGCTGGCTCAGCAGAGCGAGCAGATCGAGGTGGTCTTGACGGTGATCCACGGGATTGCCGAGCAAACCAACCTGCTGGCGCTCAATGCGGCGATCGAAGCGGCCCGGGCTGGTGAGACCGGTCGCGGTTTTGCGGTGGTGGCGGACGAGGTACGTGCCCTGGCCAGTAAAACCCAGAGTTCTACCGGTGATATCCAGGCCCACATCGTGGCGTTGCAGCAAGGCGCCCGTGAGGCGGTGGAGACCATCGGCAAGGCCGGGCGCCAGGCCAGCGAAGGTTTGCTGGTGTTGCGCGACAGCGTGCGCCTGCAACAGTCGGTGCAGGCCTCGGTAGAGCAGGTGCATGCGGCGATTGGCCTGGCGACCCGTGCGGCTGAGCATCAGGCGCAAGGCGCGCATGCGGTGCGTGGGCGGGTGGAAATCATCCATGCCCAGGCAGAGCGGGCCGCTCAGGCGGTGGTGGAGACTACCGCCAGTGGCAAGGTGCTGGATGGGCTGGCGGCGCAGTTGAAGGCGAGCCTGGGGCAGTTCCGGGCTTGATGTCGCCTGTTTCGGCCTCATCGCAGGCAAGCCAGCTCCCACACTCGATCGAATTCAGGTTTTGGAATACGGTCAAGTGTGGGGGCTGGCTTGCCTGCGATGGCGGCTTCAGCGGCTCAGATACATCCGCGTCGTAAGCAAATACACCGGCAGCCCCGACACCAAAATCAACAATGCTGCATAGGGCGCCGCTGCCGCGAATTCCACATTCGAGGTGTGCGCCCACACGGCAGTCGCCAAGGTGTTCAGCCCGGTAGGACTAAGCAGTAACGTCGCCGTCAATTCCTTCATCGCATCCAGGAATACCAGCGCAAACGCCGCACCCAATGCCGGGAAAATAATCGGCACCGTCACCCGGCAAAACGCACTGAACGACGACGCGCCCAGGGTTCTCGCCGCCTCCTCCAGCTGCGGTGCCGCCTTGTTCAGCGCCGTGCGGATCGGCGCCTGGGCCAGCGGCAAAAACAGCAATGCATAAGCAATCAGCAACAACGCCGACGTCTGATACAGCGCCGGCACGTAATGCAGTGCGAAATACACCAGCGTCAGCGCAATCACCAGGCCGGGCAGGGCGTGCAGCAAGTACGGCAGGCGTTCGGCCCACAGGGCGAGCCGGCCCTTGTAGCGCACCACCAGCAGGCCCACCGGTACTGCAAACAACAGGCACAGCGCGGCGCCACCTAGGGAGAGTGCCAATGAGGAAAGCAGTGCCTCGCTGATCTCGGCGACCGGAAACGCCGCTGAGCTGCCCACGGCCAGCCAATAACCGAGCATGCCCAGTGGAATGCCGCTCCCAATAATCGCCAGGAGCAGGCAATACAGCTGCCCCAGAGGCGCCCATTTACCGAGTCGAACCTGTTCGGCGTGTCGTGCCGCGCCCTGCCCGGTGCGCACATGCCGGCCTTTGCCGCGTACCCGCAGTTCCAGCCAAAGCAGCGTCAGGCACATCACCAGCAGAACGGCCGACAGCATCGCCGCATTGGCATTGCTGAACTCCAGCTCGAATTGCTGATAGATCGCGGTGGTAAATGTCTGCAAGCCGATGATCGACAGTGCGCCGAACTCCACCAGCATATGCAGGGCAATCAACAGTGCCCCGGCCAGCAGTGATGGCCACAGTAAAGGCAAGGTGATGCGAAAGAACACGCTCCAGCGATTCAGGCCAAGGGTGCGGGCCGATTCTTCCAGGGATGGATCAAGATTGCGCAGAGTTGCCGCCACCGGCAGAAACACCAGTGGGTATTTAGAAAGGGTCATCACCAGGATCGCTCCGCCCAACCCTTCAAAGTTGGCGCTTAACGAAACCCAGGTAAAGCTGCTGACAAACGCCGGCACCGCAAACGGTAGGCACAGAATCACTCCCCAGATACGCCGGCCCGGCAGGTTGCTGCGTTCCAGCAGCCAGGCCAGCGACAGGCCGATCACGCCGCAGGCCACGGTCACGCCGACCATCAGCGCCAAGGTGTTGCGCAGCAACCCGAACACATAAGGCCGCCACAGCAAGTGCACGGCCTCGGCCCAGCCCGCTTGCCAGGCCTTGAGGCCGACATACACCAGCGGCAACAGGCTCAGCCCCACCAGCAGCAGGACCGGCAGCAGCAACCCGATCGAAGGGCGCTTGCGTCTTGGCGTAAAACCCCCGCGCAAAGCGGGGGTGGGGAGCGATGGGTTCATCAGTTCAAGCCAACGTCACGTTCCATTTCCAAGGCTTCTTCGGCGTTGCCCAGGTCGGCAGGGGTGACTTTCGGCGGTTGCAGCTCGCTGAAAGGCTTGAGGCCACGGTTGGATTCCATGCCCTTGCGCAGCGGGTATTCGGCAGAGGTGTTGGTGATGACCCGTTGGCCTTCTTCGCTGGCCATGAAAGCCAGCAGTTGCTGGGCTTCTTTTGGGTGCTTGCTGGATTTCAGTGCAGCTGCGGCAGACACGGTGATCAGGCCGCCCGCATCACCGTTGGTGAAGTAGTGCAGTTGGGAATCCAGATTGGTTTTTTCTTTCTTCAGGGCGAACCAGTAGTAGTTGTTCACCAGTACGGTGGCTACTTCGCCATTTTCCACGGCTTTGAGCGCAACCATGTTGTTGCTGTAGACCTTGCCGAACGCCCGCAGGCCGGTCAGCCATTCTTCAGCCGCTTCGCGACCGTGCAGCTTGATGATCGCTACGGCCTGTTCCTGGAACGCGCCGCTGGTCGGTACGAAACCGACCTTGCCTTGCCATTCAGGACCGGCGAAATCCAGTACCGACTTGGGCAGGTCTTTTTCGGCGATCAGTTTCGGGTTGAACGCCACGACGCGGGTGCGTGCGGTCACGCCCATCCAGGCGCCGTTGGCGGCTACATATTCCTTGGGCAAAACATCGAGGGTGCTGGCGTCAATGGTCGCGAGCAGGCCTTGCTCGCCGAGTTTATTCAGCGGCGGCGATTCTTCGGTATAGATCACGTCGGCAGGGGAGCGGTCGCCTTCTTCGACGACCTGGCTGGCCAGCTGGTTGCTGCTGCCTTTGCGCACATTGACGTGGATGCCGGTCTTGGCTTCGAAGGCCTTGGCAAGTTCATCGCCGACCTCCTTGTGTTGGCCGTTGTACAGGGTCAGGGCGACGTTGTCGGCAGAATAGGCGGCGGGCGAGAGCAGGGTCAGGCCGAGCAGAGTGATGGTCAGGCCACGCAGAAGGGATGTCTTGAGACGGGTATCGCGGATCATCATCCGGGGTTTTCCTCACTTGAGTGCAACAAATCCTTACAAGGATAAACGATAAAACTTCTCAAGTGCGGGCGAGGGGGGAAATCAGCGGGCAGGTTTTCAAACCTCGGAAACGAAAAAACCCGCTTTCGCGGGTTTGATCTGAATTTGGTGCCCAGGAGAAGACTCGAACTTCCACGACCTTGCGATCACCAGCACCTGAAGCTGGCGTGTCTACCAATTTCACCACCTGGGCATTATCAACGCTTGCGCTGTTGATGGAGCGAACTATACGGAGGGCTTTTTGATCTGTAAACCCCTGATTCAAAAATATAAATCAAGATTCTCGTTAAAAATCAAAGGCCTGAAACGCAAAAACCCGCTTTCGCGGGTTTTTGGAGACTCGAGGAAGAACCTTGAGTTTGAAATTGGTGCCCAGGAGAAGACTCGAACTTCCACGACCTTGCGATCACCAGCACCTGAAGCTGGCGTGTCTACCAATTTCACCACCTGGGCAGCATCAACAACGTTGCCGTCGTCGATGGCGCGCACTATACGGAGGCTATTTTCTGCTGTAAAGCCCTGCCATGAAAAAAGTCTGGAATATTTCGTGGGCGGTCGCGCAAGGTGCATTCCAAGGGCTACAAAGTGCTTTTACGGGCTTGTTGACACCTGAAATTTCCCGTTTCAATACGCGTATGCCAAACTAACCCGCATATAGACAAGGTGAAAACTCTCTAATGGCCGATTGGCAGTCCCTCGATCCCGAGGCCGCTCGTGAAGCGGAAAAATATGAAAACCCTATTCCTAGCCGCGAACTGATCCTGGCGCACCTCGCCGATCGGGGTTCGCCTGCTAGCCGCGAGCAGCTGGTTGAAGAATTCGGTCTGACCACCGAAGACCAACTCGAAGCCCTGCGTCGCCGCCTGCGCGCCATGGAGCGCGATGCCCAGTTGATCTACACCCGCCGTGGCACGTACGCGCCTGTGGACAAGCTCGACCTGATCCTCGGTCGCATCGCCGGTCACCGTGACGGTTTCGGCTTCCTGATCCCGGATGATGGCAGCGACGACCTGTTCATGAGCCCGGCGCAAATGCGCCTGGTGTTCGATGGCGACCGTGCCCTGGCGCGCGTTTCCGGCCTCGACCGTCGCGGTCGCCGCGAAGGCGTGATCGTCGAAGTGGTGTCCCGTGCTCACGAGTCCATCGTTGGCCGTTACTTCGAAGAAGGCGGCATCGGCTTTGTCGTGCCGGATAACCCGAAGGTCCAGCAGGAAGTGCTGATCACCCCGGGCCGCAATGGCGCCGCCAAGGTCGGTCAGTTCGTCGAGGTGAAAATCACCCACTGGCCAACTGCGCGCTTCCAGCCACAGGGCGATATCGTCGAAGTGGTCGGCAACTACATGGCGCCGGGCATGGAAATCGATGTTGCGCTGCGCACCTACGATATCCCCCACGTCTGGCCTGAGGCGGTGCTGAAAGAAGCCTCCAAGCTCAAGCCTGAAGTTGAAGAAAAAGACAAAGAGAAACGCATCGACCTGCGCCATCTGCCGTTCGTCACCATTGACGGCGAAGATGCCCGCGACTTCGACGATGCGGTCTACTGCGAAGCCAAGCCCGGCAAACTGCGCCTGTTCTCCGGCGGCTGGAAGTTGTTCGTCGCCATTGCCGACGTGTCCAGCTACGTGAAGATCGGTTCGGCCCTGGACAACGAAGCCCAGGTGCGCGGCAACTCGGTGTACTTCCCCGAGCGCGTGATCCCGATGCTGCCTGAGCAGCTGTCGAACGGTTTGTGCTCCCTGAACCCGAAAGTCGACCGTTTGGCCATGGTGTGCGAGATGACCATCTCGAAAACCGGCGAAATGACCGACTACCAGTTCTACGAAGCGGTGATCCACTCCCAGGCCCGCCTGACCTACAACAAGGTCAGCACCATCCTGGAGCAGCCGAAAACCAGCGAAGCCAAAGCCTTGCGCGGTGAGTACGGCCATGTCGTGCCGCACCTCAAGCAGCTCTATGCGCTGTACAAGGTGCTGCTGGGCGCTCGTCACGTGCGTGGCGCGATCGACTTCGAAACCCAGGAAACCCGGATTGTCTTCGGTTCCGAGCGCAAGATCGCCGCGATCACTCCGACCACGCGTAACGATGCTCACAAGCTGATCGAGGAATGCATGCTGGCCGCCAACGTGGCCACCGCAGAATTCCTGAAGAAGCACGAGATTCCTGCGTTGTACCGGGTGCACGACGGCCCGCCGCCGGAGCGTCTGGAGAAGCTGCGCGCGTTCCTCGGTGAACTCGGCCTGTCCCTGCACAAAGGCAAGGATGGCCCGACGCCGAAGGACTATCAGGCCTTGCTCGCGAGCATCAAGGACCGTCCGGATTACCACGTGATCCAGACCGTCATGCTGCGCTCGCTGAGCCAGGCGGTGTACAGCGCTGATAACCAGGGCCACTTCGGCCTGAATTATGAGGCGTACACCCACTTCACCTCGCCGATTCGCCGTTACCCGGACTTGCTCACGCATCGGGCGATCCGCAGCGTGATCCATTCCAAGCAGAACACCCCGCACGTCAAGCGCGCCGGTGCCATGACCATTCCGAAGGCACGGATCTATCCGTACGACGAAGCGGCCCTGGAACAGCTGGGCGAGCAGTGCTCCATGAGCGAACGCCGTGCCGACGAAGCCACCCGCGACGTGGTGAACTGGCTCAAGTGCGAGTTCATGAAAGACCGCGTGGGCGAGTCGTTCCCGGGTGTGATCACCGCGGTGACCGGTTTTGGCCTGTTCGTCGAGCTGACCGATATCTACGTCGAGGGCCTGGTGCACGTCACCGCCTTGCCGGGTGACTACTACCACTTCGACCCTGTGCATCACCGCCTGGCGGGCGAGCGCACCGGTCGCAGCTTCCGTTTGGGCGACACCGTGGAAGTGCAGGTCATGCGCGTCGACCTCGACGAGCGCAAGATCGACTTCGGCATGCCAGACAAGCCTGTCGAACCGACGGGCCGTAAAAAACGTGGCAGCGAAACTGCAACGCCGGCCGCCAAAGGCAAAGGGGCTCCTGCGAAAGCAGCGGTCGCCGAGCCTGCGCCAGCCAAGCCTGCTCGTCGCTCGTCTGCCAAGGACAAGGCCCCCGAAGCCTACCGCCCTAGCGATGCCGCGGCGAAAAACGCCGAGCTGCGCAAGAGCCGCGAGTTGAAGCAGCAGTTGCTCAACGAAGCCAAAAGCGGTGGTAAAGCGGCGTCTGGGGGAAAGTCCCGCGAGGCGGAAAAGCCGTCGAGCAAGCCGAGTAAACACCGTAAAGGCCCGCCAAAAGCGGGTTCGGCCCCCGCGAAAAGCGGCGGGTCGCGCAAACCTAAGGCCAAGTCATGAGTCTGGAAAAAATCTACGGCGTTCACGCCGTAGAAGCGTTGCTGCGTCACCACCCGAAACGCGTCAAGCAGGTGTGGTTGGCAGAAGGCCGTAGTGAGCCGCGTGTACAAGCGCTGGTCGAGTTGGCCAATCAAAACAAGGTTGCTATCGGCCAGGCCGAGCGTCGTGAAATGGACGTCTGGGTCGAAGGCGTTCACCAGGGCGTGGTCGCGGACGTAAGTCCGAGCCAGGTCTGGGGCGAGGCGATGCTCGACGAGCTGCTCGATCGCACCGAAGGCGCGCCGCTGCTGCTGGTGCTCGACGGCGTGACCGATCCGCACAACCTGGGTGCCTGCCTGCGTTCGGCCGATGCTGCCGGCGCACTGGCGGTGATCGTGCCTAAAGACAAGTCGGCCACCTTGACGCCGGTGGTGCGTAAAGTCGCCTGCGGTGCGGCAGAAGTGATTCCGCTGGTGGCGGTGACCAACCTGGCGCGTACCCTGGAGAAACTCCAGCAGCGCGGCTTGTGGGTCGTGGGTACGGCGGGAGAGGCCGAGGTCAGCATTTATGACCAGGACCTCACCGGCCCGACCATCCTGATCATGGGCGCCGAAGGCAAAGGCATGCGTCGCCTGACCCGTGAACATTGCGACTACCTGGTGCACCTGCCGATGGCCGGTAGCGTCAGCAGCCTCAACGTTTCAGTCGCAACGGGCGTCTGCCTGTTCGAAGCCCAGCGCCAGCGTGGCGCCAAGGCCAAAGCCAAGAAATAAGGCTTAAGAACGACGCAGGACCCTGTGGGAGCCGGGCTTGCCCGCGATGGCGGTGTGTCAGTCAGCAGAGATGTTGCCTGTGCCATTGTCATCGCAGGCAGGCCAGCTCCCACATTTGTTTTTGTGGGGTGGGGTGACTGTTCAAATAATCACCAATCACCTTGCGCCCTTTCTCCCCCTTCTCTACAATTGCGCCCCTTGCCTTCATGGCAGGCACGCATGTGCCTCCCTTCGGCAAGATCCATAAGTGTCATTCACTCCTTGTCTGACCGTTTTTGAGCGGCAGGCTACAACCCGTAAGGAGCATTCATGCGTCATTACGAAATCATCTTTTTGGTCCACCCGGATCAAAGCGAGCAAGTCGGCGGCATGGTAGAGCGTTACACCAAGCTGATCGAAGAAGACGGCGGCAAAATCCACCGTCTGGAAGATTGGGGCCGTCGTCAACTGGCCTACGCAATCAACAATGTTCACAAGGCTCACTACGTGATGCTGAACGTTGAGTGCACTGGCAAGGCCCTGGCCGAGCTGGAAGACAACTTCCGCTACAACGATGCAGTGATCCGTAACCTGGTCATCCGTCGCGAAGAAGCCGTTACCGGCCAATCCGAGATGCTCAAGGCTGAAGAAAACCGCAGTGAGCGCCGTGAGCGTCGCGACCGTCCTGAGCACGAAGGCGCTGAAAGCGCTGACAGTGATGACAGCGACAACAGCGATAACGCTGACGAGTAATCCACGGACCTTTTAAGGAGCCTATCAAATGGCACGTTTCTTCCGTCGTCGTAAATTCTGCCGCTTCACCGCTGAAGACGTGAAGGAGATCGATTACAAAGATCTCAACACTCTGAAAGCCTACGTATCCGAGACCGGCAAAATTGTTCCAAGCCGCATCACCGGTACTAAAGCTCGTTATCAGCGTCAGCTGGCCACCGCTATCAAGCGCGCCCGCTTCCTGGCCCTGCTGGCCTACACCGACAGCCACGGCCGCTGAGACCGGGCAGTCGACAAGTAGTAAGGGATTGAATGCATGCGCGCCTTAGCTGAGTTCATCATGCGCGGTCGTGTGCAGGCCACTCTGGTAGTGGCTGGATGTGCAGCATTGCCGTTGTTGTATTGGTTGGGTGCTGCTGCAGGTTGCCTTGTGCTCCTGCGGCGCGGTTTGAAGGACGCCCTTGGCGTTCTTGCCCTGGGAATACTGCCGGCCTTGGTCTGGTGGTTGAAATTCGATGATCCACGGGTACTTCTGGTACTGCTCGGTTCATCGACCCTTGCGTTGGTTTTACGCGCAAGTGAGTCCTGGGTCCGTACGCTGCTGGTCAGCGTGGCATTGGGGTTGGTGTATTCACTGGCGCTTGGCGCGGCTTTCCGCCCGCAAATCGAGGCGCTGGCGCAGGAGATCATAAAGATCCTGCCGCTGGCCCTCGGGGATCTCTACCAGCAGTTATCGGTAGAGGAGCGAGCGCGTCTCGCGTCAGTGATTGCACCGATGCTTACCGGCCTGATTGCGGCCTTGTTGCAGATCGTCAGCGTGCTGAGCCTGATTCTTGGGCGTTACTGGCAGGCGTTGTTGTATAACCCGGGCGGTTTTGGTCGCGAGTTTCGCAGTATCAGAATCCCCGCAGGACCCGCGATGTTGCTGCTGGCGTTCATGGTGGTCGGGCCGACGTTTGGCCTGGCGCTGTTGGTGCCGTTGTGCAGCGTACCGCTGGTATTCGCCGGCCTGTCCCTGATTCATGGGCTGGTGGCGCAAAAGCGACTGGGCAGATTCTGGCTGGTGGGGTTGTACGTAACGCTGTTGCTGTTCATGCAGCTGATCTATCCGTTACTCGTGGTCCTGGCCATTGTCGACGGCCTGATTGATTTTCGCGGTCGTCTGGCGCCGAAAGACGCCGATAACGCGAACGGTGAAGGTTAAAAGTTAGAGGATTTTCACATGCAACTGATCCTTCTGGAAAAAGTCGCCAACCTGGGCAACCTGGGCGACAAAGTGAACGTTAAGGCCGGCTACGGTCGTAACTACCTGCTGCCATACGGCAAAGCCACCGCTGCAACCGCTGCCAACCTGGCTGCGTTTGAAGAGCGTCGTGCCGAGCTGGAAAAAGCAGCAGCAGACAAAAAAGCTTCGGCCGAAACTCGCGCTGCCCAACTGGCTGAGCTGGAAGTGACTATCACTGCCACCGCCGGTGACGAAGGCAAGCTGTTCGGTTCGATCGGCACCCACGACATCGCTGATGCACTGACCGCCTCCGGCGTTGAAGTGCAGAAGAGCGAAGTTCGTCTGCCGAACGGCACCATCCGCAACGTTGGCGAATTCGATGTAGCCGTGCACCTGCACGCTGAAGTCGAAGCAACCGTACGCGTTGTTGTGGTAGCTGCTTAAGCAGTACCTAACTGACTGGCACCTCGCGTGCCGGGCGGTTAACATCGGGCACGATCCTGTTTACAGGTCGTGCCTTTTGTTTTTCTGTAGCCCCTGATTCTCCAACTATTCCAAGTGGCCATGAACGATATCTCCGCTCCTGAGCAATATGATCTGCAAACCGCTGCCCTGAAGGTGCCGCCGCATTCCATCGAGGCCGAACAGGCCGTGCTCGGTGGCTTGATGCTGGACAACAACGCCTGGGAGCGCGTGCTGGATCAAGTCTCGGACGGCGATTTCTACCGTCATGACCACCGCCTGATCTTCCGCGCCATTGCCAAGCTGGCTGACCAGAACTCACCGATCGACGTGGTGACCCTGGCCGAGCAACTGGACAAGGAAGGCCAGACGTCCCAAGTGGGCGGCCTGGGTTACCTGGGTGAGCTGGCGAAGAACACGCCATCGGTCGCCAACATCAAGGCCTATGCGCAGATCGTCCGTGCGCGGGCCACGTTGCGCCAGTTGATCGGCATCGCCACCGAGATCGCCGACAGCGCCTTCAACCCCGAAGGCCGCACCGCTGAAGAGATCCTCGACGAGGCCGAACGGCAGATCTTCCAGATCGCCGAAGCCCGGCCGAAAACCGGCGGCCCGGTCAGCGTCAACGACCTGCTGACCAAGGCGATCGACCGTATCGATACCCTGTTCAACACCGACAACGCCATCACCGGCCTGTCCACCGGCTACACCGACCTGGATGGCATGACCAGCGGCTTGCAGCCCGCGGACTTGATCATCGTCGCCGGCCGTCCGTCCATGGGTAAAACCACCTTCGCCATGAACCTGGTGGAAAACGCCGTGTTGCGCAGCGACAAGGCCGTACTGGTTTATTCCCTGGAGATGCCAGGTGAATCGCTGATCATGCGTATGTTGTCGTCCCTGGGCCGCATCGACCAGACCAAGGTGCGTGCCGGTCGCCTGGAAGACGACGATTGGCCGCGCCTGACCTCGGCGGTCAACCTGCTCAACGACCGCAAGCTGTTCATCGATGACACCGCGGGCATCAGCCCGTCGGAAATGCGCGCACGTACCCGACGCCTGGTGCGTGAGCACGGCGACATCGCCCTGATCATGATCGACTACCTGCAGCTGATGCAGATCCCGGGCTCCAGCGGTGACAGCCGGACCAACGAGATTTCCGAGATTTCCCGCTCGTTGAAAGCCCTGGCCAAGGAATTCAACTGCCCGGTGGTTGCCCTGTCGCAGCTCAACCGGTCCCTGGAGCAACGTCCCAACAAGCGCCCGATCAACTCCGACTTGCGGGAATCCGGAGCGATCGAGCAGGATGCTGACGTGATCATGTTCGTTTACCGGGACGAGGTGTACCACCCGGAAACCGAGCATAAAGGCATCGCCGAAATCATTATCGGCAAGCAGCGTAACGGCCCGATCGGCACCACGCGCCTGGCCTTTATCGGTAAATACACCCGCTTCGAAAACCTGGCGCCGGGCAGCTATAACTTCGAAGACGAGTAAATAGTCGTCCCACCAATTCCGACTGCAAAGGTCGGAATTGGTCAAATTTTGTGCTATATTCCGCGCCCGCGATTTTTCATCTCAACACCGGTCACCGTCATGCAAACAGCCAAGCCGTTATTTGACTATCCCAAGTACTGGGCCGAATGTTTCGGTCCTGCGCCATTCCTGCCGATGAGCAGGGAGGAGATGGATCAGCTTGGCTGGGATTCATGCGACATCATCATCGTCACCGGTGACGCGTACGTGGACCATCCGTCGTTCGGCATGGCAATCATCGGCCGGCTGCTGGAGTCCCAGGGCTTTCGCGTCGGGATCATTGCCCAGCCCAACTGGCAGTCCAAAGACGACTTCATGAAGCTCGGCGAGCCGAACCTGTTCTTCGGCGTCGCGGCCGGCAACATGGACTCGATGATCAACCGCTACACCGCCGACAAGAAAATCCGTTCCGATGACGCCTACACCCCAGGTGGCATGGCCGGCAAACGTCCGGACCGCGCCAGCCTGGTCTACAGCCAGCGCTGCAAGGAAGCCTACAAGCATGTGCCGATCGTACTCGGCGGCATCGAGGCCTCCCTGCGCCGCATCGCCCACTACGACTACTGGCAGGACCGTGTACGCAACTCGATCCTGATCGACGCCTGCGCCGACATCCTGCTGTACGGCAACGCCGAGCGGGCCATCGTCGAAGTTGCCCAGCGCCTGTCGTGGGGCCACAAGATTGAAGACATCACCGACGTGCGCGGCACCGCGTTCATTCGCCGTGACACGCCTGAAGGCTGGTACGAAGTGGACTCCACCCGTATCGATCGCCCGGGCAAGATCGACAAGATCATCAACCCGTACGTGAACACCCAGGACACCCAGGCCTGCGCCATCGAGCAGGAAAAGGGCCCGGTGGAAGACCCGGAAGAAGCCAAGGTTGTACAGATCCTGGCCAGCCCGCGCATGACCCGCGACAAGACGGTTATCCGTCTGCCGTCCGTGGAAAAAGTCCGTGGTGACTCGGTTTTGTACGCTCACGCGAACCGCGTGTTGCACCTGGAAACCAACCCGGGCAACGCCCGCGCCCTGGTGCAGAAGCATGGTGAAGTGGACGTGTGGTTCAACCCGCCGCCCATTCCCATGACCACCGAAGAAATGGACTACGTGTTCGGCATGCCTTACGCCCGTATTCCGCACCCGGCGTACGGCAAGGAAAAGATCCCGGCCTACGACATGATCCGTTTCTCGGTGAACATCATGCGTGGCTGCTTTGGCGGCTGCACCTTCTGCTCGATCACCGAGCACGAAGGCCGGATCATCCAGAACCGTTCCGAAGAGTCGATCATTCGCGAAATCGAAGAGATCCGCGACAAGGTGCCCGGCTTCACCGGCGTCATCTCCGACCTCGGCGGCCCGACCGCGAACATGTACCGCATTGCCTGCAAGAGCCCGGAAATCGAATCTGCGTGCCGCAAGCCATCCTGCGTGTTCCCGGGTATCTGCCCGAACCTGAACACCGACCACTCGTCGCTGATTCAGCTGTACCGCAGCGCCCGTGCATTGCCGGGCGTGAAGAAGATTCTGATCGCTTCCGGCTTGCGCTACGACCTCGCGGTCGAGTCGCCGGAGTACGTCAAAGAGCTGGTGACCCACCACGTTGGTGGCTACCTGAAGATCGCCCCGGAACACACCGAGGAAGGTCCGCTCAACCAGATGATGAAACCGGGCATTGGCAGCTATGACAAGTTCAAGCGCATGTTCGAGAAGTACACCAAGGAAGCGGGCAAGGAGCAGTACCTGATTCCTTACTTCATCGCCGCCCACCCGGGCACCACCGATGAAGACATGATGAACCTGGCCCTGTGGCTCAAGGGCAACGGCTTCCGCGCCGACCAGGTGCAGGCGTTCTACCCCTCGCCAATGGCCACCGCCACGGCGATGTACCACTCGGGCAAGAACCCGCTGCGCAAGGTCACCTACAAGAGCGACGCGGTGACCATCGTCAAGAGCGAAGAACAGCGCCGCCTGCACAAGGCCTTCCTGCGCTACCACGACCCGAAAGGCTGGCCGATGCTGCGTGAAGCCTTGACCCGCATGGGCCGGGCCGACCTGATCGGGCCGGGCAAGGAGCAACTGATTCCGTTGCACCAGCCGTCCACCGACAGCTACCAGAGCGCCCGTCGCAAGAACTCGACGCCGGCTGGCAGCCACAAGGTGGCGAAGGAAACCACCACCAAGATCCTCACCCAGCACACCGGCTTGCCGCCGCGTGGCAGTGACGGCAGCAACCCGTGGGACAAGCGCGAGCAAGCCAAGGCCGCGGCCATGGCGCGCAACAAGCAGGCCGCCAAGGAACGCACCGACGCGGCCAAGGGCAAAGGCAAGAAGCCAGCCCGCAAGCCGGTCGTGCCGCGTTGATCGCCGCCTGAATCGCAAAACGCCAGCCTCGTGCTGGCGTTTTGCTTTCTAGCGGGTGGGTAGCCTGTTTGTTAAGGTGGCGCCCATCAAATCGCCATCGCGGGCAAGCCCGGCTCCCACAGGAGAATGCATTCCAAATGTGGGAGCCGGGCTTGCCCGCGATGGGGTCAGTCAGCTCAGCATTATTTCAAGGAAGAACACCCCATGAGCAGCCCCCTGCTTGGCATTGGCATGGATTCCAACCGCTCCCAGTTCATGGCGCGCCAGCGCATCGAAAGTGAAATCAACCTGCCCCGGATATTTGCCGCCATTGACGCCGACCCTGGCATTGTTGGCGCGGGCGTGGTGTATATCGACGCGGATTTCAACGTCATCACCCTGCGCGAATTCAAGCCGATCTGCAGCATCCAACCTAAGCGGATCATCGTGCGCGAGGCGCAGCGATACATCGCTCCGGCCCAGTTCGCCGATCAGGTCATAAACAACCCGCGAGAAGGGCGACTGATTGGCGAAGCCATCAACACCACCCTGTCCTGTGGTGGCGCGATCATTGGCTGGCTGGTGGTATTGAGCGGCACCATTGCCGTGCCGTTTACTGCGGGTGCGAGTTCGGTCATGACCGTCATCGGCTATGCCAGCGCCACTGCCAGTACCGCATCCTGCCTGGTAGGCGCGTTTCGTACCCGCAATGAAATCGTCAACCCGGGCATGAATGACTACCTGGATAACGAAGAGTGGTACCAGTACGCCACAAAAATCATGGATGGCGCCGCTTTGGTGGGCGTGGGGGCATCGACCCTGACCACTGTAAAACTGATCAATGTCACCCGTGCAGCCACCGGCAAAAGCCTGCGCCAGGTGCTTAAAGGTCTCAATGGTCATGAGCGGGAAAAGTTGACCAAAGAACTGCTGAAAATCGCCGACCCGCAGATGTCGACCAAGATGCGCAAGCTCTTGCAACTGAGTGGTGAGCTGCCCAAGCGCTTCACTCCGACCCAGCTCAAGCACGCCACCATCGTTCAGATCGGCGATGCTTTCAGTGCCGGGTTAGGCGTTTGGGGGCTGAAGCGCTCAGACAACTACAAGCAGGCCAAAACTTTTGCGATTGGCTTGTACGAGGAAACCGAGTGATGAGTGGCGTCCCATCGTTAAAGCCGTTTTTGCTTGAACATTTCCCGTCGTTCATCGGTGTGATTCTCGCTGGCTGTCTCGGCGGTTCCGGCGCAATTTCCCTGGCGGCGAGTACCTATTTTGCCGACGTCCCCATGGCCACCAATGCAACCGTGTCCTGGTTCGTGGTGATGTTCGCTGCGCTGTTCGTGACCAACAGCAACTTCCTGGTTGTGCGCGGGCACACGTGGGCTGTGTGGGGCATGGTGGTGTTTTTTGTGGTGTGCCTGCTGGTGGTATTGCCGACGCTGCAATACCGTCCGCACTGGTTTATCTACAGCGAATGCCTGTTCTGGCCATTGCTCGGGTTGTTGCTGATCAACAGCAAGGGCTATCGGTCGATGGTGAAGAAACTGGCTGAAGTGCGGCGGCTGCGTGAGGCGGCTAAAGCGGCCTGACTGGGTAGATTCACCACCCATCCTCACACTCCCGCCACAAATATGTGCAACCCTCGCACCACGACGGCGGCCATCGCGCCGTTTTGGTGCTGTACTGCACCGGGTCTCACGATAAAGCGCAATGACCGCTGCTCTGGCATAAGTCTTGCGCGCTTTGTTTCCATGCCCTGGCTCGCAGGAGGCCGCCGTGTCGATTCATGTCGCGTTGCACCACGTTACGCATTACCGCTACGACCGCGCGGTCGAACTCGGCCCACAGATTGTTCGTCTGCGTCCGGCGGCCCATAGCCGCACGCGGATTTTGTCCTACGCGCTGAAAGTGCTGCCGGAGCAGCACTTCATCAATTGGCAGCAAGACCCCCAGGGCAATTACCTGGCGCGTCTGGTATTCCCGGAAAAGACCGACGAGTTGCGCATCGAGGTCGACCTGGTCGCCGAGATGGCGGTGTTCAACCCGTTCGATTTTTTCCTTGAGCCCTACGCCGAAAAAATCCCCTTCAGCTATGCCGCCGATGAGCAGCGCGAGCTGGCGCCGTACCTGGAAACCTTGCCGCTGACCCCGAGATTTGCCGCGTATCTGGCGGGTATCGACCGTACGCCATTGCCGGCCGTGGATTTCCTCGTAGGGCTCAATCAGCGTCTGGCGGCGGATATTGGCTACCTGATCCGCATGGAGCCGGGCGTGCAAACCCCGGAATTCACCCTGGAAAATGCCTCCGGCTCGTGCCGCGACTCGGCGTGGCTGCTGGTGCAACTGCTGCGTAACCTGGGGCTGGCGGCGCGGTTTGTGTCCGGCTATCTGATCCAGCTGACCGCCGACGTCAAAGCCCTCGACGGCCCGTCCGGCACCGAAGTGGACTTCACCGACCTGCACGCCTGGTGCGAAGTGTATTTGCCCGGCGCCGGCTGGATCGGCCTCGATGCCACCTCCGGCTTGTTCGCCGGTGAAGGCCACATCCCGTTGGCCTGCAGTCCTGATCCGTCTTCCGCGGCGCCCATCAGTGGTCTGGTGGAGCCGTGCGAGTGCGAATTTACCCACGAGATGTCCGTAGAACGGATTTGGGAAGCCCCACGGGTTACCAAGCCCTACACCGAAGAGCAATGGCTGGCGATTCAGGCGCTGGGCCGGCAGATTGATGGCGACCTGCTCAAGGACGACGTACGCCTGACCATGGGCGGCGAACCGACTTTTGTCTCCATCGACGACCCTGACGGCGCCGAATGGAACACCGCCGCCCTGGGCCCGGACAAACGCCGATTGTCCGCCGAGCTGTTCCAGCGCATGCGCAAGCACTACGCGCCCAAGGGGCTGGTGCACTTCGGCCAGGGCAAGTGGTACCCGGGCGAGCAACTGCCGCGCTGGTCCCTCAACTGCTACTGGCGCCGCGACGGGGTGCCGATCTGGCACAACAGCGCGCTGATCGCCGATGAGCAGGAAAGCTACGGCGCCGACGGCGTGATGGCCGGGCGGTTTCTGGCCAGCGTCGCCGAACGCCTGAAGCTGCCTACGCATTTTGTATTCCCGGCCTACGAAGACAATTTCTATTACCTGTGGCGCGAAGGCGCCTTGCCGCAAAACGTCAGCGCCGAAGATCCGCGCCTGGACGACAAACTTGAGCGCGACCGCCTGCGCAAGGTCTTCAGTCAGGGCCTGGATAAAGTCATCGGCCAGGTGCTGCCCCTGGCGCGCACGGCGGCCAATGACCGCTGGCAGAGCGGGCGCTGGTACCTGCGGGACAACCACTGCCGCCTGGTGCCGGGTGATTCTCCCCTGGGTTATCGCCTGCCACTCGCCTCACAGCCGTGGGTGACGGCGGCGGATTATCCGTTCGTGCATCCCGTCGATCCCAACCAGGATTTGGCTGAGCTGCCGACCACCTCACAACTGCAAAGCCATGGCGAGGCGGCCACCGGCCCAGACCGGGTCCCGAAGATCGACGAGTCTGCCGACTGGCTGACCCGCACCGCCCTGTGCGCCGAAGCGCGGGAAGGCCGGTTGTACCTGTTCATGCCGCCGCTGGAACGGGTCGAGGATTATCTGGAACTGGTGGCGGCCATCGAAGCCACCGCCGAAGAACTGCGTTGCCCGGTGCTGCTGGAAGGCTACGAGCCGCCGAGCGACCCGCGCCTGAGCAACTTCCGGGTGACGCCGGACCCGGGTGTGATCGAGGTTAACGTGCAGCCGTCCGCCACCTGGGACGAGTTGGTGGAGCGCACTGAGTTTCTCTACGAAGAAGCCCGGCAAACCCGCCTCACCACTGAAAAATTCATGATCGACGGCCGCCACACAGGCACCGGCGGCGGTAACCACTTTGTGCTCGGTGGTGCTACGCCCAAGGACTCGCCGTTCCTGCGGCGCCCCGATCTGCTGCGCAGCCTGATCAGCTACTGGCATAACCACCCGTCGCTGTCCTACCTGTTTTCCGGCCTGTTCATCGGCCCGACTTCCCAGGCGCCACGGGTCGACGAAGCGCGCAACGATGCGTTGTACGAACTGGAAATCGCCTTCGCCCAGATGCCCGACGTGGGCGAGGAATGCCCGCCATGGTTAGTGGACCGCCTGCTGCGCAACCTGCTGATCGACGTCACCGGTAACACCCACCGCGCCGAGTTCTGCATCGACAAGCTTTATTCGCCGGACGGTGCCACCGGGCGCCTCGGCCTGCTGGAATTGCGCGCCTTTGAGATGCCTCCCCACGCGCGCATGAGTCTGACCCAGCAACTGCTGCTGCGGGCGCTGGTGGCGCGTTTCTGGCGTGAACCCTATGCGCCGCCGAAGCTGGCGCGCTGGGGCACGGAACTGCACGACCGCTTCCTGCTGCCGCACTTCATCGAGCAGGATTTTGCCGACGTGATCGTCGAGTTGAACGACGCCGGCTATCCGCTGCGGGCCGAATGGTTTGCCGCGCACCTGGAATTCCGTTTTCCCAAGGTCGGCGACTACGCCGTCAGCGGTATCGAACTGGAACTGCGCCAGGCCCTGGAGCCCTGGCATGTACTGGGTGAGGAGGGCGCCGTGGGCGGCACGGTGCGCTACGTGGATTCGTCCCTGGAGCGCTTGCAGGTCAAGTTGAGCGGCCTGCCGCCCCAGCGTTACCTGCTGACCTGCAACGGCATCCCGGTGCCGCTGCAACCCACCGGACGCGTCGGCGAGTTTGTCGCCGGTGTGCGCTATCGCGCCTGGCAACCGGCCAACTGTTTGCAACCGACCATCCCGGTGCATGCGCCGCTGGTATTTGATCTTTTGGACACGTGGATGCAGCGCTCGCTGGGTGGTTGCCAGTACCATGTCGCCCATCCGGGCGGGCGTAATTACGACAGCCTGCCGGTGAATGCCAACGAAGCAGAAAGCCGGCGGATGGCGCGGTTTTTCCGCCTGGGGCACAGCCCGGGGAAATTGCCGGTGCCGAGCGTGGTGATCAATGATGAATTGCCGATGACCCTGGATTTGCGGCGCTTTGCAAAAAAAACAGAGGATTGAATGTACATAATCCCGAAAGCGACAAATCTCTAATGTGGGAGCTGGCTTGCCTGCGATAGCATCACCTCGGTACACCAGATGCACCGAGGTGCCTGCATCGCGGGCAAGCCCGGCTCCTACATACTGACTTCCCTTGCCTCTGCCGAGCGTTCCATGCCCGACTTGCTCGACCGTTACCCGCTGACCGCGGGCACTTATCACGAACTGCTGGACGACAGCGGCGCGGTTCGCGCCCATTGGCAGCGCCTGCTCGATCACCTGCAACGCAGTACCCCGGCGCAACTGGCCCAGCGCCAGGCCTTGCTGACCCGGCAGATCCAGGAAAACGGCGTGACCTATAACGTCTACGCCGACCCCAAGGGCGCCGATCGCCCGTGGGAGCTGGACCTGTTGCCCCACGTGCTGGCCGCCGATGAATGGAAGCAGCTTTCCGCCGGCATCGCCCAGCGTGCGCGCCTGCTGAATGCGGTACTGGCCGACCTCTACGGCCCGCAGCGCTTGATTGCCGAAGGCTTGCTGCCGGCAGAGCTGGTGTTTGGCCATAACAATTTCCTGTGGCCGTGCCAGGGCATCCAGCCGCCCGACGGCGCCTTTCTGCACCTGTACGCGGTGGACCTGGCGCGCACGCCGGATGGCCGCTGGTGGGTGACCGCCGACCGTACCCAGGCTCCGTCCGGTGCCGGTTATGCCCTGGAAAATCGCACCATCGTGTCCCGTGCATTCCCGGACCTGTACCGCGACTTGCAGGTGCAGCACCTCACCGGTTTCTTCCGCACCTTGCAGGAAACCCTGGCCCGCCAGGCGCCGAGCGACGACCAGCCGCCGCTGATCGTGCTGCTGACCCCGGGCCGTTTCAACGAAAGCTATTTTGAGCACCTATACCTCGCCCGCCAACTCGGCTACCCGCTGGTGGAGGGCGGCGACCTGACCGTGCGCGACGCCACGGTGTACCTCAAAACCCTCAGCGGGCTGCGCCGGGTGCACGCGATCATGCGCCGCCTGGACGATGACTTCTGCGACCCGCTGGAGCTGCGCACCGACTCGGCCCTGGGCGTGCCCGGCCTGCTGGACGCCGTACGCCAGGGCAATGTGCTGGTGGCCAACGCCTTGGGCAGTGGCGTGCTGGAGTCCCCGGGTTTGCTGGGCTTTTTGCCGAAGATCAATCAATTCCTGTTTGGCGAAGAACTGATCCTGCCGTCCATCGCCACCTGGTGGTGCGGTGAGGCGCCGGTGCTGGCCGAAGCCCTGGAAAAACTCCCGGAGCTGCTGATCAAGCCGGCCTTTCCGTCGCAAAGCTTCACCCCGGTGTTTGGCCGCGATTTGAACGACGAGCAACGACAGGCCCTGGCCGAGCGCATGCAGGCGCGACCCTACGCCTACGTCGCCCAGGAACTCGCGCAGTTGTCGCAAGCGCCGGTCTGGCACACCGTCGACGATCACCTGCAACACCGTGCCATCGGCATGCGCGTTTACGCCGTGGCCAGCGCCGACGGTTACCGGGTACTGCCCGGCGGCCTGACCCGCGTGGCCGCCGAAGCCGATGCCGAAGTGGTGTCGATGCAACGCGGCGGTGCGAGCAAGGACACCTGGGTGCTCGGCGAGCGTGCCCACGGCACCGAACAGTGGCGCGCCCAACGGGCAATCGGCGCCCACGACCTGGTGCGGCGTGACCCGTACCTGCCGTCGCGGGTGGTGGAGAACCTGTTCTGGTTTGGCCGTTATTGCGAGCGCTGTGATGACAGTGCGCGCTGGCTGCGGATCGTCCTCGCCCGCTATGTCGATGGAGACGACCCCCTGGCGTTGCAGGCGGCGGTCGAGCTGGGCGAGAACCTGCGACTGTTGCCGGAGGAGGGCGAATTGCCTGAGCGGCTTCAGGCGGCCTTGCTCGGTGATGACTGGCCGTCGAGCCTGCGGGCCAACCTGCAGCGTTTGCAGTGGGCGGCGTCCCAGGTGCGCGGCAAGCTGTCCCGTGAAAACTGGCAGGCGCTGGTGGAATTGCAACGCGAAGCCCTGGAGCTGGAAAGCGAAGAGCCGGACTTTGGCGAGCTGCTGGACTTCCTCAACCGCCTAGTGATGTCCCTGGCGGCGCTGTCGGGTTTTGCCCTCGACGACATGACTCGCGACGAAGGCTGGCGCTTCCTGATGATGGGGCGGCGCATCGAGCGCCTGCAGTTCCTCAGCAGCAGCCTGGCGGCCTTCCTGCGGGGCGTGGCGGTGTTTGATCAGGCCGGGCTGGAGTGGTTGCTGGAACTGGGCAACAGCAGCATCACCTATCGCTCGCGTTACCTCGCGGTGCCGCAATTGATCCCGGTGCTGGACCTGTTGCTGCTGGATGAGCAAAACCCCCACGCGGTGCTGTTCCAGCTGAAACTGGTGAGCCGCACCCTGCGTCGGCTGAATGATGATTTTGGCGTGCCCCGGGAAACCGGGCTCGCGCCGTTGGTGGAGCGCCTGGCGCGCTTTGACCTGGGTTGCCTGGAGAACCCGCTGTTCGGCGAGTCCAGCGTGCGTGCCGCGCTGGACGGCCTGGCCGACCTGCTGCAAGCGGTGGCCGATGAAAGCGGGCAAGTCTCCGACCGCCTGGCCTTGCGCCATTTTGCCCATGTGGACGATGTCAGCCAGCAAACGGTGTCTGTGTGATGAGTGCCCGCTACCAGATTTTCCACGATACCCATTACCACTACGACAGCCCGGTGTCCCTGGCCCAGCAACTGGCGCACCTGTGGCCGCGGCCGTGTGCCTGGCAGCGCTGCAGCTCGCAGCAACTGGAGATCAGCCCCGAGCCGACCTCGCGCCGGGACGAGCTTGATGTGTTTGGTAACCCGATCACCCGGCTGGCGTTCGAGCGGCCCCACGATGAGCTGCTGGTGAACGCCGGGCTGACGGTGGAAGTGCTGGCGCGCCCGGTGCTGGATTTCAGCCTGTCGCCGGCCTGGGACCAGACCCGCAACGGCCTGACCTACAGCAGCCAGCCGTTATCCGCCGAGGTGATCGAGGCGTGTCGCTATCGATTTGAATCGCCCTATGTGCATTTGAAGAAAAGCTTCGTCGAGTTCTCTGAAGACTGCTTCCCGGCCGGTCGCCCATTGCTGTTGGGTGTGCAGGCGCTGATGCAAAAGATCTTCAGCGAGTTCACCTTCGATGCCGAAGCCACCCAGGTTGCCACGCCGCTGGTGGAAGTGCTGGAGCGCCGGCGCGGCGTGTGCCAGGACTTCGCCCACCTGATGCTCGCGTGCCTGCGCTCCCGGGGCCTGGCGGCGCGGTATATCAGCGGTTACCTGCTGACCCAGCCACCGCCCGGCCAGCCACGGTTGATCGGCGCGGATGCGTCCCACGCGTGGGTGTCGGTGTTTTGCCCGGTGTCGGGTTGGGTGGATTTTGATCCGACCAACAATGTGCAGCCGGCACTGGAACACATCACCCTGGCCTGGGGCCGGGATTTTTCCGATGTTTCGCCGTTGCGGGGGGTGATTCTGGGAGGAGGGAGCCATGACCCGGAAGTGCGGGTGACGGTGATGCCGCTGGAATAGTGCAGATCCACTGTAGGAGCCGGCTTGCCGGCGATGGCGACCTTGAGATCTCTGGTGATCATTCGGCCCGATCGCCGGCAAGCCGGCTCCTACATAAATCCAGTGGTTCTCAGGCGTCCGGCGCCTGATCTTTCGGTGCTTCGGTTTCGTCTGTAGCCACTGTACCTTCAGCATCCGGGTTCAGTGCACCGGCTTCTTCATCGGCTGCCAATTTCTTGCGCTGCAGCTTTTCCTCTTTCTTCTGCTCTTTGGCCAAGTCTCTCTGACGTTTGGCGAAGGAGTAATTAGGTTTTGCCATGGGCGATCCTCTGGGGTCGAAGGTGAGGTTGAGCGGCGCGTATTCTGCCTTTAATCGCGTCCCAAGGGTTAATCGGGTTTTTGATCCACCCATTTGGGCAGGACCAGCGGTTGCCAGGCATCCAATGCGTCAAGCAGCTCAGCCGGCGATTCGCTCATTTGCAGCATGGCACGATGCGGTGCGCGGACGAAACCTTCGCCGACGATATGATCAAGAAAATCGGTCAACTTGCGGTAAAAACCGTTCACTTCGAGCAAACCCAGCGGTTTGCCGTGGTAGCCGAGCTGGCCCCAGGTCCAGACTTCGAACAGTTCTTCCAGGGTGCCCAGGCCGCCCGGCAGCGCAATGAACGCGTCGCTCAGCTCGGCCATGCGCGCCTTGCGGGCGTGCATGCCGTCGACCACTTCCAGGCGGGTCAGGCCTTTGTGACCGATTTCCAGGACTTTCAGGCTTTCGGGAATAATCCCGATCACCTCGCCACCGGCTTCCAGGGCCGCATCCGCGACGATACCCATCAGGCCCACGGCGCCGCCGCCATACACCAGGGTGAGCTTGCGCTCGGCCAGCGCACGCCCGAGGGCAACGGCCGCTTCGTGGTAGGCCGGGTTGGTGCCGCTGCTGGCACCGCAAAATACACAAACAGACTTCAAGGACATACCTGACTCCACTCAGTTGTGGCTAAAGAGTAAAGGCTGGCTTGCGTCTCTCAAAGGATTAAACCTCGCGTTGAGGTGTTTCGTAGGTGCCGCTGGCGCCACAGGCATAGGCGGCAAGCAGGCTGCGGAACAGGCTATTGAGGTGCATGGCTCGGACTCCAGAAGGAAGATGAGCCGATCATAGGCCGGCGGTGCGAGTTTGGCCGGTAGATTGTTTCGATGAGTCTGATAGCCTAAAGTTGTATACAATCTGTTGATACAGATCATATGAAGTCCTGCCTGACTCAGGCACCCTTGTCGCAATATGCGTTTTTTAAACCCTGCCCTGGAGATTCACATGTTTGCCAAACTCGTTGCTGTTTCCCTGCTGACTCTGGCTAGCGGCCAGTTGCTTGCTGCAGAGTGCAAGGTCACTGTCGACTCCACTGACCAGATGTCCTTCAACACCAAGGCCGTCGAAATCGACAAGAGCTGCAAGACGTTCACCGTAGAGTTGACCCACTCCGGCAGCTTGCCGAAAAACGTCATGGGCCATAACTGGGTGCTGAGTTCCACCGCCGACATGCCTGGCATCGCCAGCGACGGCATGGCTGCCGGTATCGACAAGAACTACCTGAAAGACGGCGACGCCCGCATCATTGCCCACACCAAGATCATCGGTGCCGGCGAGAAAGACTCCGTGACCTTCGATGTGTCGAAGCTGGCGGCAGGTACTGACTACTCGTTCTTCTGCTCCTTCCCAGGCCACATCTCTATGATGAAAGGCACTGTGACCCTGAAGTAATCATTCTTCAGGCAAAAAAAAGCGCCCTTCGGGGCGCTTTTTTTTGAGCTGCTTTTGCCACAATGAACTGCGCGTCGGCTTATGGTGCAAACGGCATCACCCGTTTGTGCTCGGTCTTGCGATAGGTATCGCAGATGATCCGGAACGCTTCCTCGCGCACCGGCTCGCCGTGCAGGAAGGCGTCGATCTCGGCATAGGTCACGCCGTGGGACGCTTCATCCGGCTTGCCCGGGGACAGGTCTTCGAGGTCGGCCGTCGGGATTTTCTCCACCAGCGATTCCGGGGCACCAAAGTGCCGGGCAATCGCGCGCACCTGGTTTTTCACCAGACCGCTCAACGGGGCCAGGTCGCAGGCGCCATCACCGAATTTGGTGAAAAAGCCCATCACCGCTTCCGCCGCATGGTCGGTACCGATCACCAGGCCGCCGGCCGCGCCGGCGATGGTGTACTGCGCCACCATGCGCATGCGCGCCTTGGTGTTGCCCAGCACGAAGTCCCGGGAGACCGCGGCCTTGCCTTCAAACGCGGCCACTTCATTGGCCAGGGATTTCACCGCCGGACCGATGTTCACCGTGTGGCGCTCGTCGGGCTCGATAAAGTCCACGGACGCCTGGGCGTCGTGTTCGTCGAACTGGGTTTCGTAGGGCAGGCGCACCGCGATAAAGCGGTAGGCCTCGTCACCCTTGGCGGCCCGCAACTCTTCCATCGCGCGTTGGGCCAGCAGGCCGGCGGTCAGGGAGTCGACGCCGCCGCTGATGCCCAGCACCAACGTCTTGAGGCCTGAATTGAGCAGGCAGTCCTGGATAAAGGTAACGCGCCGGGCGACCTCCGCCTCAAGGGCGGCCTGGTCCTTAAAGGGCGGTTGGACCTTGAGCTGTTCAGCAATCTCGCGCTGTACGGCTTGCATGATTCACTCCTTGCTGGGTAGGGCAGGTACTTTAAAAACGTGGCGCAAATAGGCGACGAAATTCGGATCGGTGCAGTGGGTCTTGCCCGCTTCATCGGAAATCTTCGCGACGGGCTGGCCATTACAGGCGGTCATTTTAAGCACGATGCTCATCGGTTCCACACCTGGAATATCACAGGTCAGGTTGGTGCCGATGCCAAAGCTCACATTGATCCGACCCCGCAGCGCGCGGAAAATCTCCAATGCCTTGGGCAGCGACAGGCTGTCGGAGAACACCAGGGTCTTGCTCATCGGCTCGATGCCCAGCTTGTGATAGTGGGCGATGGCCTTTTCGGCCCACTGCACCGGGTCGCCGGAGTCGTGGCGCAGGCCGTCGAACAGCTTGGCGAAGTACAGGTCGAAATCGCCGAGGAACGCGTCGGTGGTGATGCAATCGGTCAAGGCGATGCCCAGCAGGCCACGGTACTCGCGCACCCAGCAGTCGAGGGCGGCGATCTGGCTGTCGATCAGCCGCGGGCCGAGTTGCTGGTGGGCCATGATCCACTCGTGGGCCATGGTGCCCAGGGGCTTCATGTCCAGCTCACGGGCCAGGTGCACGTTGCTGGTGCCGACAAACCGCCCGGGGAAGTCGTGCTTGAGCACCGTCACCACTTCTTCCTGCACACGGTAGGAGAAGCGCCGGCGCGTGCCGAAATCCGCCACCTGCAATTCGGACAGTTCTTCGACGCTGGCGTTGGCCGTCAGCCAGTCGAACTTGCGATACAGCTGCTCGCGGGCCTGTTCGAGGATGACGGTCTGGTAGCGATAACGGTTACGCACCTCGCTGACGATCGCCAGCATCGGCACTTCAAACAGGATCACATGCAGCCACGGCCCGCGCAGGCGGATAAACAACTCGCCGTTTTCGATGCCGGTGTGCACGTAGCGCAGGTTGAAGCGAAACAGCCCGAGGAAACGCAGGAAATCCGGCTTCATGAAGCTGATGCGTTCCAGGAAGCCCAGTTGGTCGGGGCTCAGGCTCAGCTCGGCCAGGCGCTCGATCTGGTAGCGGATCTCCGCCAGGTACGGGCGCAGGTCTTCACTGTTACGGCAACGAAACTCCCATTCAACTTCCACGTTCGGGTAGTTGTGCAGCACCGCCTGCATCATGGTCAGCTTGTAGAAGTCGGTGTCGAGCAGGTTCTGCACGATGCGATCGGCAAACACACTCTCGCTCATAACGGGAATCTCCAGACGGGTCGGCGATGGGCGCCGACCTTTACGCACAATTAAGGAATGGCGCTAGTGGCGCATAGACCTGTGCTGTTTTGCCAGCAGTTTTTTCGGTGGGACCACTGACGCCATCGCAGGCAAGCCCGCTCCCACAGGTGAATGCATTCCAAAAGGTGGGAGCTGGCTTGCCTGCGATAGCGGTATTGCAGGCCAAAAAAATCAAACTGACTCGACTTGCTCCATCATCCACTTCACAAAATCCCGCACCTTGGGCACTTCCGCCGAGTGCTCGGGATACGCCAGGTAATACGCATCCTGGCTCGGCATCGCGTGCTGCCAGGGGATCACCAGCTTGCCTTCGGCCAATTCTTCTTCCACCAGGAACCGTGGCAGCAGCGCCACACCACAGCCCACTTGCGCGGCGCGGATGCACATATAAAAGGTCTCGAAGCGCGGCCCGTGGTAGCTGTGCTCGGTGTGAAAGCCCTGGGCCGCGAACCAGTCGTGCCAGCCCTGGGGGCGCGAGGCGTTTTGCAGCAGCACCAGTTCACTGAGCTGCGTGGGGTCGGTAAAGGGTTGTGCGGGCAGGCTGTCGGGCGAGCACACGGGCACCAGTTCTTCACTGAACAGCTTGAGGCTCTCGGTGCCGGGCCGTGAGCCCTGGCCGAAATAGAAGGCCAGGTCGGCCTTGCCTTGCAGCAACTCGTCCGGTTCCTGTTCGTTGCACAGGTCCAGGTGAATCTGCGGATGGCGCAGCCGCCAGCCCTTGAGGCGCGGCACCAGCCAGCGAGCGCCGAAGGTGTAGGGCGTGGACACCCGCAGCACTTCAGTCTCGCCGCCGTAGGAACGCAGGTAGTGGGTGGACATCTCCACCTGGGTGAGGATCTTGCGTACCTCCACCAGGTACAAATCGCCCGCCGGGGTCATCTGCAAGCGGCGGCGTACCCGGCGAAACAGCAGGTGCTGCAGCAGTTCTTCCAGCTGCGCGACCTGTTTGCTGACGGCGCTCTGGGTGAGGTTCAGCTCCTCGGCGGCGCGGGTAAAACTCAGGTGGCGGGTGACCGCTTCGAAACACTGCAAGGCGGTGATCGAGGGCAAATGTCTTTTATTCAGCACGGCACGCCTCTTTTTGTTCTTAGCATGAATAAACGGAATGATATCTCGCCTAATCGTCGTTTGTTGGCAAGTCTTGGGCCGGCTACAAATAAGGTCTGGATCGCCGCGACAGCTGGCGGCGCAAATTTCTGTTTGTAGATTGAAGGAGTGACCCATGGTTGCCGCATTGCTTGATCGTCTCGGGGTAAACCCGGCGCTGTACCAGTCGGGCAAACAGCCCGTGCATTCGCCCATCGATGGCAGCCGGATTGCCAGTGTGCACTGGGAAGGTGCCGCCGAGGTGGAGCAGCAGGTCAGTCGCGCCGAGCATGCATTCGACGCCTGGCGCAAGGTGCCGGCACCCCGCCGTGGTGAGCTGGTGCGCCAGTTCGGCGACGTGTTGCGCGAATACAAGGCCGACCTCGGTGAGCTGGTGTCGTGGGAAGCCGGCAAGATCACCCAGGAAGGCCTGGGTGAAGTGCAGGAAATGATCGACATCTGCGACTTCGCCGTCGGCCTGTCGCGCCAACTGTATGGCTTGACCATCGCCTCCGAGCGCCCGGGCCACCATATGCGTGAAACCTGGCACCCGCTGGGGGTGGTCGGCGTGATCAGCGCCTTTAACTTCCCGGTGGCGGTGTGGGCGTGGAACACCGCGCTGGCACTGGTGTGCGGCAACGCGGTGATCTGGAAACCCTCGGAAAAAACCCCGCTCACTGCCCTGGCCTGCCAGGCGTTGTTCGAGCGCGTGCTGAAGAAATTCGACGGCGCCCCCGAGTACCTGAGCCAAGTGATCATCGGTGGTCGTGATGCCGGTGCCGCACTGGTGGATGACCCGCGTGTGGCGCTGATCAGCGCCACTGGCAGCACCCGCATGGGCCGCGAAGTGGCGCCGAAAGTCGCCGCGCGTTTTGCCCGCAGCATTCTCGAACTGGGCGGTAACAACGCCATGATCCTCGGCCCAAGCGCCGACCTGGACATGGCCGTGCGCGCCATCCTGTTCAGCGCCGTCGGCACCGCCGGCCAGCGCTGCACCAGCCTGCGCCGGTTGATCGCCCATGAGTCGGTGAAAGAGGAAATCGTCACCCGCCTCAAGGCCGCGTATGCCAAGGTGCGCATCGGCCATCCACTGGAAGGCAACCTGATCGGCCCGCTGATCGACAAACACAGCTTCGAAAACATGCAGGACGCCCTGGAACAGGCCTTGAGCGAAGGCGGCCGGGTGTTTGGCGGCAAGCGTCAGTTGGAAGACAAATTCCCCAACGCTTACTACGTGTCGCCGGCGATCGTGGAAATGCCGGAGCAGAGTGACGTGGTGTGCACCGAGACTTTCGCGCCGATTCTGTACGTGGTGGGCTACACCGATTTCGCTGAAGCGCTGCGCCTCAACAACGCCGTGCCTCAAGGCCTGTCGTCGTGCATCTTTACCACCGACGTGCGTGAAGCCGAGCAGTTCATGTCGGCCGTGGGCAGCGACTGCGGGATTGCCAACGTCAACATCGGCCCAAGTGGCGCGGAGATTGGTGGCGCGTTTGGCGGTGAGAAAGAGACCGGTGGCGGGCGTGAGTCGGGTTCGGATGCATGGCGCGGCTACATGCGTCGCCAGACCAACACCGTGAACTACTCGCTGGAGTTGCCGCTGGCCCAGGGCATCACCTTCGACTGAGTCTCTGCTCGAAGTGAGGTCAATGTGGGAGCTGGCTCCCACAGTTGATCGGGTTCGCACATCAAAATAGTGGTTTGTTAGGTCTCATCGGAGTCTGGCAATGGCATTACGCGAAGCATGTTTGTGGGAACAACTGACGCCTGGCCGGCCGGATCGTGCTGCGCTCAAGGGCGAGGTCAACGTGGATGTGTGCGTGATCGGTGCCGGTATCACCGGTTTGTCGGCAGCCATTCACTTGCTGGAACAAGGTAAAAGCGTCGCCGTCCTCGAAGCCCATCGTACCGGCCACGGTGGTTCGGGGCGCAACGTAGGCCTGGTGAATGCCGGGATGTGGATTCCGCCGGACGAGATCGAAGCCGGTTTTGGCACTGCGGTGGGCAGCCAGCTCAACCGCATGCTCGGCGCGGCACCGTCCCTGGTGTTCAGCCTGATCGACAAATACAACATCGACTGCCAACTGCGCCGCGAGGGCACCTTGCACATGGCGCACAACGCCCGGGGCGAGGCGGATTTACGCAGTCGTGAAGAGCAGTGGAAGCGTCGTGGCGCCCCGGTGGAGCTGTTGACCGGTGCGGCATGCGAGCAAGCCACCGGTACCAAAAAGATCGCCGCCGCCTTGCTGGACCGGCGTGCGGGTACCCTGAACCCGATGGCCTACACCAGCGGTTTGGCCAATGCCGCCGTCGGGCTGGGCGGGCAGTTGTTCGACCATTCCCCGGTCACTCAACTGGAACGCCAGGGCCAGCACTGGTCTGTGCAAACTGCCCAGGGCTCGGTGCAGGCCGAACAAGTGGTGATCGCCTCCAACGCCTACACCGAGGGCGAATGGACCGAGCTGCGCCGCAACTTTTTCCCCGGTTATTACTATCAGGTCGCGTCGGCCCCGCTGACCGACGACGCCGCGCAACAAATCCTCCCCGGCGGCCAGGGCTCCTGGGACACCCGCCAGGTACTCAGCAGCATTCGCCGCGACGCCGAAGGCCGCCTGTTGCTCGGCAGCCTGGGCAATGGCAACCAGAAACCCGCGTGGTTCCTCAAGGCCTGGGCCGATCGGGTGCAACAGCACTACTTCCCGTACCTCAAACCGGTGCAGTGGGAATGCACCTGGACCGGCTGTATCGCTTTCACCCCGGACCACTTGATGCGTTTGTTCGAGCCGGCGCCCGGGCTGGTGGCGGTCACCGGTTACAACGGGCGTGGGGTGACTACTGGCAGTGTGGTGGGCAAGGCGTTTGCCGATTACCTGTGTCACCAGGATCCACAGGCGCTGCCGATCCCGTTCGCGCCGATGCAGCCCTTGGCCGGCGTGGGCCTGCGCAGCTGTCTGTATGAGGCGGGCTTCTCGCTGTATCACGCGGGCCAATGCCTGCGGATCGTGATCTGATCAACGAAATACCGCTCAGAAGCCTGCATTTTCTTAGCCGGCTACTAATCTGTATTGGTGCGAGTCGTAGCAGTAACGCACTGTAAATGTGCACTTCCGTTACGCACGCTGTTACAGGTTCAAGGGTGGCCCTTTAATGGCCGGGTTGCAGTGTTGGATCCATCAGGTTGCACTTTATGGATCCAATGGTTGCACCCGATTGAGATAGACGGTTGCACGTCCAATCAAAAGGCGCCCAAAAACCTGCAATAACAATGACACCGTGTCTTTTTGAATAATAAAAACGTAATGGCACGCCGCTTGCTCTGGGCTTTCGCTGAAAGTTTTTGAAGTGAAGCTGCAGTGCCAATTCAACAAAAACCTCGGAGCACCACTCATGTCCCAGACGTTTTACAAGAAAGGTTTTCTAGCCCTCGCAGTTGCTGCTGCGCTGGGTGTTTCTGCGTTTGCTCAAGCTGATGTGAAGATTGGCGTAGCGGGGCCGATGAC
Source organism: Pseudomonas sp. 1912-s (assembly GCF_029269205.1). NCBI lineage: Bacteria > Pseudomonadati > Pseudomonadota > Gammaproteobacteria > Pseudomonadales > Pseudomonadaceae > Pseudomonas > Pseudomonas sp. 1912-s. Next base: position 137,639 of record NZ_JARIXR010000011.1, on the reverse strand, counting down.
CGGCGCCAACGCGGCATTTGGTGAGCAGTACATGAAAGGTGCCCAGGCGGCAGCCGATGTCATCAACAAGGCCGGCGGCATCAACGGCGAGCAGATCAAACTGGTGGCCGGCGACGACGCCTGCGAACCCAAGCAGGCTGTGGCCGTGGCCAACCGTCTGGCAGACCAGGAAAAAGTGATCGGCGTGGTCGGGCACTTCTGCTCGTCCAACACTATCCCGGCGTCCGAGGTGTACGACGAAGCGGGCATCATCATGATCACCCCGGGCTCAACCAACCCGCAGGTCACCGAGCGCGGCCTGTCGGCGGTGTTCCGTATGTGTGGTCGTGACGACCAGCAAGGCATCGTGGCCGGCGACTACATCGTCGACGTGCTCAAGGGCAAGAAAGTTGCCGTTATCAACGACAAGGACACCTACGGCAAAGGCCTGGCGGACGCCACTGCACAGCAGTTGACCAAGCGCGGCGTGAAGCCGGTGCTGGAAGAAGGCCTGACCCGTGGCGAGAAAGATTTCAGCGCCCTGGTCACCAAGATCCGCTCCACCGGTGCTGACGTCGTGTACTTCGGCGGCCTGCACCCGGAAGCCGGTCCACTGGTTCGCCAGATTCGTGAAGCCGGCCTGAAAGACGTCAAGTTCATGTCCGATGACGGTGTGGTCACCGATGAACTGGTGGCGACCGCCGGTGGTGCGCAGTACGTGGATGGCGTGTACATGACCTTCGGCGCCGACCCGCGCCTGCTGCCAGACAGCAAGGCCGTCGTGGAGCAGTTCCGCAAGGCCGGTACCGAGCCTGAAGGCTACACCCTGTACGCCTACGCTTCGATCCAGGCCCTGGCCGCCGGCTTCAACGGCGCCAAGTCCAACAAAGGCGAAGACGCGGCCAAGTGGCTCAAAGCCCACCCGGTCAAAACCGTCATGGGCGAGAAGAATTGGGACGCCAAGGGCGACCTGAAAGTCTCCGACTATGTGGTTTACCAGTGGGACAAGGACGGCAAGTATCACCAGCTGGAAAAGCAGAAGTAATAGTTAGCGCGATTGGTTAGACGCCACTTGACCCTGTAGGAGCCGGGCTTTTGTGGGAGCTGGCTTGCCTGCGATAGCGTCACCTCGGTTTGACTGACATTGCGAGGTGTCTGCATCGCGGGCAAGCCCGGCTCCCACACAAGCCAGCTCCCACACGGGGACTTGGTTGCCAGCCCCTTTTGTGTCTGTTTTTTCCTCCTAGAAGATCCGCACACCCACAGGTGTGCAGGCTCTCACTGCGTGAGATTGCGTTATGGATGGTATATTCCTGCAGCAACTGGTCAATGGGCTGACCCTCGGGTCGGTCTATGGCTTGATCGCCATCGGCTACACAATGGTCTATGGCATCATTGGCATGATCAACTTCGCCCACGGCGAGGTTTATATGATTTCCGCTTACCTCGCGGCGATCAGTCTGGCACTGCTGGCTTACTTCGGCATCGAATCCTTCCCGCTGCTCATTCTTGGCACCCTGATCTTCACCGTCGTCGTCACTGGCGTTTACGGTTGGGTCATTGAGCGTGTCGCCTACAAACCGCTGCGCAATTCCACCCGACTGGCACCGCTGATCAGCGCCATCGGTATCTCGCTGATCCTGCAGAACTACGCGCAGATCGCCCAGGGCGCCAAGCAACAAGGCATCCCGACGCTGCTGGCCGGCGCCTGGAGAGTCGACATCGGCACCGGGTTCGTGCAGTTGACCTACACCAAGGTGTTCATCCTGGTGGCCGCGTTCGTCGGCATGGGCCTGCTGACCTACATCATCAAGAACACCAAGCTCGGCCGCATGTGCCGCGCTACCCAGCAAGACCGCAAGATGGCGTCGATCCTCGGCATCAACACCGACCGGGTCATCTCCTACGTATTCGTGATTGGTGCCGCCATGGCCGCGTTGGCCGGTGTGCTGATCACCCTGAACTACGGCACGTTCGACTTCTATGCCGGCTTCATCATCGGCATCAAGGCATTTACCGCAGCGGTACTCGGCGGCATCGGTTCCCTGCCTGGGGCCATGCTCGGCGGGATCATCCTGGGTATTTCCGAGTCGCTGTTCTCGGGGTTGATCAACTCTGACTACAAAGACGTGTTCAGTTTCTCCCTGCTGGTGGTGATTCTGATTTTCCGTCCCCAGGGCCTGCTCGGTCGCCCACTCGTGGCGAAGGTATAACTATGTCTGCTGCCTACTCTATCGATATCAAGAAAAGTGTCGTCGATGCGGTACTCGCCGGGCTGATTTCGCTGATCGTGTTCGGTCCGATCGTCGGCGTGGTCCTCGACGGCTACAGCTTCAACCTGGAACCGGCGCGTGTCGGCATCCTGGTGGCCATTGTGATGGTCGGCCGGTTCGCCATGAGCCTGTTCCTGCAAACCCCCAAGGGCCTGCGGATTCTGCAGGGATTTGAGAGCACCGGTTCCGGTGTGCACGTGCTCAAGCCGGACTACAAATCGCGCCTGCGCTGGATCATTCCGGCGTTGATCGTGATTGCCATCGTCTTCCCGTTCTTCGCCAACAAATACCTGCTGACCGTGGTGATCCTCGGGCTGATCTACGTGTTGCTGGGCCTGGGCCTGAACATCGTGGTGGGCCTGGCCGGGTTGCTCGACCTGGGCTACGTGGCGTTCTACGCCATTGGTGCCTACGGGCTGGCGCTGGGTTATCAATACCTCGGTCTGGGCTTCTGGTCGGTGCTGCCGTTGGCGGCCATCTGTGCCGCGCTGGCGGGGTGCATACTCGGGTTCCCGGTGCTGCGAATGCACGGCGATTACCTGGCGATCGTGACCCTGGGCTTCGGTGAAATCATCCGCCTGGTGCTGAACAACTGGCTGTCGTTTACCGGTGGCCCGAACGGCATGCCGGTGCCGTCGCCGACGTTTTTCGGCCTGGAGTTTGTGCGCAAGGCGAAGGATGGCGGGGTGCCGTTCCACGAGTTCTTCGGCATCGACTACAACGCCAACTTCAAATTCCTGTTCATCTACATCGTGCTGTTCCTGGTGGTGCTGCTGGTGCTGTACATCAAGCACCGCCTGACCCGCATGCCGGTGGGCCGCGCCTGGGAAGCCTTGCGCGAGGATGAAATCGCCTGCCGTTCCATGGGCCTCAACCACGTGCTGGTGAAGCTCTCGGCGTTCACCATTGGCGCTTCCACTGCCGGTCTGGCGGGGGTGTTTTTCGCCAGCTACCAGGGCTTCGTCAACCCGTCGTCGTTCACTTTCTTCGAGTCGGCGCTGATCCTCGCCATTGTCGTATTGGGTGGCATGGGCTCCACCGTCGGCGTGGTGATTGCCGCGTTCGTGTTGACCGTGGCGCCCGAGTTGCTGCGCAGCTTCTCTGAATACCGTGTGCTGCTGTTTGGCGTGTTGATGGTGGTAATGATGATCTGGCGACCACGAGGCCTGATTCGCATCAGCCGTACCGGTGTCGTCCCACGTAAAGGAGTGGCGCCATGAGCAAGGAAGTCGTCCTTTCCGTTGAACACCTGATGATGCACTTCGGTGGCATCAAGGCCTTGAGCGATGTGAGCCTCAAGGTCGAACGCAACTCGATCTTCGCCCTGATCGGCCCCAACGGTGCCGGCAAGACCACGGTGTTCAACTGCCTGACCGGTTTTTACAAAGCCTCCGGCGGCAAGATCGAACTCAATGTGCGCGGCAAGCAGACCAACGTGATCCAGTTACTCGGCGAGCGCTTCAAGGCCACCGATTTTGTCTCACCGAAAAGCTTCTTCAGCCGGGTGTTCTACAAGATGTTCGGCGGCACCCACCTGGTGAACCGTGCAGGCCTGGCGCGCACTTTCCAGAACATTCGCCTGTTCAAGGAAATGTCGGTGGTGGAGAACCTGCTGGTGGCCCAGCACATGTGGGTCAACCGCAACATGCTCGCGGGTATCCTCAACACCAAGGGCTACCGCAAGGCTGAAAGCGACGCCCTCGACCATGCGTTCTACTGGCTGGAAGTGGTGGACCTGGTGGACTGCGCCAACCGCCTGGCCGGCGAGCTGTCCTACGGCCAACAACGCCGCCTGGAAATCGCCCGCGCCATGTGTACCCGGCCGCAGATCATCTGCCTCGACGAACCGGCTGCCGGCCTCAACCCCCAGGAAACCGAAGCCCTCAGCGCGATGATTCGCCTGCTGCGGGACGAACACGACCTGACGGTGGTGCTGATCGAACACGACATGGGCATGGTGATGAGTATTTCCGACCACATCGTGGTGCTGGACCACGGCAACGTCATTGCGGAAGGCGGCCCGGAAGCGATCCGTAACGACCCTAAAGTGATCGCGGCTTACCTGGGCGCTGATGAAGAGGAGCTGGTATGAGTGAACCAATCCTCGAACTGAAAGACCTGGACGTGTTCTACGGCCCGATCCAGGCCTTGAAGAAAGTCTCGCTGCACATCAAAGAAGGCGAAACCGTCAGCCTGATCGGCTCCAACGGCGCGGGTAAATCCACGCTGCTGATGTCGATCTTCGGCCAGCCACGGGCCGAGTCGGGGCAGATCATCTACCGCGGCGTGGACATTACCCACAAGTCGTCCCACTACATCGCCTCCAACGGTATCGCGCAGTCGCCGGAAGGCCGGCGGGTGTTCCCCGACATGACCGTCGAGGAAAACCTGTTGATGGGCACCATCCCGATTGGCGACAAGTTCGCCACCGAGGACATGCAGCGCATGTTCGAGCTGTTCCCGCGGCTCAAGGAGCGGCGTAACCAGCGGGCGATGACCATGTCCGGTGGTGAACAGCAGATGCTCGCCATCGCCCGTGCGCTGATGAGCCGGCCCAAGCTGTTGCTGCTGGACGAGCCGAGCCTGGGGCTGGCGCCGATTGTGGTGAAGCAGATCTTTGCCACGTTGCGGGAGCTGGCGTCTACCGGCATGACCATCTTCCTGGTGGAGCAGAACGCCAACCATGCGTTACGCTTGTCGGACCGGGCGTACGTGATGGTCAACGGCGAGATTCGCCTCACAGGCACCGGCAAGGAGCTGCTGGTGAATGAGGAGGTGCGTAACGCTTATCTGGGCGGGCATTGATTGCTGATCCAGCGGTAATACCTGTGTGGGAGCTTCGGCTCCCACACTTGTTTTTGGCTATCCACAGTGCTTTCCCGAAATTGTGGACAACAAATCCAGGCACCTGTCAAAGCGCGACATATAGCCGCCGCAAATCCCTGTTTTGTCACAGTTTTGACTTGTCCCCAACCACTGTGGAACCGGCTGTGGGTAACGTGGGAGTAGCTGGCTGGAGGCCTTTGTTTTCGTGGCTTGCAGCGTGGTGATTGTTTTTTGATCAGCGGTTTTTTCGCGACCACCCGAAGGGTTTGTCAACCTGTTTAAAGACACAGGTATATGACCGGAATATGTCATTCCATCCTGTGGATAAGTCTGTGACTAAACTCTGGAAAGACTGCCGCAGGGGCCGGAATGACTGGCCTGGAGCCATCGTCCTGGTTGCACTGTTTTGAACCGGGCTACATAGGGCTTGGCTCAGGTCAAGCAAAAAACTTTTTGAATCGCGCTGAAAGCCTTGTATACCGCGGCTTTCAGCTTTTGCACTTGCCCCCAAAGACTGTGGACGGGGCTGTGGATAAGGTGCGCGCACATGGCTGCACGCCACGGCCCGTATGGGTTTCAAGTGATTGGTTGAATTTCGTACAACATGAGAGGCGTTCACCTCTCCCCACAGCGTGTATCAGTTGCCGCCAGCCCGGCAGCCGGGCATTCTGCTGGCTGATTTTTTACCTCGTAGCCCTGCAAGGAGAACACCATGTCCAATACGCTGTTTATTACTGGCGCGACCTCAGGTTTTGGCGAAGCCTGTGCCCGGCGTTTTGCCGAAGCCGGTTGGAAACTGGTGCTCACCGGCCGCCGCGCAGAGCGTCTGAACGCCCTGTGTGCCGAGCTTTCCAAGCAGACCGAAGTGCACGGCCTGGTGGTGGACGTACGTGACCGCAAGGCCATGGAAGAGGCGATCGCCAACCTGCCGCCGTCCTTCGCCACGTTGCGCGGGCTGATCAACAACGCCGGCCTGGCAGTGGGCACTGACCCTGCGCCCAAGTGCAGCCTCGACGATTGGGAAACCATGGTCGATACCAACATCAAGGGCCTGCTGACCACCACCAGCCTGCTGTTGCCGCGCCTGATCGCCCACGGCCGTGGCGCCGGCATCATCAACCTCGGCTCCATCGCCGGCAGCTACCCGTACCCGGGCAGCCACGTGTATGGCGGCACCAAAGCCTTCGTCAAACAGTTCTCGCTGAACCTGCGGTGCGACCTGCAAGGCACCGGCGTGCGTGTGACCAACATCGAGCCGGGCCTGTGCGAAAGCGAGTTCTCCCTGGTGCGCTTTGCCGGTGACCAGGCGCGTTATGACGCGACCTATGCCGGTGCCGAGCCGATCCAGCCGCAGGACATTGCGGACACGATCTTCTGGGTGCTGAACACCCCGGCGCACGTGAACATCAACCGCCTGGAGCTGATGCCGGTGAGTCAGACCTGGGCCGGGTTTGCGATTGAGCGTGGCGCCAAGGGCTAAGTACGGCGAGCTTTTGTGGCGAGGGAGCTTGCTCCCGCCGGGCTGCGAAGCGGCCCCAAAAAAGCCAGGGCCGCTCCGCGCCCCAGCGGGAGCAAGCTCCCTCGCCACAGGGTTTTTGTCAGCCCGGAAAATGCGGCAAATCGGCCAAAACAGGACATAAGGTACACTCCACCCCTGAAAACCCCGCCGCGTTGTGCGGTTTTAAGGTTTTGACAGGAGGATATGTGAGTAACCGAGGTGAGCAGTCGCTGCTCAAACAATCGACGATTCTGATGTTCGCGGTCGCGATCGCCGGGATTGTCACGGGTGTGGTGTCGGGCGCCCAATCGATTTTATTCGACGGCTTTTTCTCGCTGATCGCCACCGCCATCAAGGTGTTGATGCTGATCACGGCCAAGCTGATCGCCAAGAAAAGCAACGAACGCTTCCAGTTCGGCTACTGGCACCTGGAACCCATGGTGCTGCTGATCGAAGGCAGCTTTTTGCTGTTGATCGCCATCTACGCGTTTCTCAACGGTGTGTTCGGCATTATCAATGGCGGTCGCGATATCGAGCTGGGCCTGGTGATCATCTACGCGGCGGTGTTTACCGTGGTCGAGTTCGCCTATTTCTTCTATGTGCGCTATCGCAACCGCACGCTCAAATCGTCGCTGATCCAGTTCGACAACATCAGCTGGCTGGTGGACGCGATGCTGTCGGTGGGGCTGCTGGTGAGCTTCCTGGCGGCGCTGTTGCTCAAGTCCCAGGGCTATGGGCAGTGGGCGGTGTATGTCGACCCGTTGATCCTGATCCTGCTGGCGTTGAGCATGCTGGCGCCGGCCTTCAAGATCCTGCGCCCGGCGCTACGGGACGTGCTGGGGATTGTGCCGGACCAACTGGACGGCACAGTGCGCGAAGTGATGGACGCGGCCCAGGCCAAACATGGTTTCGACGACTACGTGTCCTACGTGCAGAAGCACGGGCGGGCGCGGTTTATCGAGATTCATGTGGTGTTGCCGGCGGATTACCCGGTGGATAACGTCGCCACCCTGGACGGGCTGCGCGAAGAGATATCCACAGGGCTTGGCAAGCCTGACGCGGCGCGCTGGCTGACGATCAGCTTTACCGGGGACCGCAAATGGATTGCGTAAGGCCCAGGTAACACGTGGCCAAGTGGTAGGGCGTGGTCGACGGCATGTCCCGTCGGCTGACTTGCCCCTTGGCATCCAGGCATTCATTCCAGCCTTTGTCGTGCAGGAAGCGCTGTTGCAGCGCCAGCAATTGGCGTTGCAGCACGGCTTCACTGTTGGGCCGCAAGGTCAGCGCCCGCAGGTATTCGGCCTGGGCCCAGATACGCTGGGTGCCGTCGCGTACGCTGCCGTCCAGGGCCAGCATGCCGCTGACCGCGCCCGTCGCGTTGTCCACACCCTTCTGCTCGGCATAGGTGAACGCCTTGTTCAGAGAGGCGTGCAGCGGCGTACCGCGCAGCAAGTCTGAAGACTCCAGCAGGAAGAACCATTCGAACTGGTGCCCCGGCTCAAACCAGTTATCCACAGCGCCCAGGGGTTTTTCCATCATCACGCCGTGCTGGCGGTCGATGAAGCGCTTCTGCATGGCGTTGGCCAGGTCCAGCAATGCGTCTTGCGTCACGGCGTCTTCACGCACGGCCAGCGTTGCGAGGAAGCCTTCGGCGAGGTGCATCAGCGGGTTTTGCAGCGGGCCGGACTTGAGGGATGACCAGTTACGCTCCAGCACCGCTTCGTACAGGCCGTCGCCGGTGGCGAAGCGTTCGGCTACCACTTCCAGGGCCGCATCGAGTACCGACTCCACCAAGGACTCGCGCACCTTGGCCCAATAGTGGGCACAGGCGAAGATGATGAAGGCGTGGGTGTAGAGGTCTTTGCGTTTATCCAGCGGCTTGCCGTGGGCGTCGATGCTGTAGAACCAGCCGCCGTGTTCGGCGTCGTGGAAGTGCCGTTGCAGGGACCGGAACAGCGCGGCGGCGCGCTCCTCGGCAAAGGCGGCACCGGGCTCGCCGATCAGGCTGGCGAACAGGTACAACTGCCGGGCGCAGGCCATGGCGCGATAGCGTTGCGGCGGCAAAGGCCGATGATCGGCGTCCAGGGCTTCATAGGGCAGCGCCAGGTCGGCATTCCAGCCCGGGCCTTGCCAGAGCGGCACGATCAGGTCGTGGAAGTGCGTCAACACAGCGGTCAATTGAGGCTTGAGGGCGGAGCTTGGAGCGATGGGCATCGGCTGGCGTCGTCACGGCAGGGGTGTTTGCGCGACATGGTATCAGGCTTGAGGTAGGTGGTGGCTGTGAGTCCGTCATCGCGGGCAAGCCCGGCTCCCACAGTTGAATGAGTACTCCTGTGGGAGCCGGGCTTGCCCGCGATGAGGCCATTGGAAACGCCGTAAATCTCAGGCAGCGAGCAACCAAACCCCAGTCGCCGCCGAAGCCGCCCCGGCCACCCGCACCAGCGGCGCTGCGGCCGCCGGCAGGAAGCGCACCACGGCATAACCCGCCGCATGCAGAACCGCCGTCGCACCGACGAACCCGACCGCATATGCCCAAGGGCTGGACATGTCCGGCAGCTCCAAACCGTGAGCGACGCCATGGAACAGCGCAAACAACGCCGTCGCTGCGACCGCCACGAACAACGGCGGACGCACCGCCAGCGCCACCGCCAGGCCCAGCGCCAGCACCGACGCGGCAATCCCGCTTTCCAGCGCCGGCAATGCCAGGCCTTCAAAACCCAGCATTCCGCCGATCAACATGGTGCCGACAAAGGTGCACGGCAGCGCCCAGCGCGCCGCGCCTTTTTGCTGGGCGGCCCACAGGCCCACGGCGACCATCGCCAGCAAGTGGTCAATGCCGCCCAGCGGGTGGCTGATACCGGCCACCAGGCCGTTGTCGCCATGGCCGGGGTGGGCGAAGGCGAGGGCGGGGGTGAGCAGCATGGCTGCGGCAGCGAGAAGTGTATTGAGGCGCATGGACAAGCTCCTTGTTGGGGGTGGTCAGGCTGCGGTCAGCAAGCCCTGGCGTTCGATGAAGGCGACGATTTCTTCCAGGCCGACGCCGGTTTTCTGATTGCTGAAGACAAAGGGTTTGCCTGCGCGCATGCGCTGGGTGTCGCTGTTCATCAGCTCCAGGGACGCGCCCACCAGTGGTGCCAGGTCGATCTTGTTGATCACCAGCAGGTCGGATTTGCAGATCCCCGGGCCGCCCTTGCGTGGCAGTTTGTCGCCGGCGGACACGTCGATCACGTAGATGGTCAGGTCCGACAGTTCCGGGCTGAAGGTGGCCGACAGGTTGTCGCCGCCGGATTCCACCAGGATCAGGTCCAGGCCGGGAAAGCGCCGGTTGAGTTGGTCTACCGCCTCGAGGTTGATCGAGGCGTCTTCGCGAATTGCGGTGTGCGGGCAGCCGCCGGTTTCCACGCCGATGATGCGCTCGGGCGCCAGGGCCTGGTTGCGCACCAGGAAGTCGGCGTCTTCGCGGGTATAAATGTCGTTGGTGACCACCGCCAGGTTGTAGCGGTCGCGCAGGGCCAGGCACAGGGCCAGGGTCAGGGCGGTCTTGCCGGAGCCGACCGGGCCGCCGATGCCGACGCGCAGGGGTTGTGTGTTCATATGCTTCTCCTAGGAACGGAACAGGCGGCTGTACTGGCGCTCATGGGCCATGCACGCCAGGGACAGGCCGAACGCGGCGCTGCCGTAGTGATTGGGGTCGAGTTGGCTGGCATCCTGCTGGGCCTGTTGCAGCAGCGGCAGCAGTTCACTGGTCAGGCGCTGGGCGGCTTGCTGGCCCAGGGGCAGGGTTTTCATCAGCACCGCCAACTGGTTTTCCAGCCAGCTCCACAGCCAGGCGGCCAGGGCGTCGTCGGGGCTGATCTGCCAGGCGCGGGCGGCCAGCGCCCAGCCGAGTGCGAGATGAGGTTCGCCGCGTTGCGCCAGAAAATCTCGAGCGGCGGCGTCCAGCTCCGGCAAGCCGTTGAGCAGTTGCGCCAGGGAATAACCCATCTGCCGGCTTTCCTGATACAGCTCGCGGGTTTCGCGGCTGGCGCGGTGCTCTTCACACAACTGCGCGAGGCGCGGCCAGTCTTCTTCGGCTGCGGCCTTGCAGTGGGCGAGCATCAGCGGCGCCTCGAAGCGCGACAAATTGAACAGCAGTTGATCGCTGATCCAGCGCCCGGCACTCGCCGGGTCGGTCACACGCGCTTGCTCCACGGCCATTTCCAGGCCCTGGGAATAGCTGTAGCCACCAATCGGCAGCTGCGGACTGGCCAGACGCAACAGCGCCCAGGCTGGGTTCATAGACGTACGCCGAACTGGTGCAGCTTGGGCGGGTAGTTGAAGTCTTCGTCGCCATGGCGGGAATGATGATGGCCGCCGCCATAGGCGCCGTGTTCCGGCTGGAACGGCGCTTCGATGGTTTCAGTCGTCGCACCCAACTGTTCGAGCATGGCCTTGAGCACGTAGTCATCGAGCAGGCGCAGCCAGCCGTCACCCACTTGCAGGGCCACATGGCGGTTGCCCAGGTGATAGGCGGCGCGGGTCAGTTCGAAGGCACTGCTGCAGGTGACGTGCAGCAGGTGTTCAGGGCGGGCACACACGCGTACGACACGTCCGTCTTCGGCCTGTAGGAATTCACCGTCGTGCAGCGGCGGTTGGCCGCGCTCCAGAAACAGGCCGACATCTTCTCCGTCGGCACTGAAACAGCGCAGGCGGCTTTTGCTGCGGGCTTCGAAGTTCAGCAGCAACTCAGCGGCCCAGACGGGTTCGGGGGCGATTCGGCGGTGGATCACCAGCATCAGAAAGCTTCCAGCTATGAGCGATAAGCAAGCTAGAGCAAGGGTCTTGCCAACCACGCGGGGAGTGGGAATTCCCTGTAGGCAGGCGGCTTGTGCCACCTGATGGCGCAGGAAATTATTCCAAAATGTTTCATTTTGGTGCGTGACGGGATTTATAGCACTGGATTCGGGCGTTCGGCGTTGAATTGCAGTAAGCGGCGCGTGAAATTTCTTTCATCTTTAGGGAAATCGAATTGTTTCGGATTTTTCCCACGAAGTTAAAGGATTCGGAGTTCATTGGATTACGTGCTGCTTCATTAGGATTCCGCTCCGTATTTAATCCACAGCGGTTTCCACCATGTACAAGTCATTTTTCTGTTTATTGATTGTCAGCCTGTCGTTGGCCATTTCATCCGCCTCGGCCAACCTCCAGCGCCCGATCTCACTGGAGGCTTCACCTTCCATCACCAGCGTGATTGATCGCGCCCATTCTCTGTTGGGCACCCCTTACAGGATGGGCGGGACGTCAGTGGCCCAGGGTTTCGATTGCAGCAGTTTCCTGGTGTACCTGTTCAAGACCGAAGCCAATATTCATCTGCCCCGCACCACCGCTGCGATGCACCGCTCAACGGCAGCCACGGTCAAGCGCGATGCACTGCAACCGGGTGATGCGGTGTTTTTCAGGGGGAATGGGCGCGGCCAGGTCAGCCACGTCGGCCTTTATATAGGCGAAGGCAAGTTCATCCACTCGCCACGTACGGGTAAAAGCGTGCGCATCGATTCGCTGGCCAACGTTTACTGGAACAGGAACTACACCACCGCCAAGCGGTTTCACGCGGTGCGCTGAGTTATTCGGTGCTGCCCAGGCCTTGCCAATGCTTGAGGCCGATAAAGATGAAGCGCAGTTGCTGGGTGATCTTCGCCTGGGGCGTGAGATGGGACGGCAGCGCTTCGGCGGGCGGGTCAATGATGTCGGGCAGGGTGGCGAACACGCTCTTGACGATCAGGTCGGCCATCACGTGCAAGCCGTCGGCATCCAGGTGCTGGAGCTTGGGCATCAAGGTCAGGTCGGCGGCGAGGTCGCTGGCGATGTCTTCGCGCAAGGCGCCGATGGCCTGGCGAACGGCAAGGCTGCCACCGTATTGCTCACGGGCCAGGAACAGGAATTGCGAACGGTTGGCGGCGACCACATCGAGGAAAATCCGCACCGAGGCATCGATGATGCCGCCCATCACGAATTCATTGTGGCGCACCAGGCGGATCGTCGCGCGAAAGGTCTGGCCGACTTCACTGACCAATACCAGGCCCAGTTGATCCATATCGGCAAAGTGACGGTAGAAACCGGTGGGCACGATGCCGGCGGTCTTGGCCACTTCACGCAGGCTCAGGCTGCCAAACCCACGGCCACACTCCATCAGATGGCGGGCTGCGTCCATCAGGGCGAGTCGGGTCTGTTGCTTCTGTTCGGCACGGGGCAGCATTGGCAGGCGGGCTTTGTGGACAAGGACAGCGACGCACTCTAGCAAATCAGCTTTGCCAGCGTCGAACTGCAAAAGGGAGAAGGGCGTTGCGGTTCACACAAAGTCAAAGCCCGATCGGGTGATCGGGCTTTTTTCCAGGGCCAGCACGGGCTTAGCTCTGTGCTTGATGCAGTTCTTGCAGACGGTCAGCACCGCCTTCCGCTACGCCGTCAGCATAGGCGCGTTTGTTGGCACGGCTCGAACCGTCTTCAACCAGACCTTTCTGTTCCAGGCGATCACGGCCACCTTCGGCAACAGCGTTGCGTTCCATCAGGCGATCAGCGCCACCTTCAACCAGACCTTTCTGTTCCAGGCGGTTACGGCCGTTTTCTACAACGCCTTCGGTGTAGGCACGTTTGTTGGCGTTGTCCGAACCGTTTTCAGTGATGCTGCCGTTGTAATCGGTGTTGTTCTTGTCCGAAGCACCGCTGCGAGCCAGGGTTTGGCTAACGTGGGAGGCATCGGCTTTCACTTGTGGGGTGGCCTGTTCAGCAGCTGGCAGGGCAAATGCGCTGGTGGCCAGGACGGAAAGTACAAAGCTTGCGAGTAATTGGCGTTTCATGATGGGTTGCTCCTTGGGAGGGCGATAAATTGGGTACAGGGCTAATGCTACTCTTGATAAGTCGATATAAAAGTTCATAAACACAATGGTAATAATCAACAGAATTGATTGTTCTCGGCGAGGGCTCTATCTCGCAGGTCTCAAGCCCGCGCTTTTGCACTGTGATGGGTATTTTCGACACGATCGTGGGTAACAACGGTGCGCCGTCGATGATAGAAACTGTCGAGTCGGTCAGGAAACGCGGTTTTTACGGGTAATTCTTCAATGGGGTTAAACCCCCGCGCCGTTTGTCAGTCGTAGCCATATAAGCTGTAGTCAAAACGTGCGCCGCAAGGCGCCCGCTCAGTCGTAACCTGGAGTCCTGTGCAATGACGCGCACTCGTAAAATTCTCGCCTGGAGCTGCGCCAGCTTCGTTTTGTTAATCGCCATCGTGGTGTTGGTCCTGGTGTTCTTTGACTGGAACCGGATCAAGCCGCCGCTCAATGCCAAGGTCTCCGAAGAGCTGCACCGCGCCTTTGCCATCAACGGCAACCTGGCGGTGGTGTGGCAGCGCGAGCCCGATGAAGGCGGCTGGCGCGCCTGGGTTCCGTGGCCCCATGTGATTGCCGAAGACCTGACCCTGGGCAACCCCGACTGGTCGAAAGCCCCGCAGATGGTCACCCTCAAACGCGTGGAGCTGCGCATTTCGCCCCTGGCGTTGCTGGCCCAGCGCGTGGTGATTCCGCGGATCGACCTCACCGAGCCGAGTGCACAGTTGCAGCGCCTGGCCGACGGCCGCGCCAACTGGACCTTCAAGTTCGACCCCAAGGACCCCGACGCCGAACCGTCCAGCTGGGTGGTGGACATCGGCGCGATCGGCTTCGACAAAGGCCACGTGACCCTCGACGATCAAACCCTCAAGACCCAACTCGACGTGGTGATCGATTTGCTCGGCAAGCCGATTCCCTTCGGCGAAATCGTCGGCGATGCTGATGCCAAGAAAGCATTGGAAAAAGGCTCGGCGCCGCAGGACTACGCGTTCGGGCTCAAGGTCAAAGGCCAATACCACGGCCAGAAACTCGATGGCACTGGCAAGATCGGTGGCCTGCTGGCATTGCAGGACGCGGCCAAGCCGTTCCCGCTGCAAGCCCAGGCCAGGATCGGCGACACCAGCATCGCGCTGGCCGGCACCCTGACCGACCCAATGAACCTCGGCGCCCTCGACCTGCGCCTCAAACTCTCGGGTAGCAGCCTGGGCAACCTGTATCCGCTCACCGGCGTGACGCTGCCGGATTCGCCGGCCTATTCCACCGACGGCCACCTGATCGCCAAGCTGCACGAAGCCAGCGGCGCGTCGTTCCAGTATGAAAACTTCAACGGCAAGATCGGCAACAGTGATATCCACGGCAACCTCGGTTACGTCGCCAGCCAGCCACGGCCCAAGCTCACGGGCGCGTTGGTCTCCAACCAACTGCTGATGACTGACCTCGCGCCATTGATTGGCGCCGATTCCAACGCCAAGCAAAAAGCCCGTGGCGGCGAAAGCAAGCAGCCGGCAACCAAAGTGCTGCCGGTGGAAGAGTTCCGCACCGAGCGCTGGCGCGACATGGATGCCGATGTTGAATTCACCGGCAAGCGCATCGTCCACAGTGCCGAGTTGCCGTTCACTGACCTCTACACCCACCTGGTGCTGAACGATGGTCAGTTGAGCCTCGAACCCCTGCGTTTCGGCGTAGCGGGCGGCAAGCTAGACGCGCAGATTCGCCTCAACGGGCGTACCACGCCGATGGAAGGCCAGGCCAAACTCACCGCGCGCAACTTCAAGCTCAAGCAGTTGTTCCCAACCTTCGAACCGATGAAAACCAGCTTTGGTGAACTCAACGGTGACGCGGACATTTCCGGGCGCGGCAACTCTGTAGCGGCGTTGCTCGGAACGTCGAATGGCGATCTGAAGATGTTGATCAACGACGGCGCCATCAGCCGCGGCCTGATGGAAATCGCCGGGCTTAACGTCGGCAACTACGTGGTCGGCCGCCTGTTTGGCGACAAGGAAGTGAAGATCAACTGCGCGGCCGCGGACTTTGGCATCAAGTCCGGCCTGGCGACGACTCGCCTGTTTGTGTTCGATACCGAGAACGCCATCATCTACATCGATGGCACGGCGAACATGGCCAGCGAGCAGTTGGACCTGACCATCACGCCAGAGTCCAAGGGCTTCCGCCTGTTCTCCCTGCGCTCGCCGTTGTACGTCAACGGGCCGTTTATCAAGCCCAATGCCGGGGTGAAAGCCGTGCCGTTGATGTTGCGTGGCGCTGGCATGGTTGCACTGGGGGTTATTGCCGGGCCGGCGGCCGGCTTGCTGGCGCTGGTGGCACCGAGCGGCGATGAGCCGAACCAGTGTGCGCCGTTGCTGCAACAGATGAGGGAAGGCAAGGCACCGAAGACGGTGAAAGGCTAAAAAAAGGGGAGCCATTTGGCTCCCATTTTTTTGTGCGGCGGTTGCTTACAGGTCCTGCAGAATATCCGCCATGTCGTCGGCGTGTTCTTCTTCCTGGGCCAGGATGTCTTCGAAGATCCGGCGGGTGGTCGGGTCTTTATCGCCGATGTACTGAATGATCTCGCGATAGCTGTCTACCGCGATGCGTTCGGCGACCAGGTCTTCGTAGACCATTTCCTTCAGCGTATTGCCGGCCACGTACTGGGCGTGGGAGTTCTTCGACAGCAGGTCGGGGTTGAACTCCGGCTCGCCGCCCAGCTGCACGATGCGCTCGGCCAGCTTGTCGGCGTGTTCCGCTTCCTGGGTGGCGTGTTCGAGGAATTCCTCGGCGGCGACATGCGCCTTGACGCCATTGGCCATGAAATAGTGGCGTTTGTAGCGCAGCACGCACACCAACTCGGTGGCCAGCGATTCGTTGAGCAAGCGCAGGATTTCCTGGCGGTCGGCGTCATAGCCTTCGGTTACGGCACCGTTTTCGACGTTCTTGCGGGCGCGCTCACGTAAGGTGGCTACGTCAGACAAATGTGAGTCAGTCATCTCATTCTCCTGGTACTAATCCGGTTTTGCGCCACGCTCTGCCGGCGTGATCGCTCCAAGTTGTGAGTCCCAGGCAACGCAAAAAGTTTTATCGGATTTTACAACGCGTGCCCCGACAGCCGTGCTTCCTCCTGCAACCACTCAAAAAACGCCCGGACCGGCGGGTGCCGTTCGCGGCCCGGTACGCACAGGGCGCTGTAGCCGGCGCCGTCGACGCGGATCTCTGGCCGGTAGGGCACCAGCAGCCCACTGGCGAGTGTTTCCGAGACCAGGATATTGCTCGCCAACACCAGGCCCTGGCCGGCGATCGCCGCTTGCAGGGCATAGTGTTCTTCATCGTATTCGCGCAATGGCGAGGCGGATTGCAGCCAGTGTTCCCCGGCCTTTTCGCACCAGGCCTGCCAGCCCAGGGCGTAGAGCCTGGAGTTGTGCCAGCGCACGCTGATCAAGGTCGGGGTGCGCTGGCTGGCCAGGGCGACCTGTTCGGGAGAGCCGTACACCGCAAAACACTCGTCGAACAGACACAAGCCATGCAGGTTCGCGTAGTCGTCCAGGCTGTAGCGGATTACCAAATCGACGCTGGCATCTTGCTGCAAGTCCACGACGGCGCAGTTGGTGTCCAGGCGCAGGTTGATGTTCGGGTGGGCGGCATAGAAGCGTCCCAGTCGCGGCACCAGCCACAAGGCGGCGAACGCGGGCGTGGTGGACAAGGTGAGATGGCCGGCGCTGCGCTGCGGTCGCAGGGTGTCGATGCTTTGCGCTACGTCCAGCAGTGCGCCATGCAGGCTGTGGAACAATCGCTCGCCACACTCCGTCAGGCGGACCTGGCGCGGCAGGCGTTCGAACAATGGCACGCCGAGCCAGGTTTCCAGGGAGCGAATCTGGTGGGACACCGCCGTGGGCGTCACCGACAACTCCTGGGCGGCAGCCTTGAAGCTCAGCAGGCGCGAGGCTGATTCAAAGGCACGCAGGGCGGTCAGGGGCAGCGAGGCAAACATGTGGGGCTCCATGGATGAAATTATTTCATCCAAAGCAACTATTGCTCATTTGTGAGGCCGGCGGCCCGGCTCTAGATTTGTGCGCAAGAGAGGCAGCCATTCAGGTTGCCCGAGTCTAGCGCGTGAAGGCTTACAGATGAAAAAAATGCTTGCGATCCATTCCAGTCCCCGTGGCGAACGTTCCCATTCCCGGCGCCTGGCGGAGGTGTTTCTGGCCGCCTGGCACACCGCCAACCCGGACGCGCACCTGACCCGCCGCGAAGTCGGCCGTGCGTCGATTCCCCATGTCAGCGAAGCGTTTATTGCCGCCAGCTTCCACCCCGAACCCCAGTCCATGCCCCTGGCCATGCACGCGGATCTGCAACTGAGCAATGAGCTGGTCAGCGAGTTGGTCGAGCATGAACTGCTGGTGATTTCCGTGCCGATGTACAACTTCGGGATTCCCAGCGGCCTCAAGGCCTGGATCGACCAGATCGTGCGTATGGGGCTGACGGTGGATATCACCCAGGACAGCCAGGGCATCGCCCAGTACAAGCCTTTGCTGTTGGGCAAAAAGGCATTGATCATCACCAGTCGCGGCGGCAGCGGCTTTGGCCCGGGCGGTGAAAACGAGGCGATGAATCACGCCGACCCGCACCTGCGAACGGCCCTGGGGTTTATCGGCATCGAAGACGTCACGGTGATTGCCGCTGAAGGTGAAGAGTCCGACCCCAGCGTTTTCCGCCGCTCCTGCGATGCGGTCGAAGGTCAGTTGCGGGACCTGGCAGGGAGCTTCTGACGTGTCCTGGCTCTTCCTGCTGATTGCGGCCGGGTTCGAGGTGACCTTTGCCATGAGCATGAAATACGCCGACGGTTTCACCCGGCTGTGGCCATCGCTGATCACCGTCATCGCGGCCGTGGGCGGGATCTACTTCCTGACCCTGGCCATGCGTGAGTTGCCGGTGAGCGTCGCCTACCCGATCTGGACCGCCATCGGCTCGCTGGGCACGGTGTTTCTCGGGTTTGCGTTGCTGGGGGAGAGCCTGACGCTGATCAAGCTGGTGTCGGTGGGGCTGATCGTCGCTGGCGTGGTGGGCCTCAAGTAGCGTCATGGCTTGGTCACGGAGGCTGGTCTAGGATGGGTCCATCGCCTCGCTTTCAAGGACGTTCGCTCCATGCCGCAGTCATTGGCTACACGTTATCCGCTGGTGCTGGTGCCGGGGATGTTGGGGTTTGTGCGCCTGGTGCTGTACCCGTATTGGTACGGCATCGTCCCGGCGCTGCGTGCCGGCGGGGCGCAGGTGTTTGCGGTACAGGTGGCTCCGCTCAATTCCAATGAGGTGCGGGGCGAACAGCTGCTGGCGCAGATCGAGACGATTCGCCGGGAAACCGGAGCCGACAAGGTCAACCTGATCGGCCATAGCCAGGGCTCGCTGACGGCGCGGTATGCGGCGGCCAAACGCCCGGACTGGGTGGCGTCGGTGACCTCGGTGGCCGGGCCCAACCATGGTTCGGAACTGGCGGATTACTTCCACACCCATTACCCGGCGCACAGCGCCAGGGGGCGTATCCTGAGTGTGTTGCTGCGGCTGGTCGGCGTGCTGATGGGCCTGCTGGAAACCGGCTACCGCGGCCCGCGTTTTGCGGCGGACATTCATGCGTCCCACCAGTCACTGACGAGCGAAGGCGTGGCCTTGTTCAATCGCCAGTATCCCCAGGGCATCCCGGACATCTGGGGCGGGCAGGGCGCCGGGGAGGTCAATGGCGTGCGCTATTACTCCTGGTCCGGCACCTTGCAACCGGGCAAGACGGACCGTGGGCGCAACCTGCTGGACGGGACGAATCGCAGTTGTCGGTTGTTCGCCAGAACCTTTGTGCGGGAGAAGGGCCAGTGCGACGGCATGGTCGGCCGTTGCAGCTCGCACCTGGGCACAGTGATTGGCGATGACTACGCCCTGGACCACTTCGACATCGTCAACCAGTCCCTGGGACTGGTGGGCAAGGGCGCCGAGCCGATCCGGCTGTTTGTCGAGCATGCCCGGCGCCTGAAGGAGGCCGGGGTTTAGCCTGGCCTGACCGGGGTTGTCCAACGCTCCGACAAAATCACCCCGCCCAGCGTCAGCAGTCCACCCACCAGGTGATACATCGCCAACTGCTCCTTCAGCACCACCGCCGCAATCAGCGCCGTGATCAGCGGCAGCAGGTTGAAAAACAGCGTGGTGCGGCTCGGGCCCAGGGTCTTCACCGAATGCATCCATGCCAACGGCGCCAGCATCGAGGCCAACAGGCAGGCATACAGCACTAGCGGGATGTTCGACCAGCCAAGGCCGGCCTTGTCGGAGAACAGGAACAGCGGAAACAGCACCACGACCGCCACCAGCACCTGCAAATACAGCAATACCAGCGGCGGCAACCGCAGCTGCCATTTTTTCAGCAGGGTGCTGTAGACCGCATAGGCAAGGGTGGCCACCAGCATCATCGCGTCACCCAGGTTCAGGCCGTGTTGCAGCAGGGCGCTGAGGCTGCCGGCCGACACGACGACCACCACACCGGCGAACGACAGCACGGCACCGGTGAGGGCACCGAAGGTCAGGCGCTGGCCGAGGCTGATGATTGCGGCGGTGAGGGCCATCAGCGGCATCAACGAGAGGATGATGCCCATGTTGGTGGCCGAGGTCAGGTTCGCGGCGTAATACGCCAGGCTCTGATACACCGCCATGCCCAGTACGCCAAGGATGAAAATCTTGCCCAGGTTTGGGCGAATCAGCGGCCAATTGGCGATGACGGGCTTGAGCATGAACGGGGTAAACAGCAGACCGGCCAACAGCCAGCGATAAAAGCCGATCTCGGCGGGGAAAATCGTCCCCACCGCCAGTTTGTTGACCACGGTATTGCCGGCCCAGATAAAAATGGCCAATAACGGATAAGCGTATTGCATCGAGAAGAACCAGTTGCGTCTATGAGGGGCAATTATCCTTTGTCTGGATCGAAGCCTATACTTCGATCCAGCCATCCGACCTTTGTATCCAGACAACATGCTCAAGAAGTACATCAACCTACCCGATTTCGACCAGTTGCCGTCCCCGGTCTACTTCCGTTATTCGGAGTTCGAGGCTGACACCCACGCCAGCGCGCACCAGCATGCCTGGGGTTCCCTGGACTACTCGGCCCGCGGCGTAATGCGCTTTGAAGTGGCCGGGAGTCGCTTCATGTCGCCGCCGCAATACGCGGTGTGGATCCCCCCGAACACCCAACACAGTTCCTACAACGCCCAGGCGATTGTCTACCGCTCGGTGTACCTGGGGCCGGCGCTGTGCGAGCAATTGCCGCCGCAGCCGTGCACCCTGGCCATCAGCGATATCCTCAAGGCGATCCTCAGTGATTTCGCCGACCGTGACGTCAATATTCCCGAGAGTGAAGCCGATGTACGGCTGGCCCAAGTGTTGGTCGACCAGCTCAGGCAGGCGCCGGTGCATGATTGTTTCCTGCCGTACGCCAGCCGCCCCGGGTTGCTCAGTGTGCTCGAGGGCATGCAAGCCGATCCCGGCGATAACCGCGCGCTGGCTCAATGGGCGGAGCAGGTGCATGTCAGCGAACGCACCCTGGCCCGGCAATTTGCGCGTGACCTGGGGATGAGCTTCGGCGAATGGCGCCAGCGCCTGCGATTCCTGGCGGCCATCGAGGCGCTGGACAGCCCCCGCAGCGTGCAGGAAGTGGCGTTTGACCTGGGCTACAGCACCGCCTCGGCGTTTATCGCGATGTTTCAGCGCCAGGCCGGCTGTACCCCGGAGCAGTACCGCCGAACGAATATACGCAGTAGGAAGGTGTAACAGGGTTTGACTACACTGCTGGGGAGGCCGTGCCCCTCGGCACGGTAACAGGGAGAAAACTCCATGAAGATGCTGCGTATTCCGCTGTTGATGATGGGCCTGCTGCTGTGTTCCCAAGGCTTTGCCGCGACTGCCGCACAGACGGCTCAGCAACAAAAAATGACCACGTGCAACGCCGAAGCCAAGACCAGTGGCAAAACCGGTGATGAGCGCAAGGCGTTCATGAGTACTTGCCTCAAGGCCGCTCCGGCCGCCAACGACGCCAAGACCCTCACGCCACAGCAGCAGAAGATGAAAGACTGCAACGCCACGGCGAAAACCCAGGCGCTGACCGGTGATGCGCGTAAAACCTTTATGAGCACCTGCCTGAAGAAATAATAGCCGGGTGCCATAGAAGGCTGCGACACTCGCACACAGCCCTCTGCAGGAGCGAGCATGCTCGTTCCTGCGCATCCTTTAACGCCGTTCGTTTTGAGGCTGTATGCCAACGTTTTCTCAGCGTCACGTGTTGTTGTTGGTCAGTTGCGTGCTTATTTTTGGCGGGCTGCTGCTGGTTTTGCCGTTGAAGTTGCTGCCGAGCCTGCTGGCCGGATTGCTGGTGTATGAGCTGGTCAACATGCTCACCCCGCAGTTGCAGCGGTTGATCGAAGGCCGGCGTGCGCGCTGGTTGGCGGTGGCGTTGCTGGGGACCTTGATCGTCAGCATCCTGACCCTGATCTTTGCCGGGGCCATCAGCTTCCTGTTGCACGAAGCGGAAAACCCGGGGGCTTCCCTCGATAAATTCATGGGCGTGGTTGACCGTGCGCGAGGCCAGTTGCCGCCGTTTCTCGACGCCTACCTGCCGGCCAGCGCCGCCGAGTTCCGCGTGGCCATCGGCGAATGGCTGAGCAAGCACCTCAGCGAATTGCAGCTGGTGGGCAAAGACGCCGCGCACATGTTCGTGACCTTGCTGATCGGCATGGTGCTGGGTGCGATCATCGCCCTGCAACGCGTGCCAGACCTCACCAAGCGCAAACCCCTGGCCGCCGCGCTGTTTGATCGCCTGCACCTGCTGGTTCAGGCCTTTCGCAACATCGTCTTCGCCCAGATCAAGATCGCCGCACTGAACACCGCCTTCACCGCGATCTTCCTCGCCGTGGTGCTGCCGCTGTGCGGGATCCACCTGCCGTTGACCAAGACCCTGATCGTGCTGACGTTCCTGCTGGGCCTGTTGCCGGTGATCGGCAACCTGATGTCCAACACCCTGATCACCATCGTGGCCTTGTCGCTGTCGATCTGGGTGGCGGTGGCGGCGTTGGGTTACCTGATCGTCATCCACAAGGTCGAGTACTTCCTCAACGCGCGCATCGTCGGTGGGCAGATCAGTGCCAAATCGTGGGAATTGTTGTTGGCGATGCTGGTGTTCGAAGCCGCCTTCGGCCTGCCGGGGGTGGTGGCGGGGCCGATTTATTATGCGTACTTGAAGAGTGAGTTGAAGCTGGCGGGGATGGTTTAACAGCCAGCACCGGCACTTTGGCGGGAGGGCTGTTGTGGCGAGGGGGCTTGTCCCCCGTTGGGCTGCGAAGCGGCCCCAAACCAGGTAACGCGTTTAATCTGAAAAAATGCGTTTACCTTGATGGGGCTGCTTCGCAGCCCAACGGGGGACAAGCCCCCTCGCCACAACAAGCTCCTTCAGCAAAAGGAGTGGGGTTTGTCACTCAGTAGCCGTAGCGCTTGCTGGCCTCAATCGCCAGACCACTGCCGATACTGCCAAAGATATTCCCTTCCACATGCTGCGCATTCGGCAGCATCGCCGAGATGCTGTGGCGCAGTGCCGGGATGCCGCTGGAACCCCCGGTAAAGAACACCGTGTCCACCTGGGCCACGTCCACCGAGGCGTCGTTGAGCAACTGGGTCACGCTGTTGCGCACCCGCTCCAGCAAGCCATCAATGGCCGATTCGAACAACGCCCGGCTCAACTCCACGCTCAGCCCCGGCTCAACCCGGTCCAGCAGCACATGGCGGCTGTCCTGCTGCGTCAGCTGGATCTTGGTTTCTTCCACTTCCATCGCCAGCCAGTGCCCGGCACGCTGTTCGATCAGGTTGAACAGGCGGTCGATGCCGCCGGTGTCCTCGATGTCGTAGCGCATGCTGCCCAGCGCCAGCTTGGATTTCTGCGAGTACACCGAGTTGATGGTGTGCCAGGTCGCCAGGTTCATGTGGTGGCTGGTGGGCATGTAGGCGCCGCTCTTCATGCGGCTGCCGTAGCCGAACAGCGGCATCATGCCGGCCAGCGAGAGTTGCTTGTCAAAGTCGGTACCGCCGATGTGCACGCCGCCGGTGGCGAGGATGTCGTCGTGGCGGTTGTCGATCTGGCGACGCTCGGGCGACAGGCGCACCAGGGAGAAGTCGGACGTACCACCGCCGATGTCGACGATCAGCACCAGCTCTTCTTTTTCAATGGTGGACTCATAGTCGAAGGCTGCGGCGATCGGTTCGTACTGGAACGAGATGTCCTTGAAGCCGATCTTGCGGGCCACGTCCACCAGGGTGTTCTCGGCTTCCTGGTCGGCCATCGGGTCGTCATCCACGAAGAACACCGGGCGGCCCAGTACCACTTCGTCGAACTCACGCCCGGCGGTGGTCTCGGCGCGGCTCTTGAGCTGGCCGATAAACAGCGCCAGCAGGTCGGTGAACGGCATGGCCGTGCCCAATACGCTGGTGTCGTGCTTGATCAGCTTGGAACCCAGCAGGCTCTTGAGCGAGCGCATCAGCCGGCCTTCGTAGTTTTCCAGGTATTCGTGCAGGGCCAGGCGACCGTACACCGGGCGACGCTCTTCGAAGTTGAAGAACACCACCGACGGCAGCGTGATCTTGTCGTCCTCCAGCGCGATAAGCGTTTCCATGCCGGGACGAATCCAGCCGACGGTGGAGTTGGACGTGCCGAAGTCGATACCGCAGGCACGGGCTGGGGATGGGTTTTTCATGTCAATCGGGTTCCGGTTGAAAAACGGCCGCGCAGTGTATGCCACCCGCGTGCAGATGCGTAGGCCGACTATCCGCTAAATACAGCACACTTGTTACCTTGAAAGCCCGGCCTTTGCCCCCAAATCCTCCCCATACGGTTGGTGGCTGCAAGTTTCTGCCCGCAGCGCCGATAAACTTCTGACGCACCCCCGGGTCACAAGATTGAGATCGGTCAATCCAGACGCCGCAAACAGGCGCATGCTGTGACGCTGGCAGTGCGATATCGATAACGGACGGTGATACTCCCGATGGACTTCAAAGACTATTACAAGATTCTCGGCGTCGAGCCGACTGCCGACGACAAGACGATCAAGGCCGCCTATCGCAAGCTGGCGCGCAAATATCACCCGGACGTGAGCAAGGAAAAGGACGCCGAAGCCAAGTTCAAGGACGCGTCCGAAGCCTATGAAGCGCTGAAAAGCGCCGACAAGCGCGCTGAATACGACGATTTGCGCAAATACGGCCAGCACGGCCAGCCATTCCAGGGCCCGCCAGGCTGGCAGAGCCGTGGCGGCTACGGCGGCGGTGGCCAGGACACTGGTGACTTCTCGGACTTCTTCAGCTCGATCTTCGGTTCGCGCGGCAATGGTTTTGGTGGTGCCCAGGGCCGTAGTGCCGGGCGTCGAGGGCAAGATGTGGAAATGGAACTGCCGGTCTTCCTCGAAGAGACCCTGTCCAACGAGTCCAAGCCGGTCACCTTCCAGGTGCCGCAGTACAACGCCGCCGGCCAGCACGTCAGCAACACCACCAAGAGCCTGAACGTGAAGATCCCGGCCGGTGTGGCCGACGGTGAACGCATCCGCCTCAAGGGCCAGGGCGCGCCGGGGATTGGCGGCGGTGCCAACGGTGATCTGTACTTGATCATCAAGTTCGCGCCACACCCCAAGTTCGACGTGGAAGGCGAGAACCTGATCATCACCCTGCCGCTGGCCCCGTGGGAGCTGGCGCTGGGTACTGAGGTAGCCGTGCCGACCCTCACCGGCAAGATCAACCTCAAGGTGCCGGCCGGCAGCCAGAACGGTCAGCGCATGCGCGCCAAGGGCCACGGCCTGTTGAACAAGGCCGGGCAGCGCGGTTACCTGTTTGTGCAACTCAAGGCGGTCATGCCGAAAAACACCGACGACGAGGTCAAGGCGTTGTGGCAGGCATTGGCTGAAAAGGCCGCTTTCGATCCGAGAGAAACATGGAGTAGCTAACGATGAGCAGTCCCCGTGTGGTTCAAGTGAACATGGCAGAATTTTGTGAGGCCACCGACCTGTCGGTGGCCTACGTGATCGAAATCGTCGAGCACGGCATTCTTGAACCGGCGGGGCAAAGCCCTGAGTCCTGGCGGTTTACCGATTACGAACTGGCCCTGGCCAAGCGTGCGTCGGCGCTGCAAAAAGACCTGGAGCTGGAATGGGAAGGCGTCGCCCTGGCGCTGGACCTGCTGGAAGAAGTGCAGCAACTGCGTGCCGAGAACCAGATGCTCAAGCAGCGGCTGGGGCGTCTGGTCGTCGAATAACGGCTGCTCTACATACTTACATCCGACCTTGGAACCGGGCTGATTAAGGTAATCGCCCCTCTCCGATTCCAAGGTATTTGCGTATGCCAGACCCTCAAGCAGCCGACCTCCCCGCCAAGGTCTCAGCACAGCCAGGAAGCAGCAGTATCCATGGGGACTTTATAAACAACAGCCTCCCCGAATGGCTCATCAAGGCGTCAGCGCAACGGCGCATGCAACTCAAGTTGAATGACTTGGAGCACCTGCTCTGGTTCCAGGCACTGACGCTTCAACAACGCACGACCTTGAAGGCGTACACCCAGGCCAGCCTGCAATCACAGCAGGTGGTGGACGAACGTCTGGCCGGGTTGCAGAGCGTCGAGGTGTTTGCCAAGGCGCTTTTATCTCAGGCGCTCAAGGACCAGTTCAAGGTTGAGCTGGACGTCGAGCACACGTTTATCTACCTCGATAAAACCCTGACATTGGGTGTGCTGGGCATTGAGGCCGGGGCCTTCAACGTGTTGAAAGTCTCGCTGTTGCACGGGGCGCTGCATAATTTTGAAGCCGATGAAGCTGAGGCCGACGCCTTTGACCCGGTGTCGGGGTTCATCACTCAAGACGCCAAGCCGGTCAGCACCTCGCTGACCGTCCCGCAGTTCATCACCCTTTGCCGCAGCCTGGACATCGGCGCGCAGTATCAAACCTACCTCAAGGGCTTTTTGCATCCCGAGGATGAAGCCACCTTGCGGGAGGCGGTCATCGCCAGCCAGAAGGACGCCTTGAAGGCGGCGGCTTACCTGGCCCTGGTCAGGAAAGACATCGAGCCCGCCGACTACACCATGGTGCTGGACGTGATCGCCGGTGAGCGTAACCCCACCCTTGGTGGCAAGCCCGTGTGGTTCTGTGCCCTGAGCGTGATGGGGCTCAAGCTCAATGGCTGCGTGGTGTTCGAGCCAGTGGAAAAATACCGCTACGGCGACGCCTCGATTGTCTATGTGCCCTATGACCCCGAGCATCCGCTTAAGCGCTACAACACGTTTGCTGACCTGAAAACAGAACTGACCCGCCAATTGCTCGCGCCGGATGCCGATCAGGCCGCCTTCACCGACGGGCCGAACCCGACGCGCTACCAGCGGTTTTTCAGCCAGTTTGTCGATGGCGCCAGGCGTCCGTATTACTTCAGTCGTTTTACCCAGCCCGTGTCGAGTTCGCAGTCGAACCTCAACGCCGTGGTGCGCTCGCCTATCTTCCAGTCGGTGTTCGAGTTTGCCGCTCCGCTGCTCACGGCACTGTTGAAACCCCAGGAGCTGCCGCCGGAAAAAGCGTCGGCGCGGGAAACCGCCCAAGCGCCTGATCTCAAACCCATGGTCGTCGCCCGGTATGGCCTGTGGTCGCCCAACGTGGATCTATGGGCCGACCTTTACGAGAGCAACCGCGACAAGATTATTGCCGACGCCCGCCATCAAGCGGTGCCGACCGCCGATGTGGATGCCAGGGTGCGCGCGCAGAAAATCGCCCACCTGTGGGAGGGCGGGTTTGCGGTGGTTGGCCTGGTGTCGATGTTCGTGCCGGTGCTGGGGGAAATCATGCTGGCGGTGATGGTCGAGCAACTGTTGGCCGAGACCTTCGAAGGCGTGATGGACTGGAGCCAGGGTGACCGCGAAGCCGCCCGGCAGCACCTGATCGACGTGGCACAAAACCTGGCCTTGATGGCCTTGATGGCGGGCGCCGGCAAGGGCCTGGCAAAGCTGCCCTCCGTCCAGACACCCGCAGTGATCGATGGGCTCAAGCCGGTGACGTTGCCCGGCGGCGAGCGGCGCCTGTGGAAGCCCGACCTTGCCCCCTATCGCAGCAATGTGAGCCTGCCCGCCGAATCAACGCCCAACGAACTGGGCCTGTATCGCCATGACGGCCAGGACATTTTGCCGCTGGACGGCGGGCACTATGTGGTCGAGGAGGATCCGGCGAGCGGGCAGCACCGAATCCCCCATCCGACCCGGCCCGAGGGCTATGCGGTACCGCTGGAGCACAACGGTGCCGGCCTCTGGACCCATGGCGGCGAGGAGCCCATGGCCTGGGATGGCCCGGCGCTGATGCGGCGCCTGGGGTTTCGCGCCCAGGGTCTTAGCGATGCACAGCTTGAGCGTGTACGCGTGGCCAGCGGGACCGATTACGACGCATTGCGCCGCGTGTACGTTGAGCAGGACCGGCCTTCGGCCCTGCTGGACGATACCCTGGCGCGTTTTCGCATCGAGCATGACCTGGAGGTTTTTGCGCAACAGATCAGCAGCGCAGACCCGCAGGAATTTGGCAGGGCCGACCTGCGCCTGCAGTTCAAGGTGATGCGCAGCCAGGGCTTGTTGCCGCCGAAGCCCGCCATCCGGGTGGTGGACGCTCAGGGGCGGTTGATCTGGGAGGATGCCGTTACACCCGATGCCCCGTCGCGCAGGTTGACCGTAGTGATCACTGAAGACACCCGCGTCAACGGCACGTTGCTGCCTGCCCTGCTGAACGTGCTCAAGAGCGAAAGGATCGATCTTCGCAATGTGCCGGGCGCGCCGGACCTGACCGTTGCTCAGCGTGCCATCGAACTGCGCAAGGCCATCGCCGCCGACGCCCGTCACAACCGGCTGATGCTGTTCGAATCCCTCTACGACGCACGGCCCGCCAGCCCCGACCCGATGGTCAAACGAGTGCAGTCCCGTTACCGGCATCTGCCGGACGCGGTGGTGGAGCAACTGCTGGAGGCCGCCACCGAGCAGGACCTGGAAGCGCTGGGGTGTCCCGGGCCGCTGCCGCCGCGCATTGATGAACTGGCGCAGTGGTGTCAGCAGGAGTTGCGACTGGCCAGGGCTTATGAAGGACTGCATCTGGATATCTCTGCCAGCGTCGACAGTGAGCGGCTGGCCTTGCGCAGCCTTGAAACGCTGCCCGGCTGGCCGGCGCAGGCGCGCTTCGAACTGAGGGAGGGCGGCCCCCAGGGGCGCTTGGTGGACACCCTCGGCGCGCCGCAGTCACCGTTGCGCGCTGCGTTGGTGTTCAACGAAGCCTGCGGGTTTGCCCAGGAGGGAACGTCGAGCCTGTACACCGCGGTGCTGGCCGCCCTGACCACAGGCGAACGCCAGGTGCTGGGGTTCTCCCTGGAAAATGCCGAAGGGCTGAAGCAGGCGGTGCAACAGGCACCGTTACCGCGTGACGAGTTCAGGGCTGTGCTGCAAGGCCAGCGTGTGCTCAGGCCCGGCCTGGAACCGGGCTCACGGTTATTGGGGGGGATGCCGCTGCGTCAGCAGCTGGCGAGTATTTTTCGCACCCGTCGCGGCCGGGTGCTTAAGTTGTACCCCGATTTCACTGAGGCTGAAGCCGACACGTTTCTGCAGTCCCTGGGTGACACAGCCGGCAGCGAACTGACTCGACTGGAGGCCGAGCACCTGAGCCTGAAGCAGGCGCTGTTCGTGTGGGCCAAAGAGCCACTCACGGCAGACGGCACGCCCGACCAGATCAACATTGCGCGAAGGCGTGCCGTCGCGCAGACCATCAACCGTTGCTGGCAGCGCCAGAGCGGCTCCATGCTGAGCCTGGAACGGGTGAGGGATTTACCGCCGTTAAATGCCAGCTTTAACCACGTTCAGGAACTGGTGATCACCAGTAGCAGTTTTGACGGCAGCGCCGATGCCTTCCTCAAGAACTTTGCCCGGCTCAGGCGGCTGCGCCTCAAGTCCCTCTCCGTCAGCCGTATACCCGAGACGGTCGCGCAGATGCCAGACCTGGTTGACCTGGACCTGAGTGGCTGCATGATCCGCCTGGACGAGCGCGGGGTAGCGATTCTGGAGCGCATGAACACCCTGCAAACCCTGGACCTGCAAAACAACCTGCTGGGCCGCTTGCCGGACTTCAGCACCCTGACCGGTTTGCAGCGGCTCAACCTGCGGGCCACCGACATCAACCAATGGCCTGTCGGGTTGCGGGATCTAACCGGGTTGCGCCTGGTGGACCTGCGCGACAACCAGTTGCGTGAGGTGCCCTCGGCCATCCACAACCCTGCGCCAGAGCATCTGGACGCCCAGGCCAGGGCCAATCGGGTGACCCTGTTACGCGGCAATCGGCTGTCCTACGACGACTTTCAGCACCTCAAGGCGTATCGGGAGCGGCTCGCGCAAACCCGGCCGGAACTGTTGGTGGGCGGGCTGGATGGCGCATTCGCAATCGCTGATCCGTTGGCCGCCAGGGCACGCGCGCTGTACCCCGACTTTACCGATGATCAAATCCAGGCTCTCCTGCAGCCGCTGGATCAGGCCGAGGCGAAGCTGACCGGGCTGGAGCGCGAGCTTGAGGTGTTGAACAGTCAACTGTCGTCCTGGGCGTTCTCCGGCGGAGGTGAGTCGCAGGGATATGTGCGGGTCAATCGCGTGGCGCAAGCCACGGCCAACCGGGGCGACCGTTACCAGGCAATGGAGCGTATCCGGCGCTGCTGGCGACGGGAGACCCCGCAAATGCGGGCCAATGACGGCACCCCTATCGGCCTGGAGCTGAACCTCAGTGGGCTGACCTTGCCCAGCCTGCCGGACCTGGATGCAGACTTCAGCCATGTGGGCGCGCTGAACCTGTCACGCATGAACCTGAGTGCCTCGCCGGAGGGTTTCCTGCGGCGTTATCAGCGCGTGCGTTGGCTGGATTTGTCGCGTAACCAGCTGACTGAATTGCCCCCGGCAATAGCTGACATGCACGGTTTGACCCGCCTGCACCTGCAATACAATCGCATCCGCCTGACGCCTGAAACCGCCCGGATACTGTCTGAACGCACCACGCTGCGCTCATTGGTGCTGACGGACAACCCGCTGGGCATCAGCCCGGACTTCACCCGAATCAGCGACATTCGCTCGCTGTTCTTGAACAACACGCAGATTGAAACCTGGCCCGTGGGGTTGGCGGACCAACCGTTGGTGGACCGTATCGACCTGACCGGCAACCGGATTACCACGATTGCGCAGGAGGTGGTCGCACCGGCCGCCGAGCATCTGGTGCAGAGGGCTCGTTTGAACAACGTGACCTTCCTGGGGGGCAACCCGTTGTCTGACGTTGCCCAGCAGCAGTTGGTCGACTACTGGGCGCGCCTGGAGCGCGAGCAACCGGCACTGGTGCGGGAAAGAAGCCGGTATGCATTCGAATACCAGCCGATTGAGGATGAACCGCCCACGCATGTTCGCGCAGGGGCCGGGAGCCTGAACCCGCAGGCGCGCACGGAGCTGCAGCGCTGGGTGCGGGACTTGTCGGCAGTGGATATGGCGACGCGGCAGTCGCAGTGGAGTGGCCTGGCTGCGCAAGAGGGCGCCGCAGGGTTCTTTCGCGTGCTCAATGACCTTGAGGAGGCAGGTGCTGCCCATGGGGATATGCAGCGGCGCGTTTGGGCGGTTATCGATAGCATCACTGAAGACACCCCGAAATCCGCCGCCCTGCGCGAGCAGATGTTCGAGTGGGCGGGCAGGCCTGCTTGCTGTGACCGTGCGGCGTTGTCATTCAGTAACCTGGAAATCATGTCGCTGGTCTACCGGGCCGAGACCCAGGCAGGCGAAGGGCAACGAGCGGCGGCATTGTTGAAGCTGGCCCGTGGGTTGTTTCGTCTCGATCATGTGGAGCGAATCGCCTTGGCGGACATTGAGCGTCGCACGGCGGCCATCCACCACACGCCTGGACTGACGTCCCTGGAAAAAGCCGCGCGCATCGAACGCCTGGAAGACGTCGAGATCCGGCTGGCTTACCGCTACGGCCTCAAGGACCGTCTGGCGCTGCCGGCCCAGCCGAGCCAGGTCCGGTTTACCCGGATGGCCGATGTCTCCCAGCAAACGCTGGATCAGGTGTACACCAGCATCGTGTCCATGAACAACTCGCCGGCGGAGTTTCACGCACTGCTGGCTCGGGACTTCTGGAAAGACTACGTGACCAACACCTACCGCGCGCAATTCGAGGCGCAGCGCGCGCCCTTCGAGGAACGCCAGGCCAGCCTGCATCAGCGCTTTGAGTCCGGGGCGTTGACGCAGGAGGCCTACACGCAACAATCCGATGACCTGGAGGGGCAGTTGCAGATTGAGGAGGCCGGATTGATCGAGAGGTTAAGTCGACAACTGTTGGCTGAGCATCCGCTCTGAAGATCAAGGCCTGGGCGTTCAACGACCCAGGCCTTTTCGGCTGCCTAGAACAGGAAGTAACGCTGGGCCATCGGCAGCACATCCGCCGGTTCACACCACAGCAACACACCGTCGGCTTTCACCTGATAGGTCTGCGGGTCGACTTCGATGTCGGGCAGGTAATCGTTGTGGATCAGGTCGGTTTTCTGCACTGTCCGGCAACCCTTGACCACCGCAATCTGCTTCTTCAACCCCAACTGTTCGGGCAAGCCCGCCGCCAAGGCCGCCTGGCTGATAAAGGTCAGGCTGGTGGCGTGCAACGAACTGCCGAAGCTGGCGAACATCGGGCGGTAATGCACCGGCTGCGGCGTCGGGATCGAGGCGTTGGCGTCGCCCATCAGGCTTGAGGCAATCGCGCCGCCCTTGAGGATCAGGGTCGGCTTGATGCCAAAGAAAGCCGGGCGCCACAGCACCAGGTCGGCCCACTTGCCCACTTCGATGGAGCCCACTTCATGGCTGATGCCGTGGGTGATCGCCGGGTTGATGGTGTACTTGGCGATGTAGCGCTTGGCGCGGAAGTTGTCGTTGCCTTCGCCGTCACCCGGCAACGGGCCGCGCTGCTTTTTCATCTTGTCGGCGGTCTGCCAGGTGCGCGTGATCACTTCACCGACCCGGCCCATGGCCTGGCTGTCGGAGCTGATCATCGAGAACGCGCCGAGGTCGTGCAGGATGTCTTCGGCGGCAATCGTCTCGCGACGGATGCGGCTTTCGGCGAAGGCCACGTCTTCGGCAATACTCGGGTCCAGGTGATGGCAGACCATCAACATGTCCAGGTGTTCGTCGATGGTGTTGCGGGTAAACGGCCGGGTCGGGTTGGTGGAGCTGGGCAGCACGTTGGGGAAACCACAGGCCTTGATGATGTCCGGCGCATGACCGCCACCGGCACCTTCGGTGTGGTAGGTGTGGATGGTGCGGCCCTTGAACGCGGCGAGGGTGGTTTCGACGAAGCCGGATTCGTTGAGGGTGTCACTGTGGATCGCCACCTGCACGTCGTACTCGTCGGCGACGCTCAGGCAGTTGTCGATGCTCGCCGGCGTGGTGCCCCAGTCTTCGTGCAGCTTGAGGCCAATGGCGCCGGCCTTGACCTGTTCGATCAGCGGCTCCGGCAGGCTGGCGTTGCCTTTGCCAGTGAAGCCGATGTTCATCGGGAACGAGTCGGAGGCCTGGAGCATGCGTGCCAAATGCCACGGGCCGGAGGTGCAGGTGGTGGCGTTGGTGCCGGTGGCCGGTCCCGTGCCGCCGCCGATCATGGTGGTGACGCCGCTGGTCAGCGCCTCTTCGATTTGCTGTGGGCAAATGAAGTGGATGTGGGTGTCGATGCCGCCGGCGGTGAGGATCATGCCCTCACCGGCAATCACTTCGGTGCTGGCGCCGACGCAGATGGTCACGCCGGGCTGGATGTCCGGGTTGCCGGCTTTGCCGATGGCGGCGATGCGGCCGTTTTTCAGGCCGACATCGGCCTTCACAATGCCCCAGTGATCGATGATCAGCGCGTTGGTGATCAGGGTGTCGACCACCTCATGGGCGAGCAGTTGGCTCTGGCCCTGGCCGTCGCGGATCACCTTGCCGCCGCCGAATTTCACTTCTTCGCCGTAGACGGTGAAATCCTGTTCGACTTCGACGAACAGCTCGGTGTCGGCCAGGCGGACCTTGTCACCGACGGTGGGGCCGTACATGTCGGCGTAGGCTTGTCTGGAAATCTTCATGTGCATGCCTTGAGATTCAGGAAAGTTTGAAATCGTTCGCTTCGCTCTCTATCGCGGGCAAGCCCGCTCCCACATTTGGAACGCATTCCCCTGTGGGAGCTGGCTTGCCTGCGATGAGGCCCGAGCAGACACCAGAAAAACTACAGGTCGCCCATGATGCGTCCGGCAAACCCGAACACCCGGCGCTTGCCGCTCAATTCCACCAGTTCCACGTCGCGACTCTGCCCCGGCTCAAAGCGCACGGCCGTGCCCGCCGGGATGTTCAGGCGCATGCCACGGCTGGCGGCGCGGTCGAACGTCAGCGCGTCGTTGGTTTCGAAAAAATGGTAATGGGAGCCGACCTGAATCGGCCGGTCGCCGCTGTTGGCCACGCTCAGGGTGGCGGTGCGCCGGCCCACGTTGAGTTCGATGTCGCCAGGCTGGATCTGAAATTCGCCAGGAATCATGCAGGTTGTCCCAGGGTCTTGAAGTAGATGGCGGTCGGGGTGTAGCGCCCGTCCGGGCTTTGGCAGTAGTTGGGCAGTTCACCGATCTTGGTATAGCGCAGCGACTGGTAGAAGGCTTCGGCGCCGGAGCCGGCTTCGGTGTCCAGGTACAACAGCCCGCGTTTGTACTGGCGGGCGCTCAGCTCCAGGGCGGCCATCAGTTGTTGGCCGAGACCTCGGCGCCGGGCCTCGCTGTGCACCAGCAGCTTTTGCACTTCGGCACGATTCAGGCCGTTGGCTTTCAGGCACAGCGCCAATTGCACGCTGGCCACCACGACTTCATCGCGCACCACCACCCACAGCAGCAGGCTGCCGTCTTCGATACTCGCCTGCACGCCGCTGAGGTAGCTGCGGGCCTGGGTTTCGTCGAAGTCGGCCATGAAGCCTACCGAAGCGCCGTGCTTTACGGCGTCCAGCAATAGCTCAACCAAACCCTGGCGGTAATGGGCAAAACTCTCGGCATTGACTCGACGCAGTTGGGCGTTCATCGGTGTCACTCCTTGGGCGGTTCGGCGCCAGGGTTGAGTGTCAGTTGCATGAAGGTCAGGTCCAGCCAGCGACCGAACTTGGTGCCGACCTGGGGCATCTGCCCGGTGGTGACAAAGCCCAGGCGCTCATGCAGGCGGATCGAGGCCTGGTTGCCGCTCTCGATGGCGGCGACCATCACGTGTTTGTTGCAGGCTTTCGCCCGCTCCACCAGCGCGGTCATCAGATGGGGGCCGAGGCCTTTGCCGCGTTGGTCGCTGCGCACGTACACCGAGTGTTCGACGGTGTGGCGAAAGCCCTCAAAGGGCCGCCAGTCGCCGAACGAGGCATAGCCTGTGACCTGCTCGTCTTCGACGGACACCAGGATGGGGTAGAACTGCGACTGACGGGCGCTGAACCAGGCCTGGCGGTTACCCAGGTCCACCGGTTGTTCGTTCCAGATCGCCGTGGTGTTCAGCACGGCGTCGTTGTAGATATCGCGAATGGCCGGCAAATCGGCGTGCACCGCATCACGTATCAAAAAGGACATGGCAGGCCTCAGGCGATGGGTTGGTGGACGGTGACCAGCTTGGTGCCGTCGGGAAAGGTCGCTTCCACCTGGATGTCCGGGATCATTTCCGGAATGCCTTCCATCACCTGTTCGCGGGTGAGCAGGGTGGTGCCGAAGTGCATCAGCTCGGCGACGGTGCGGCCATCACGGGCGCCTTCCATCAGCGCGGCAGAGATGTAGGCGATGGTTTCCGGGTAGTTGAGCTTCACACCGCGCGCCAACCGCCGCTCGGCCACCAGGCCGGCGGTGAAGATCAGCAGTTTGTCTTTTTCCCGTGGGGTCAGGTCCATCGTTCAAGGTCCACTATGAAATACATTCGTAAAAAACACCGGAGATCCAATGTGAAAGCTGCTTTCTGTGGGAGCTGGCTTGCCTGCGATGCTGGCGACTCGGTAGGGCTGATGCACCGAGGTGATGCCATCGCGGGCAAGCCCGGCTCCCACAGGGAACAGGGTCAACGTTTGATCTTCATGTGCTCCAGATTCTCGGTGATACCGCTTCTCGGCCCAGCACGGCCGGGCGCAGCAGGCGCCACAGCGCGATCAGCCAGCCGCGGGCCAGCAGCGCTTCACTGGCCAGGCAGCGGGCCACCAGCAGGCCGGGCAGTTGGGTCAGGTCGCCGCGTACCGCGTGGGGCAGCGAGCGGCAGTGTTCGAGTAATTCACTGTCGATTTCACCGGTCACCAGCAAGGTCGCGAACACCGGTTGCCCGTCCAGCCCGATGGGCGATTCGAGCAAACCGTCGGCGCCCACAATGCGCTGGCGTTCATGCCAAATCAACTGGCCGTCGCGGCGGATATCCAGGTGCGACTGGAAGTGCCCGAGGTCGAAACGCTCGCCGCTGGCGGGGCGTCCGAGGGCGACCACGTCCCAGTAAAACAGCCGGGCATCGCCTTGCAGGTCGATGCGGGTGGTGAGTTCGGCCTGGGCGGCGCTGAACACGATGGTCTCCTGCGGCAGCCATTCCAGGGTGGCGCCGGCCTCAACCGTCAGCTCCAGCTTCTGGTAGGCCGGGCCGCCGGCGCGGTACCACTTGGCCGCGCCGGGGCTGGTCAATTGCGCCCAGGCACCTTCGGCCACATGCGCTGTGATATCGAGGCGATCACCGCCGGCAATCCCGCCCGGCGGGTGCACGATGATGTGCTGGCACACCTCGGGGCCTTCGGCGTACAGGTGCTTTTGCACCCGCAGCGGGCCGAGGTGGCGGCGCATCACCGGGCGTGTGGTGTCGCCGAAACGCGCGTAGCCAAGTTCCAGCTCGGCATGCCAGCTGGGGGTGAACAGCGCGGTGGGGGCTGGTAGGGTCATGGTCAGTGCTTATCGTTAGGACGCTACAGATTAGATCGTAACGAGCCCGCGCACACCCTCGCTTTCCATATTTTCTCCACGCCCCTGCTGGACGATTTCGCCCCGGGACATCACCAGGTACTGGTCGGCCAGTTCAGCGGCAAAGTCGTAGAACTGCTCCACCAGCAGAATTGCCATGTCACCGCGTGCGGCGAGTTTTTTGATCACCGCACCGATCTCCTTGATCACCGACGGCTGGATGCCTTCGGTGGGTTCGTCGAGGATCAACAGGCGCGGGCGGCTGGCCAGGGCCCGGCCGATCGCCAGCTGCTGTTGTTGGCCGCCGGACAAATCACCGCCACGGCGCTGCTTCATTTGCAGCAGCACCGGGAACAGCTCGTAGATGAACGCCGGCACTTCCCTGGCCTCGGCGCCGGGGAAACGGGACAGGCCCATCAGCAGGTTTTCTTCCACCGTCAGCCGGCCAAAAATCTCCCGGCCCTGAGGCACATAGGCGATCCCGGCGTGTACCCGCTGGTGCGGTTTGAAACCGGTAATGGCTTTGCCTTCCCAGTTCACCGCACCTTCCTTGGCCGGCAGCAAACCCATCAGGCACTTGAGCAAGGTAGTCTTGCCCACGCCGTTGCGGCCCAGCAGGCAGGTGACTTCGCCGACTTTCACCTCAAAGGAAAGCCCGCGCAGGATGTGGCTACCGCCGTAGTACTGGTGCAGCTTGTCGACTTGCAGCATGTTCAAAGTCTCCTCAATTCCTTGTGGGAGCTGGCTTGCCTGCGATACAGGCGACTCGGTGTATCAGTTGCACCGTGTCGATACCATCGCAGGCAAGCCAGCTCCCACATAAAGCATCAGCGACCGAGGTAAACCTCGATCACCCGCTCATTTTCCTGCACCTGTTCCAGCGACCCTTCCGCCAGCACGCTGCCCTGGTGCAACACCGTCACGTGGTCGGCAATCGAACCGACAAACCCCATGTCGTGCTCCACCACCATCAGCGAATGCTTGCCTGCCAGGCGCTTGAACAGCTCGGCGGTGAATTCGGTTTCGGCGTCGGTCATGCCCGCCACCGGTTCGTCCAGCAGCAACAGTTGCGGGTCTTGCATCAGCAGCATGCCGATTTCCAGGAACTGCTTCTGGCCGTGGGACAGCAAGCCGGCGGGGCGATTGACTGAGGCCGTCAGGCGGATGGTCTCGAGGACTTCGCTGATGCGGTCTTTCTGTTCACCGCTCAGGCGCGCCCGCAGGCTGGCCCATACGGACTTGTCGGTCTTCTGCGCCAGCTCGAGGTTCTCGAACACGCTCAAGGCTTCGAACACCGTGGGTTTCTGGAACTTGCGCCCGATGCCGGCCTGGGCGATCTGCACTTCGCTCATGCTGGTCAGGTCCAGGGTTTCGCCGAACCAGGCCTTGCCGTGGCTGGGCCGGGTCTTGCCGGTGATCACGTCCATCAGCGTGGTCTTGCCCGCGCCGTTGGGGCCGATGATGCAGCGCAATTCGCCGACACCGATGTACAGGTTCAGGTCGTTCAACGCCTTGAAGCCGTCGAAGCTGACGCTGATGTCTTCCAGGGTCAGGATCGTGCCGTGGCGGGTGTTCAGGCCTTTGCCTGCCGCCTGGCCGAGGCCGATGGCATCGCGGGCACTGCCCTGGTCTTTGTTCGGTTCGAGGATGGGTTCGAGCATGAATTCGGCCGTCGCTGTGATTCTCATTGGTCGCCCCTTTTCTTCAGCAGGCCGATCACGCCCTTGGGCAAATACAGGGTGACGATGATGAACAGCGCCCCGAGGAAGAACAGCCAGTACTCAGGAAAGGCCACGGTGAACCAGCTCTTCATGCCGTTGACCACACCGGCGCCCAGCAACGGGCCAATCAGGGTTCCGCGTCCGCCCAGAGCCACCCACACAGCGGCCTCGATGGAGTTGGTTGGCGACATTTCGCTGGGGTTGATAATGCCCACTTGCGGCACATACAACGCCCCCGCCAAACCGCACAACACCGCGCTCAACACCCACACAAACAGCTTGAAGCCGCGTGGGTCGTAACCGCAGAACATCAGGCGGTTTTCCGCATCCCGCAGCGCGGTCAGCACCCGGCCGAACTTGCTCTGGGCCAGGCGCCAGCCGATGTACAGGCTCGCCACCAACAGCGCCACGGTGGCCACAAACAACGCCGCCCGGGTGCCCGGTTCGGTGATGCCAAACCCGAGGATGCTGCGGAAATTGGTAAAGCCGTTATTGCCGCCAAACCCGGTCTCGTTGCGAAAGAACAACAGCATCCCGGCAAACGTCAGGGCCTGGGTCATGATCGAGAAATACACGCCCTTGATCCGCGAGCGAAAGGCGAAGAAACCGAACACCAGCGCCAGCAATCCCGGCGCCAACACCACCAGGCACATGGCCCAGAGGAAGTGGCTGGTGCCGGTCCAGTACCACGGCAGTTCGGTCCACGACAAAAACGTCATGAACGCCGGCAATTCATCACCGGAGGCCTGGCGCATCAGGTACATGCCCATCGCGTAACCGCCCAGCGCAAAGAACAGGCCGTGGCCGAGGGACAACATCCCGGCATAACCCCACACCAAATCCAGCGCCAGGGCGACGATGGCGTAACACAGGATCTTGCCCACCAGCGTCAGGGTGTAGGCGGAAACGTGCAGCGGATTTTCCGGTGACAGCAGCGAGAACAATGGCAACGCCAGCAGCAGGATCAGCACCACTGCACCGACCGCGACGGTCACCTTGGGGCCGGCCTTTTGCGAGGCTGTGAGCATCAATGGCTGGTTCATCAGTCGATCACCCGTCCTTTCAGTGCGAAGAGTCCCTGCGGGCGTTTCTGGATAAACAGAATGATCAGCGCGAGGATCAGGATCTTGCCGAGCACGGCACCGATCTGCGGTTCGAGAATCTTGTTGGCGATACCCAAGCCAAAGGCCGCCATGACGCTGCCGGCCAACTGGCCGACACCGCCGAGCACCACCACCAGGAACGAGTCGATGATGTAGCTCTGGCCGAGGTCCGGGCCGACGTTGCCGATCTGGCTCAGGGCTACGCCGCCCAAGCCTGCGATGCCGGAGCCGAGGCCAAAGGCGAGCATGTCCACGCGCCCGGTGGGCACGCCGCAGCAGGCCGCCATGTTGCGGTTCTGGGTCACGGCCCGTACGTTCAGGCCCAGGCGTGTCTTGTTCAGCAGCAGCCAGGTCAGCACCACCACGAACAGCGCGAAGGCGATGATCACGATGCGGTTGTACGGCAGCACCAGGTTGGGCAACACCTGAATCCCGCCGGACAGCCATTC
Source organism: Pseudomonas sp. 1912-s (assembly GCF_029269205.1). Lineage (NCBI taxonomy): Bacteria > Pseudomonadati > Pseudomonadota > Gammaproteobacteria > Pseudomonadales > Pseudomonadaceae > Pseudomonas > Pseudomonas sp. 1912-s. Next base: position 97,909 of record NZ_JARIXR010000011.1, on the reverse strand, counting down.
CGGGTTGGCCACTTCAACGTTCTGCGCACCGAACACCAGGCGCACCAGCTGGATCAGCATCAGGCTGATGCCCCAGGTGGCGAGCAGGGTTTCCAGAGGGCGACCGTAGAGGTGACGAATCACCGTGCGTTCCAGGGCCATGCCGATGGCGGCGGTGACAAAAAACGCCACCGGCAGCGCGATCAGCGGGTAGAACTCGATGGCCTGGGGCACGTAGCGCTGCATCAGCAACTGCACCACGTAGGTGGAGTAGGCGCCGAGCATCAGCATTTCGCCGTGGGCCATGTTGATCACCCCGAGCAGGCCGAACGTGATCGCCAGGCCGAGCGCGGCCAGCAGCAGGATCGAACCCAGGGACATGCCGCTGAAGGCCTGGCCGAGGATCTCGCCCACCATCAGCTTGCGCTTGACCTGGGCCAGGCTGGTTTCGGCGGCGGTGTGCACGGCGGCGTCGGCTTCGACACCGGGGGCGAGCAAGGCCTCCAGGCGAGTGCGGGCCAGCGGGTCGCCGGTACCGCCGAGCAAGCGCACAGCGGCGAGGCGCACGGCCGGGTCGGCGTCCACTAATTGCAGGTTGGCCAGGGCGAGGCTCAGGGCCACGTGCACGTCGTCGTTGGTTTCGCCGGCGAGTTGCTGGTCGAGGAATTTCAGCTGCGCAGGTGTAGCGCTTTTTTGCAGGGTTTGCGCGGCGGCGAGGCGCACCTTGGGGTCGGCGGCGAGCAGTGCCTGGCTCGCTTGTACGTTGTCGATCAGGCCGCGCAGGCGGTTGTTCAGGCGTACGGTTTTGGCTTCACCGTTGACGGTGATCTGGCCTTGTTGCAGGGCGTCCACCAGCTCGATGCGTGCCGGGTCGGGCTGGGCGGCCCAGTCCTGGAGCAGCTTGGCTTGTTGCATCGGGTTGGCGGCAAGGAAGTCTTCGGCGTCGCTGGCGTGTGCGGCGAAGGGCAGCAATAGCAGGACGGCGAGGATGAAGCGGTGGAGGGCAGTGGGCATATTCTTGGGCCTTGCTCGAACAAATGTGGGAGCTGGCTTGCCTGCGATAGCGGTGCATCAGACATACCGAGGTGTCCGCATCGCAGGCAAGCCAGCTCCCACAGGGTTTGTGTCAGCTCTCAGGTGCCGACACCCCTTGGTTCAGTTGCTCTTGACGGCGTAATCCGGCTTCTTGTCATTCCCCGGAATGTACGGGCTCCACGGCTGGGCACGGATCGGCTCCTGGGTCTGCCACACCACCGAGAACTGCCCGTCGGACTGGATCTCACCGATCATCACCGGCTTGTGCAGGTGGTGGTTGGTCTTGTCCATGGTCAGGGTGAAACCCGACGGCGCGGCAAAGGTCTGCCCGGCCATGGCTTCACGCACTTTGTCGACGTCGGTGGACTTGGCTTTCTCCACCGCCTGCGCCCACATATGGATGCCCACGTAGGTGGCTTCCATCGGGTCGTTGGTCACGGCTTTGTCCGCGCCCGGCAGGTTGTGGGCCTTGGCGTAGGCTTTCCAGTCGGCCACGAATTTCTTGTTCACCGGGTTCTCCACCGACTGGAAGTAGTTCCAGGCCGCGAGGTTGCCCACCAGTGGCTTGGTGTCGATGCCGCGCAGTTCTTCTTCGCCCACGGAGAAGGCGACGACCGGCACGTCGGTGGCTTTCAGGCCCTGGTTGGCCAGTTCTTTATAGAACGGTACGTTGGAGTCGCCGTTCACGGTGGAGATCACCGCGGTCTTGCCGCCGGCCGAGAATTTTTTGATGTTGGCCACGATGGTCTGGTAATCGCTGTGGCCGAACGGGGTGTAGACCTCTTCGATGTCTTTATCCGCTACGCCTTTGGAGTGCAGGAACGAACGCAAAATCTTGTTGGTGGTGCGCGGGTACACGTAGTCGGTGCCCAGCAGGAAGAAACGCTTGGCGCCGCCGCCTTCTTCGCTCATCAGGTATTCCACGGCCGGGATCGCCTGCTGGTTCGGCGCCGCACCGGTATAGAACACGTTGGGCGACATCTCTTCGCCTTCGTATTGCACCGGGTAGAACAGCAAACCGTTGAGCTCTTCGAACACCGGCAGTACTGATTTGCGCGACACCGAGGTCCAGCAACCGAACACCACGGCGACCTTGTCCTGGGTCAGCAACTGCCGGCCTTTTTCAGCGAACAGCGGCCAGTTGGAAGCCGGGTCGACCACCACCGGTTCGAGCATCTTGCCGTTCACACCACCCTTGGCGTTGATCTCGTCGATGGTCATCAGCGCCATGTCTTTCAGCGAGGTCTCGGAGATCGCCATGGTCCCGGACAGCGAGTGCAGGATGCCGACCTTGATGGTCTCGGCGGCCTGTACGGTCCAGGTCAAGCCCATCGCGGCGATGGATGCCGACAGTGTGAAAGCCTTGATCAAGCTGCGACGCTTCATGGTGCGATCTCCAGGAACTCAATGTTGTTATGAGGGCGTTGCACAGGCTTTTGCAAAGGCTGTGCCGAGGAGGGAGATCGCCTGTTTATGAGGGTTTTGGGCGCCACTTTGTGGGGCGGCGCACCAAGTCGAAGCCTTGGGCAGCGGTCGTGCACGACGGCGCACCTTAACGGTGCTGCACGCTAATTACCTACCGCTTGGGCACAGGCAGGTGTGGCGAGAATGCCAGCCAACTGAAAAGACACATCCGCCTGACAAGGAGTTTTTCATGGCTATCAGACTATCGCGGCAACAACGTGCGGCCGCTTCAAACCGGGGCGCCACACGCCTGCCTCCAGTGAGTCCGGCATTTTTAAAAGAGGAGGACGCGGCTTACTGGGCTCACCTGCAAATCGGCACGCGCCGGGAGCGCGAGTACGGCGGTGTGATCCTTCGGGATGCGACGGGCAAGTACTTTGCCACCGAACCGCTGCCCGGCGACGACATGCAGTTCAATTTGCTCAAGGTCCTGGCGCTCAGCGCCGAAGGTTACTACCAGCAGCCCAAGGGCTACACCTGTGTGGCCAGCTACCATTCGCACCCGGCGCAACATGCCCTCATCCAGGCGCGGAATCCTTCATTTGATGCACGGATGGTGAAAGCTTTCCTGGGGTTTTTCTCGGGCTCGGATTTTACTCATGACGTTGATGATAGGGAGTTCTTCCCGGCCGCGTATCTCTCCGGCCCCGATGGCTCGCTGATTCGCTACGCGCCCAGCGGTTCGTATCAAGAGCACCGCTTCGCCCTGTGGATCCGGGACGGAAAAAGACCGGATGATCCCGTCGGGGTATACGGCTCATTCGATCAACTGGTGAAAAAAATCTCCACGCTGGGCGAACTCAGCCTGATCGTGCCGACCGCCTTGTGGGGCGGCGACGCAGGCAAGGTGCCGGCGGACTGGGTGGTGTTCGAACCCTTCATCTCCAAGGCGCTGACGCCACCGCTCTGCACCTCGATATTCACCCGTGCTGAAGACGCGGTGAAGGCCGCACAGGTTGAATCGGCGGTGAACTCATTTGGTTTTGTCCTCAAGCAGGCAGGTGAGGAGCGCTACGTCGCGACCTTTCCCAGCGCACGGAGCCAGCCGTTGTTCTCACCCACTGGGGTTTTTCCGAAGAAGGCCGACAACGAGTGGGCGTTACCCGCCAACCATGCCATTGAGGCCATCTACGTTCGTGCCTCCCCTTCGGAAACCGAAGTCAGCGCCAGGGAAGGCTGGTTGTATTCCACCTTTGTGACCCCGGCGCAGATGATGTCCGCCATCAACCAGGCGCGTGCGACCCGGATCAATCAGGAGCCGGGCCTTGGGCTGGGGCTTTACGCGCAGGTCGCGGATGGCGCACTGCTCAAGATCAAGGTGCCACACGCCAGTGCGGCGGGTGACCTGGTCAACCAGAGTCCTGACGGCGTACTCGACGACAATGGCGCCCAAGCGGCGCTGGCGGACGGTACCCTGAGCCCGAGGGACTATGTGCGTCGAGTAATTGCCGTCACCGAGTTGTCAGTGGTGCAGCCAGGCGCACTGTGGCGCGATGTGGGGCCGGTGGATACACGCTCCGCGTTGCTGACCTCGTTGCACGCCATGAGTTGGAACGGCTCATTTCTCTCGGCCACCGATGCAGCGGTGTACGCCCATGAACAGATCGGCAATCGTCGGGACCGTTACTACGGCGGTTATATTCTCAAGGGTGAAGACGGGCGTTTTATCGCCACCCGGCCAGTGGAAAGCCCGACCAATCCGTTTGACGGCACACTGTTTTTCCCGGTGGATGCCCAGGGCCCGCTGATTCCTCCGCCGAACTATGAGTTGCACGGGCGTTACGGCTCCCATCCAGCGCTGTCGATGGTAGACCCTGCCTGGGTCGAGCAGCGTCGCTGGTCGCGAGAAGAGGCGTTGATCAATCTGCAGGTGTTTTCCCCCGAGGAAGCACGCTCGGTCATCGCATCGCAGCAAACGGCATATCTGTCGGGTGGGCAAGACGTGTTGTTGTCCTATACACCCGGCAGCACCTCCAGAATTGAGCCGTTCGCCATCGACGCGCTCAAGCCTGCCCAGTGGGTTGCCCGGCTGGCTGAAAGCGGCGATTTGAGAGTGATCGACGGCAACCCTTTATGGGGGCCACGCGCGAAAGTTCAGCGCAATTGGGTGCCACATTTCAACTACGCCCGCCGATTCGGCCCGCCCGACTACACCACTTACGGGGCGGTATTTACCACGGCCGATCTGGCTGCGCGAAATCTGCATGCGCGGGTGCATGGGCGCAACCTGGCGTTACAGGACTGTTTTGCGTTTGTGCTCAAACACCAGGACAAGCAGCAGTTCATTGCCACTGAGGTGGTTTGTATTGATGGGGTTAACACCCTGTTCAAACTCAATAGTCTGTTTGCCGCGACCGGCGGCGGTGACTACCGGTTTCCCAATGGCTTTGTGCTGCACAGCCTGTTTCGCTCGCAACAATGGAAGCCAACGGGCTTGAACACGGCAATCGACTGGCTGACGGCTTATTTCGTGAGGCCGAATGTGCTGTACGTCGCCCTCTACGACTCGGTGCGCAGGGGGCGCAAATACAACACCGGCAGCAACCTGCCGGTGTACTTTTCCAACCTTGAGGGCGCGCTGCTGCGGTACGTACCGTCACCTATTACCATCGGCATTGGTGGGCCGGTGGACGCCGAATTTGAAGAGAGCGAGGCATTGCTGGCGTCCGGTCAGACACAGGCACTGGACTTTGTCAGGACCTGGGCGCAACGCGGGCAACTTCATGTGGTGCGCACCAGCCCATGTTGGGACAAATTGGGTGCGGTGAGTGGTACCTGGTCGGGCTACGAGAACATTACGCGACGGCGTTTGAGCCCGGAGTTTGCCAGCCCCGATGACGCCGTGCGCCATGTCGCGGCGCTGGTCGGTGATGGCCGTCGTCGTATCTATGGCGGGGTGGTCCTCAGGTTGCGCAATGGTCTGTTTGCGGCGACCGAGCCGTTGGCGGTGCCTCCACGGGGCTTCACCATCGACTGGATTTACCCTGGGCAAATCGTTGCCAAGGGCCTTTATCCGACGGGCAGTACGATTGTCGCGCGATACTCATCGCTGGTGGAGCAGGAGGTGCCGATCCTGTTGTCAGCCACCGAAAAAGCCATCTACACCGGCATGATCCCCACGGCGGTGTTGTCGACCCTGTTGCACCGCGAGGCGCACATCAAGCGTGAATATGTCTTGGGTTTTCACGGTTCTATCCTCAGTTACCAGCTGTCGAATTCCGTCCTTGAAGAGGCCCTCAAAAACAAGCTGGCGGCGCGCAACCTGGTCCGGGGGGACTGCGCAGACAACCAAATCGAACAGCAGATTCGTGAAGGCACACTGCGGCCGTTGGACTTTGTGACTCAGGTCGCGAAGGCGGGCAGTTTGCGCGTGATTGAGGGCAGTGTGTTGTGGGGGCCTGGACGTCCGGTCAGGGATGAATTCATAGCCAATATCTTCCCCACGCCCCCGCTGTTGATCCGTGCAACCCAGGCCGACCCGCCCTGCAGCCCGATATTTACCCGTGCCTTCGATGCGGTGCGTCATGTTCAACTGCTGTACAAACCGACTGCCCAACTGGCGTTTGGTTACGTACTCAAGGCTATCAAGCAGCCGCTGTACATGGCCACCTTGCCACTGGTGAGGGACAGTTACGCCCGGCTTGCACAAGTGTTTGTCGGCGGCCAGTTGCCCCAGGGGTACCGGATCGAGGGTTTGTACTTGTGCGCCCACAACGAGGCGATCAGCGAACCTGGTGATGACATGGTCTACAGCTTCTTCGGGCCGCAGGAGATCGCCAATGCACTGAACTTCGTCAAGAGCTCGGCCAACGGGCGTGTGCCCCCGCTGTATCTGCTCTGCGCCGACGGTGCATTGCTCAGCTATCAGCTGACGGCAACGGATGCGGTATATGGTTTGGTCAATGAGGCGCACAGCGTCAGTACGCGGCTGCTCGAAGGTTCCATGCGCGTGCAGGACTACGTTCTCGACCTGGCCACCAAGGGCGACCTGTATATCCGGTTGACGAGCCGGATTTGGGGTCGCCAGGAACCGGTCACCGCGCAATGGCGTTCCGAGAGGAAACCACACAGCATCAGCGACAATCCGCATCTCCATTCATTTTGCGGCCCGCTGTTTACCCATGCCGATGATGCCGCCCGGTCTGCCCGGGATCGCGTGGGACCTTTCTCGGGGAAAGACTATCTGGGCGCCGTTCTGGTGCCTCCCCTGACACCAGGCTATGTCGCGCTCGACCCGGTGCAAGACGTGAATGTAGTCGACGAGAACCGCACGACCCTGGACATGTTGTTCTGGTCCGATCACGGAGGGCTGTACCTGCCCCCCTCGCATTCGCTTCATCCGTACGTGATCGCCGCAGTGCAGGCGTTCTACAAAGTCATCCCGTCGACATCAAGCAAAGCGGCAATCGACCAGAGCCTGCTGGACAATTTCGTCGCCGTTCAGGATTTGCGACGCTATGTAGCGGTGCTGCAGCGTAATTCGCCGGGGGGCGAAAGTTGCTATCTGACATGCCGGGGAGGCGCGTTGCTCAAATACGTCCCGAGCTTTTCGACCCAGGAGATTGCGCTGCTTAGCCCCAGCTTGCAGCCGTCTCCCAGCGAGTTGGTCGGGCGCCTGAGGGTGTTCGGCAACCTCTCCGTGCTCGACACCGACGCGTTCTGGACCCACCGTGGCGCGGTGGGTGAGGAGTGGCAAGCCGACGAGCTGCAAGGGTCGGGCGACGATGACATGGAGTTTGGGCGGGATCGAGATGAGCTTTGAAGGCTGCGCCGGTGTTTAACGCTTGCGCATCAAGCCGATAAAAAACAGCCCGCCGATGGCCGCCGTGGCCACACCGATGGGCAGGTCTTCGGGGGCGATCATCGTGCGGGCGGCCACATCGACCCACACCAGGAACACGCTGCCCAGCAGTACGCACACCGGCAGTAATCGGCGATGCTCGGCGCCCACAAGACGCCGGGCAATGTGCGGCACCATCAGCCCGACAAAGCCGATGGAGCCGCTGATGGACACCAGCACACCGGTCATCAGCGAGGCGATCAAAAACACCTTGAGCCGCACGTTGCGCGCGTTCAGGCCCAGGGTCACGGCAGTCTGTTCACCGGCCATCAGCGCGTTCAACGGACGCGCCATGCCCAGCAGCAACACCAGCCCCAGCAACACCGTGGCGAAGGGAATTGCCAGCAACTCCCAGCGCGCCAGGCCGAGGCCGCCGAGCATCCAGAACATCACCGCCGACGCCGCACGATGGTCACCCATGAACAGCAGCAAGTTGGCCACCGCCATCATCACGAACGACACCGCCACGCCGCACAGCAGCAACCGGTCGCTTTCCAGCCGACCGTTGCGACTGGCCACCGCCAGCACCACGATCATGCTCAACAAGGCACCGATAAACGCCGCGATAGGCAGGGTCAACAGGCCGATGACTTCGCCCACATGCAGCACCACAATCACCGCGCCCAGGGTGGCGCCGGAGGTCACGCCCAGCAGATGCGGGTCCGCCAGCGGGTTGCGTGTGACGGCCTGCAACACCGCACCAATCAACGCCAGCCCGGCGCCCACCAAGGCCCCGAGCAACATGCGCGGCACGCGGATCAGCCACACGATGTGTTCCTGCCCTGCGCTCCAGTCCACCTCGCCAAGGCCGAAGGCTTTGTGCAGCAAAATTCGCCACACCACGTCCACCGGCACCCGCGCCGAGCCGAACCCCAGCGAGACCACGCACGAGATCAGCAACAACGCGCCAAGGGCACTCAGCAGCAGGGCGTAGCGACGGGTGATCATTCGCCGTGGAACCCCTTGGCCAGGGTTTCAACCGCCAGCACGTTGTCGATGCCCGGCGTGGCCTGCACGTAGGGAATCACGATAAAGCGTTGGTTCTTGATGGCGTCCACCGATTGCAGGGCCGGGTTGTTCAGCAGGAACTGCTCTTTTTGGTCCGCGGTGATTTCGCTGTAGTCGACGATCACGATGACCTGCGGGTTGCGCTCCACCACGGTTTCCCAGTTGACGCGGGTCCAGCTGGCGTCCACGTCGTCGAGGATATTGCGCCCACCGGCGGCGTCGATCAGCGCCTGGGGCATGCCCAGACGGCCGGAGGTCATGGCGCGGTCTTCACCGCTGTCGTAGAGGAATACCCGAGGCTTTTCGGCCGGCAGAGTTTTCTGCACGTCGGCGACCTGCGCCTGCATCTGCGCGATCAGTGCGTTGGCGCGGTCCTGTACGTCGAAGATCTTGCCCAGGTTGCGCAGGTCGTTGTAGGTGTCTTCCAGGGTGGCGGCCGGGCGCTTCATCACAAAGGCGCAGGACTCGGTCAGCTCATAGACGTTGATGCCCAGCGGTTGCAGGGTTTGCGGGGTGAGGTCGCCACCGACGCGCATGCCGTAGTCCCAGCCGGCGAAGAAGAAGTCGACGTTGGCATTCAGCAGGGTTTCCACCGACGGGTATTTGCTCGCCAGTTCCGGCAGGCCGTCGAGGATCTGCGCCATTTCCGGGGTTACCGACTTCCAGCCGGTGACGCCGCTGTAGCCGGCCATGTGCGACTTGAGGCCCAGGGCGAGCATCATCTGGGTCATGTTGATGTCGTGGCTGACCGCGTGTTTCGGCGCCTCGGCGAAGCTCACTTCGCGGTTGCAGCTCTGGATTTTCAGCGGGTAACGGGTCGCTTCGGCGAACGCCTGGGAAGTGCCGAGCAGCAAAACGAGAGACAGCAGGGAGCGCAGGATCATGGTTGGGTTATCCAGGTAATTCGGGGGTAGCCGGACAAGGGATGGGTGTCGATCAATGCTTCAACGCCGAACACCTCGCGCAGCAGTTCGGCGGTCAGCACTGCGTGAGGCGTACCGCTGGCGACGATGCGCCCGTGGTTGATCACGTACAGGCGATCACAGAACGCGGCGGCCAGGTTCAGGTCGTGGATGCTGGCGAGGGTGCCGATGTTCAGGCGCTTGACCAGTTGCAGCAATTGCAACTGGTAGCGCGGGTCGAGGTGGTTGGTCGGTTCGTCGAGGATCAGCAGTTGCGGTTGCTGGGCCAGGGCGCGGGCGAGGATCACCCGCTGCTTTTCACCGCCCGAGAGGGTGGCGAAGGCGTGGTCTTCAAAGCCCAGCAGGCCGACGTTATCCAAGGCCTGGCGGATCAGGTTGCGGTCTTCAACCGTGTCGCTGTCGAACAGGCCCTTGTGAGGTGTGCGGCCCATGGCGACCACTTCATCCACCCGCAGGCCGAACGCGTCGGGAAACTCCTGGAGCACCACGGCGATACGTTGCGCGCACCACTTCGAGGATTGCTTCCACACGTTCTGGTGTTCCAGCAGCACCTCACCCTCGGCCGGTTTGCTGAACCGATAGGCGCAACGCAGCAGGCTGGTCTTGCCGCTGCCGTTGGGGCCGATCAGCCCGACAAATTCACCGGCGCTCACGTGCAGGCTGGCGTCACGCAGTTGGAACTGGTGATGACAGTGCTCGTGGCCTGGTGGGGTCCAGGCGAGGTCGGTGAGATTGAGTGAGGTCATGCCGTTCTCATTAGAAGGTGTAGTCCGCCGTCACAAAGAACGACCTGGGCTCGCCAAGAATCCATTGCTGGCCGTCATTGTATTGGCTGACGGCGTAGGTGCGGTCGAACAGGTTATTCAATTGCAGGCCCAATGTCGTGTTGCGCATGGCTTTCCATGACACGGTGGCGTCCACCACGGTGTAGCTCGGCACTTCGCTGGTGTTGGCGGTGTTGGCGAAACGCGCGTCGACATAACGCACGCCGGCACCCGCGCGGATGTCGTCGGTCACCGCTTTGCTCAGCCACAGGTTGGCGGTGCGGCGCGGCACGTCGGTGGGGCGGTTGCCGTCGCGGGACACGGCCTGGCCGTTGACCACTTCGGAGAAGTCGTCGTACTGCGCCCGCACGATGGCGGCGTTGGCTTGCAACTGCCAGGCGTTTGGCAGTTGCAGGTCGAGGCTGGCTTCCAGGCCGTTGGAGGATTGCTGGCCCACTTGTTCTTTCAAGTCGGTGCCGGGAATGCTGACCAACAGTTTCTTTTTGACGATGTGGTAGGCCGCCAGGGTCCATTCGCCGCGCGAGTCCCAGAACGCTTGCTTGAGGCCGATCTCGGTCTGTTTGGCGGTGGACAGGCCGAAATTCTGCTGGCTCGGGCTCAGGGTGATCAGGCTGCCGACGCCGTCGGTGCTGGTGGCGTACTGGCCGTACACCGAGGTGTCCGGGGTGATGGCGTAGACCAGGCCGGCTTTCCAGTTGTTGCCGGTGAGGGTTTTGTTGGAGTCGTTGTGGTCCTGTGTCAGGTCTTCACGATCAATGTGCAGGTAATCGCGGCGCACACCGGTGATCAGCGACAGCTTGTCGGTCAGTTGCAGGCGGTTTTCGGCGAAGGCCGCCAACTGCCTGGTGGTGCTCACGGACTGCGGAATGAACGGGTCGGCACTTTCAAACGGCTGCGGCACCGGGTGCAGGATGTCCACCGGCTGGCCGGCATTCGTAACGTCATCGAACGGCGAGTTGCTGGCCAGGCGGAAGCGAATGCGGTTGTACTCGACACCTGTCACGGTCTGGCTGTCGAGGCCGAACAGGGCGTGCTTGAAGGTGAAGGTCTGGCGGTCGCCGACCTGTTCCTGATTGTGCTTGATGCCCAGGTAGCTCTGGCGCACCAGCCCGCCGTCGACAGCGTTGTAGCTCTCGGCGTTCTGCCAGCGGCGCTGGTTTTTCAGGTACGACAGTTCGTTGGTGGCCGTGACGTTATCGTTGATCTGCCACTCGCTGGTCAGGCGCGTCCACTGGTCGTTGTAGTGCTGGATATCGTTGCTGACGTTGTAGTTCTTGTCCCGCAGGCCCTTGTGCAACTGGCCGTTGATCAATGGCGTGCCGTAGTCGTTTTGCGGGGTCTGGTCGCCGTAGTCAGTGGCCAGGGTGAAGCTCAGGTTGTCGGCTGCCTGCCAGCGCAGGGCGCCGCTGACGAAGTCGCTGCCGGACTCGCCACGGTCGATGAAACCGTTGCTGCGCAGCCGGTTGATGTTCAGGCGGTAGCTCAGGGTGTCGGTCAGCGAGCCGCCGCTGTCGAGGGCTTGTTGCTGGCGATCATAAGAACCGTAGCCCAGGCGGATATGGTTTTCGATCTCGCCTTCGAAGGGCTTCTTCGGGATCGTGTTGATCACCGCACCGGTGGCGCCCTGGCCGTACATCACCGAGGCCGGGCCGCGCAGCACGTCCACACGCTCCACGGACCAGGTGTCGACCGGGAAGGTAGACGTGCCCGCGCCATCGAACATGCGGGCGCCGTCGTACAGTTGCAGCACCGAACTCTGGCCGGTGAACCCGCGTGCCGACAACGAGGTACCGCCGTCGCCCGGGGTGCCGGTGCGGCTGATGCCGGTGGCGCGGGAAATAGCGTCCTGCACCGTGGCATCGCCCCGTGCGCGGATTTGCTCGCCGGTCTGGCTTTCAACGCTGCCAGGGGTTTGCAGGGCTGTAAGGTTCAGGCGCGAACCTGCGGTGGTCGGGGTGTTCAGGTCGACGCGCTCGTCATCGACCGCCGGCGCGGAGACGGCACTGGCGGGAAGAGTCAGGGCCTGGGCGCTGTTTTGCAGGGCGAGCAGGCACAGGCCGGACGCAAGGTACTTGTTCATCGGACGATAAATCGCTTCTTCGAGGCGGTACTCGCCGCAGGGCGCGGCGAGTCGGAAAATACACTAAGTGTTACAACATAACACTTCGCATGGCGTGGGCGAAAGCCCGCGCAAGACTACATAACGCCTCTAAGCAGGGCATCTCGCCTGCTTCATGCTGAACCTGAGGCAGATTCACGTTGGCCAAACACGCGTGAAAGTACCAGCCGGTCCAACGCCCAGACCACGATCAACGAGGCGCCCACCAGCGGAAAGACAATCGCCAGCCCGAGCATGATCACCATCGCGGTTTTCCATTTCGGCAGGTCGTGACGCAACGGCGGAACGCCCAGCCCGCCCTGTGGACGACGCTTCCACCAGATCACCACACCGCTGACGGCACTGAGCAGGATCATCAGGCAAATCAGCAGCACGATGATCTGGTTGACCGGCCCGAACATCTTGCCTTCATGCAGCATCACGCCCATTTCGGTGGCGCGGGCCACACCGTTGTACTGCTCCCAGCGCACATCGGCGAGGACCTTGCCGGTGTATTGATCCACATGCAGGGTGGCGTCGTTGCGCGGGTCGTTGGCGAACACCGCGACGGTGAATACGCCTTCGGCGGTGGTGGGGAAGGTGATGCTGTAGCCGGGCTCGACCTTGCGCGACTGAGCGAGGTCTACCACCTGTTGCAGGCGGATGCCCGGGGCGGCGGGGCCGTGGCTCATGCCGGCGTGGTTCATGTGCTCGGCGTGGTCGCCGGACATCGGCATCGGCGTGTTTTCCATGGCCCACGGCACGGTCTGTTGGCTCGCTGTGTTGAGGCTGCGGGCCTGTTGGTCGGACTGCGGAACGTTGTTCCACATCGCCGCCGGAAATTTATTCCACAGCTCGGCGTATTGCTTGCCCCAGAAGCCGGTCCAGGTCATGCCACTGAGCAGCATCACCAGCAGAAAGGCCGCGCCCCAGAAGCCTGCGACCGCGTGCAAATCGCGCCAGAACAAACGGCCTCGACTGCCCAGCCGGGGCCACAGAATGCCCGCCGCCGACGTGCCTCGCGGCCACCACAGATACAGCCCCGAAATCACCAGCATCACGCCCCAGCCGGCGGCGAGTTCCACCAGGCGATCGCCGACGGTGCCGATCATCAATTCGCCATGCAACGCACGGGCGATGGCTTGCAGATTGTTCTTCGCGTCTTGCTCACCGAGTACGGTGCCGCGATACGGGTCGACGAATACGGTCACTTCTTGCCCGTCGTTGCGCATCACAAACTGCGCGCTGCTGGTGGCGTCGGCAGGCGGCAGGTATTTGCTGATCTTGCCTTGTGGGTAGGCGGCCTGGGCGCGTTGCAGTTGCTCGTCGGCACTCAATGCGTGCTCGGCGCTTTGCACGGTCAGCAGGTGGCCGTACATCAGCGGGTCGAGCTGGGGTTTGAACAGGTAGATGATGCCGGTCAGGGCCAGCAGCACCATGAACGGCGCGACAAACAGCCCGGCGTAGAAATGCCAGCGCCAGGCCAGGTTGTAGAAGGAAATCTTTGGTGGGTTCATCAGGGGTTGCTCCGCAAAGGCTTGGAATTTTTGTGTTATCGAGGCCGCCATCGCAGGCAAGCCCGCTCCCACAGGGGAATGCATTTCAACTGTGGGAGCCGGCTTGCCTGCGACGCTCTTAGAAACTCATGTCCACCTTGGTCCAGAGTGTGCGCCCCGGTTCCTTGATGGCTTGCGGGTCATTGGCCGGGTAGCCGAACCCGGCATTGCCGGCCAGGTTCAAGTGCTCGGCGTACGCCTTGCCGAACAGGTTGTCGACGCCCGTGCTGACCTTGAAGTTTTTGTTGATGCGATACGCCGCGTTCAGCGAGAACACGCCAAACCCCGAGCTCTTGTCGAAGTCCTTGCCGACCACGTTGCCCTTGTTCTGGTCGATGCGGTTTTGCGCCGCGACCACCCGCCACAAGGCACCGGCGCTCCAGTCGTCCTGGCTGTAGGTGAGCCCGAAGCGTGCATCCAGTGGCGGGATCTGTGGCAGCGGTTTGCCGTCGCTGGTGTTCTTGCCCCAGGCGTAGGCGAAGGTGGCGTCGGCTTTCCAATGTGAGGTCAGCTTGTACGCCGCACCCAATTCACCGCCCATGATTCGCGCATCCACATTCCGCGCCTGGGAGGTGGTGCCCATCATTCCCGGCTGGTAGTCGAACAGGATGAAGTCCCGCACCTGGCCGACGTAGCCCGAGGCCCAGGCGTCGAGGTCGGCGGACTTGTATTGCACGCCGAAATCCAGCTGGGTGGTTTTCTCGGGCTTCACGCCGTCGAAGGCATTCACCGCTCCGGCTGCCCCGGTGTCGGGGGAAAACAGTTCCCAGTAATCCGGAAAACGCTCCGAGTGCCCAAGCCCTGCGTACAGGGTAGTGGGGCTGTCGGCCAGGTCGTGCTCGTAGCGCACAAAGCCCGATGGCAGCGTATCGGCGCGGGTGTTGCCGGCGGTGGGGTTGGGGCTGCTCATCATCCCGGAGCTGAGGGTTTGCCGGAAATCCTTGGCCGAAGCACGGTCGACGCGGGCGCCGGTGATCAGGCGGTCGCGGTCGGCGGCGTACCAGGTCAGTTCGCCGAACACGCCGTAGTTGTGGAAGTTGGCGTCCTTGCTGCGGGGCAGGTCCTTGTAGGTGTCGATGCCCATGGCGCTGCGTTCGCGGTGCTCGTTGGTTTGCGCATCCAGGCCGCTGATCAACTGCACATCGGTCCAGCGCCAGGTGGCCTTGATGCGTGCGCCGAGGGTGCGGCGGTCGACGTTGGCTGCCATGGGCCCGGCCATCATCCCGGTGCCCGACGGGACGCGCAGGGTGTAGTTGTCCATCACGTGGTCTGCGTAGTTGTAGTAGACCTGCGCCTCGACCTTGTCCAGCACTTCGCCGATGTTGGATTTCTCGAAGCGCAGCCCGAGGCTTTCGCGCAAGAACTGCGAGCCGTCCATGCCGCGCCCGGCATAACGGGCCTCGCCATCGCCACGGCCGGCGGTGAGTTCCAGCAGGGTGTCGGCGTCCGGGGTCCAGCCCACGGCCACGTCGCCGTTCCACTTGTCGTAGCGCGAGGCGACGGTGTCGTTGTTGCCGTCCTTGTAGTCATCGGCGTGGGCCTGGTTGCCGATCACCCGCACATACCCCAACGGCCCGCCGGCGGCCGCATCGACGACTTTATCGAAGCGCCCGTTGGAGCCCGCCAGGATGCTCGCGTTGACCCGCGTACCCAGCTCGCCGAACTGCTCGGGCTCGCGCTCGAACAGGATCGTGCCCGCCGAAGCGCCCGGGCCCCAGAGCACGGTTTGCGGGCCCTTGATCACCGTTAGCTTGTCGTAGGTTTCCGGCGAGATATAGGAGGTGGGCGCGTCCATCCGCCCCGGGCACGCACCGAGCATCATGCTGCCGTTGGTGAGGATATTCAGGCGCGAGCCGAACATGCCCCGAAGCACCGGGTCGCCATTGGTGCCGCCGTTGCGCACCAGGGCGAAGCCGGGGATGGTCTTGAGGTAGTCGCCGCCGTCGCTGGCGGGCACCGGTTGGCGCGGGTCCTTGGGGTTGGTGACGACGGTCAGGGGGGAGCTTGGGGCGATCGCGGTGATCACCGTCGGGCTCAGTTCATTGTGGTCGGCGTGCTCGTCGGCATGGGCCTGTGGAACCAGCAGCGCGCCGCATAGAACGGCGAACACGGGAGTGCATCCCAAACGGGTGTCAGCAGAAAACCTGGACATGAAAAATTCCATCATTCATTCGTAAACAACACGGCCAGCAGCCTGCGGCTGTCTGTCTAAAGTCGGCCGGGGTGAAGTAACGGTGTGAAGGGCTTACGCGATGATGGGCGGGGCGCGGCTGCGGGCGCCGGGGAACACGGTTTGCCGGGCATGGCCCAGGCGTGGGGCGGGGGTGAGGGCATTGGCGGGCGGCGGGCTGCCGAGGGTGACAAACGACACGCTGCCAGGCAGCGCCGGGCAACTGAAGAGCAAGCTGCAATAGCCGCACTTTTCCCAAAGCACATGGTGCTCGTCGGGGGCCTTGTGGTGGTCGGTGGCAGGCTTGGCGTCGCCATGGCAGCTCGGGGCGTCCATGGACATTGCCATCGACATACCGGCGTGATGATCCATCGGCATCGCTTGGGAAATCAGCGGACCGATAAAGATCATCAGCATGGCGAACAGGCTGATCCAGCTGCCGCGCATAAGGCTCATTGGCTTACGGCGGTGTGGGGACAACCTGGCGCGTGGGGCGCCCACGAAGGTTTATCTACTGGGCGTGCATGTGCTCGTGACTGGCCATGGGCGGTTGCTTCTGCACTGACACTTCCACCTTCACGGGTCCTGCTTTCTCGAAGTTCAGGGTCAGCGGGAAATGCTGGCCGTCGCGCAATACGCTGCGGTCCTTCAGGTCCAGCAGCATCACGTGGTAGGCCATGGGCGCGAACGTCAGGTCACCTTTGGCCGGCACCGCGACGCTGGCCACCTGCTGCATCTTCATCAGATCGCCCTGCATCACATGCTCATGCAGCTCGGCCTTGGCGGCCACGGGCGTGTCGACGCTGAGCAGGCGATCCGCATGCTCGCCCTGGTTATGAATCACGAAATACGCCGCGACGGTCGGCGCGTTGGGCGGCAGCTCCTGGGACCAGGGTTCGCTGACCACCAGTTCGCCGACCTTGAAGTCTTCGGCATTGGCAGCAGCACACACCGGCAGCAACAACGCAGCCAGAAGCAGGGAAGATTTAAGCATGGCAGTTCTCCAGAACGGTTCTAAACGCAGTTCACTTGCGAAGAAATCAGACCGTTGGAGAGGCGCGGGGGTTAAGGCTCGGCCATTGCTGGCGCGGGGCAGGGGATTGCAATGACGGCGGCGGCAGGTCTTGCACCGCATCGAATCGTGCGAAATACAGCGTGGGCGAATGCCCCGGCAGCGCCACCAACGGCGCCGAGCCCGAGCAGCACCAGCAATGCTGCATGGTGGAGTGATCGTCCTGCTGCGGTGCCGGAATTTCCAGCTTGCCCAGGGCAATGGCCGTCAGCTTGGTGGCATTGGAGGAGCAGAAACTGCCCCACAGCAATTGCTTGACCGGGTCGTCCGCCTGCTGCATCGCACTCGCCAGCGGCATGGCAAACGCATTGAACAGCACTGCAAGGCAGGCTATCCAGGCAATTGCAAAGCGTTGACGGGCCATGGCGGACAATCCGTAGGGTTAATCGATCAGGTGGGTATTTAGCCTGATCGTGGGGGATAAGTAAAAAGGGGCGGTGTGGTTTGGTGTCGCAGTGCGATCACATTATGCCGTAGGGACGCCGTGGACCTGCATATCGACACCTAGCGCTTTCCGAATCACTGCGAATATTGCAGCCAGGTTATCCATACTGGGGTTACCACTGGCTGACAGCATTCGATGCAGGCTTTTACTAGGTTTTGCTGTCTCTTTCGCGAGCCCTTCAAAGCCCACTGTCGCATTGACCAAGTCACGGAGAATTACCCGTGAGATTTCCGGTTCGCCATTGAGAAACAGCGTAGCAGCCTCATCCAGGAGTGCTTGGGCAAATTCAGGGTCGCGTTGAGCACGTTCGGCAATGGTGTGTTTGTAACTGCGGGTTAGCGCCATGCTGACTACCTCTTTTGTTCCGATTTCTTGCCACGCTGATGCTCATTGATCAGCGATTTCACTACTTTGATATCGCGTTTTTGACTCGATTTATCGCCACCGCCGAACAGGATGATTAATCGGTGGCCTTCTTGTATCAGATAGATTCGAAGGCCTGGCCCCCAGTTAATACGGTATTCGCCGAATCCCTCGAACCATTTGATGTTGCTGGTGTTACCCCGTTCAAGCCGCACCAGCGCAGTTGAAACTTTGGTTGCTGCCGCTACATTCAAGGATGAAAACCACTCATCGAACGGGCTGATTTGGTTATCGCGTCGATATTCTTCAATCTCAATCATTGGCCGTCCTGAAGGTAACAAATAGGTTACTAATCAAGCAAGCGAGCGATCCTGACTTATCGAATGAAATTTGCCAACGCCATGAGTGTTTCCTTGAGCGACAAGAGTTCCCGGTCCACCGCCGCCAACACCGGCCGCTTCAACACCAACACCGGCACCCCACGCTCCCGTGCCACTTCCAGCTTCGGCTCGGTAGCCGTGCTGCCGCTGTTCTTGCTGATCAGCACATCAATCTGCCGCCGCTCAAACAACGCCCGCTCATCCTCGATCAAAAATGGCCCGCGCGCGCCAATCACTTCGCAGCGTTGATTGCCGGGGTACACGTCCAGTGCGCGCAGCGTCCAGAACTGCTCGGCGGGGATTTCATCGAGGTGCTGCAACGGTTCGCGGCCAAGGGTGAACAGTGGTCGCTTGAATGGCTTGAGGGCTTCGATCAACTCGGCCCAGTCACTCACCTCGCGCCAGTCATCACCGGCCTGTGGCTGCCATGCCGGGCGGCGCAGGGCCCAGCAGGCTACGCCGCACAAACCCGCAGCACGGGCAGCATTGGCGCTGATCTGCGCGGCATACGGATGGGTCGCATCCAGCACCAGTTCGATGCCTTCATCGCGAATGAACTGCGCCAGGCCTTCAGCACCGCCGTACCCGCCAACCCGCACCTGACAGGTGAGATCGGTAGGCACCCGCCCCACACCCGCCAAGCTATAGATATGCTCCGGGCCCAACGTGCGGGCGATGGCCAGGGCTTCCGTCACGCCGCCCAATAGCAGGATGCGTTTCATAGCGGCTTGATCACTTCCAGCAAGGTGATCGGCAGTGCCTGGCGCCAGGTATCGAAATCCCCCAGCGGCTGGGCCTGGGCCACATGAATGCGGGTCAGCTCGCCGCCGTGTTGTTCGCGCCAGGCCATCAGGGTCATTTCGCTTTGCAGGGTCACGGCGTTGGCCACCAGCCGGCCGCCGGGGCGCAGGTGGTGCCAGCAGGTGTCGAGCACGCCGTCGCGGGTCACGCCGCCGCCGATGAAGATCGCGTTCGGCGCTTCCAGGCCCGCGAGTGCATGGGGCGCGGTGCCGCGAATCAGTTGCAGGCCGGGGACGCCAAGGGCATCGCGGTTGTGTTCGATCAGCACTTGCCGGCCTTCGTCGGCCTCGATGGCCAGCGCGCGGCAACTGGGATGAGCACGCATCCATTCGATCCCGATGGAGCCGCTGCCCGCGCCCACGTCCCACAGCAGTTCGCCGGGCATTGGCGCGAGGCGGGCGAGGGTCATGGCGCGCACGTCGCGCTTGGTCAGTTGGCCGTCATGCTTGAAGGCCGAGTCCGGCAGCCCTGCCAGGCGTGACAGGCGCGGTGTGTGGGCGTCGGCCATGCAGTCGATGGCCACCAGATTCAACGCGGCAATCGGCTCGCCAGGCCAATCCCGGGCGATGCTATCGATGCGCCGCTCATCCGGCCCGCCGAGGTGTTCAAACACGCTCAGGCGACTGGCGCCAAACCCGCGCTCGGCCAACTGCGCCGCGATAGCCGCCGGGCTCTGGCCGTCATTGCTCAGCACCAGCAAACGCACGCCGGTAGCGAGGTGAGCATTCAGCGCCGCCAATGGCCGGGCAACCACCGACAGCGTCACTACTTCCTGCAACGGCCAGCCCAACCGCGCTGCCGCCAGGGACACAGAAGAGGGCGCCGGCAAAATCAATAGCTCGTTGGCTGGAATCTGCCGAGCCAGGCTCGCACCCACGCCATAGAACATGGGGTCGCCGCTGGCCAGCACGCACACCGCCTCACCTCGGCGCGCCAGCACCGGCTCCAGGGAAAACGGGCTGGGCCACAACTCGCGCTCGCCACGGATACACACCGGCAACAGGTCCAACTGACGTTGGCCGCCTACAATTATCGAGGCGCGCAACATGGCATGCCGGGCGTTTCTGCCCAGGCCCTTGAAGCCGTCTTCACCGATGCCTACTACCGTCAGCCAGGGCGACATATGAATTCCTTGAACGACATCCGACGGGCAGGCTTTTCATGCCGCCGGACAAAGCAGGCATAATACCGCGCCTTTACCCGTGAACCGGTAGCCCTGTGAAACCACCACCACTGTCCAATACCTTGCGCCCCTCGGCTTGTCCGGGGTTGCTGCGTATTGTCCAGGCGTTGGATGGCGGGATTTGCCGGATCAAACTGGCGGGCGGTTCGATCCGCGCCGAGCAGGCGTTTGCCGTGGCCGACGCGGCCCAGGCCTATGCCGGCGGGGTGATCGAGGCGACCAACCGCGCCAACCTGCAGATTCGCGGGATCGGCGCCGAACCGGACGCATTGATCGCCGCCCTGCTGGCCGCCGACCTGGGCCCCAGGAGCGCCGCCGGGGACGATGTGCGCAACCTGATGCTCAGCCCCAGCGCCGGCATCGACCGCGACATGCTGTTCGATACCCGACCGTTGGCAGACGAGATCCTTGCCACCCTGGAAACCCACCCGCGTTTCCATGGGCTGTCGGCCAAGTTCGCCGTGCAGCTGGACGGCGGTGAGGCCCTGGCGATGCTCGAACACCACCACGACCTCTGGTTGTCGGCCTTCAACGCCAATGGCCAGACGCTATTGGCGTTCGGCCTGGCAGGCTGCCCGGCACAGGACGCGCCCCTGGCGGCGGTGCCTTTGGCGCAGGGGCATGCACTGGTGGTGGCGGTGCTGGAATTGTTCCTTGAGCTGGCCCGGCCCGAACACACCCGCATGCGGCACCTGCTGGCCGAAACGTCTGTGGATAACTTTCTGAGGCAAATAAACCTGCCGTTGCAGCCTGTCGACGGCTTCTCACGCCGCGAAAACCCCGCGCCGCTGCACCTGGGAAGTTATCCACAGCGCCAAAAAAATCGGCGCTACGTCGCCGCCGTCGCCCCTTTGGGCCGCCTGGATTCGGCGATGCTCAGGGGTGCCGCGCAACTGGCCGTCGAGCATGGCGACGCCACCCTGCGGTTCACGCCCTGGCAAGGCCTGCTACTGCCCAATATCCGGGATGCGGCGGCTGTGACCGAACGCCTCGAACAGCTTGGCTTTCTGTGTTCAGTGGACCAACCCCTGGCGCGCCTGATTGCCTGCACCGGTTCCAGCGGTTGCGCCAAAGGCCTGTCCGACACCAAGGCCGACGCCCTGCAACTGGCGACGCTTGCCCCAGGCCACAGCGTGCATGTGTCCGGCTGCCCGCGTTCCTGCGCCGCCGCACACACCGCGCCGGTCACCTTGCTGGCCGTGAGCCCCGGCCACTACGACCTCTATTTTCGCGACGCAGGCCTGCCCGGTTTCGGCCGCCTGCACGCGCGCACTCTTTCTATTGAAGCGGCGGGCGCCGTGTTGCGCGCCCACCCACGGAGCAACACCGATGATTGATTACATCCGCGACGGTCAGGAGATCTATCGCAACTCCTTCGCGATCATTCGCGCAGAAGCCAAGCTGGATCGCATTCCTGCCGACCTGGAAAAACTCGCCGTGCGGGTGATTCATGCCTGCGGCATGGTCGACGCCATCGACGGCCTGCAATTTTCCGAAGGTGCTGGCAAGGCCGGGCGCGAAGCCCTGGCCGCTGGCGCGCCGATCCTGTGTGATGCGCGGATGGTCTCCGAAGGCGTGACCCGTACGCGCCTGCCGGCCAACAATCAGGTGATTTGCACATTGCGCGATGACAGCGTGCCGGAGTTGGCCCGCGAGCTGGGCAACACCCGCTCCGCCGCCGCCCTGGAACTGTGGCGCCCGCACCTGGAAGGCAGCGTGGTGGTGATCGGCAATGCGCCGACTGCCTTGTTCTACCTGCTGGAAATGCTCGACGCCGGCGCGCCAAAACCCGCGCTGATCCTCGGGTTCCCGGTGGGTTTTGTCGGCGCTGCCGAATCCAAGGCCATGCTGGCTGCAGACAGCCGTGGCGTACCGTTCGTGATCATGCAGGGCCGCCTGGGCGGCAGTGCGATGGCCGCCGCCGCGGTGAACGCCTTGGCCACGGAGGTCGAATAATGCCGGCACGCGGACGTTTGATTGGCCTGGGCGTAGGCCCCGGTGACCCGGAACTGATTACCCTGAAAGCCCTGCGCCTGCTGCGCGAATCGCCGGTGGTGGCGTACTTCGTGGCCAAAGGCAAGAAGGGCAACGCCTTCGGCATCATCGAAGACCATCTGGTGCCCCAGCAAACCCTGATGCCGCTGGTGTACCCGGTGACCACGGAAGTATTGCCGGCGCCGTTGTCCTACGAACAAGTGATCAGCGATTTCTACGACACCGCCAGTGTCGACGTGGCGGCGCACCTGGATGCCGGGCGCGACGTGGCAGTGATCTGCGAAGGCGACCCGTTCTTCTACGGTTCCTACATGTATTTGCACGACCGCCTGGCCGAGCGTTACGAAGCCCAGGTGATCCCGGGCGTGTGTTCGATGCTCGGTGGCGCCTCTGTGCTGGGCGCGCCGTTGGTGTACCGCAACCAGAGCCTGTCGGTGCTTTCCGGCGTATTGCCCCATGACGAACTCAAGCGTCGCCTGGCGGATGCCGATGCGGCGGTGATCATGAAGCTGGGGCGCAACTTCACCAAGGTGCGCCAGGTATTGGAGGAGTTGGGGCTGGCGAGCCGGGCGTTGTACGTCGAGCGCGCGACCATGGCCAATCAGAAAATCGTCGCCCTGGACCAGGTCGATCCAACGTCCTCGCCGTACTTCTCGCTGATCATTGTTCCCGGCGAAAGGTGGCAAGGCTGATGACGGCTCCCGCGATTGTCATCCTGGGGCAGGGCAGCCTCGCCACGGCCCGGGCTATCCAGCAGGTGTATCCCGACGCGTTGATCCACGGCCTGGCCGGACGGGTCGAGGGCGCAGACCAGCCCTACACCGAATTCGGCGTTGCCGTGCGCCAGTTATATCAACAGGGCACGCCGATCATTGCGTTGTGCGCCGCCGGGATTGTGATCCGCACGCTGGCGCCGCTGCTGTTGGAGAAAGGCGTGGAGCCTGCCGTGCTGGCGGTCGCCGAAGACGGCAGCGCCGTGGTGCCGCTGCTCGGCGGCCTCGGTGGCGTGAACGTACTGGCGCGGGAAATTGCCGCCGCCTTGGGCGTTGCCGCTGCGATCACCACCAGTGGCGAGCTGCGTTTTGGCACCTGCCTGCTCAACCCTCCCAGCGGTTATCAACTCGGGGATCTGGAACTGGGCAAGCGCTTTGTGTCGGACTTGCTGGCGGGTGAGTCGGTGCGCATCGAAGGCGCGGCAC
Source organism: Pseudomonas sp. 1912-s (assembly GCF_029269205.1). NCBI lineage: Bacteria > Pseudomonadati > Pseudomonadota > Gammaproteobacteria > Pseudomonadales > Pseudomonadaceae > Pseudomonas > Pseudomonas sp. 1912-s. The sequence continues at coordinate 74,613 of NZ_JARIXR010000011.1, read as the reverse complement.
CGTGGCTGGACCAAGCCAACTTGCCGCAGGATCAGCAAGCGCGTCTGGCGATTCATGTGGGCAGTGCCGAGCGCACGCCTGCGGCTAATGAACTGCTGATTTACCCGAAGAACGTGTTGGTCACCTGCCAGCCGGGGCCGCAATTGGCCGCCCGCATTCGTGCGGCGTTGCAGGACGCAGGGCTCGCCGTGCAGTCCCTGGCGTGTCTGCTGGCGGCTGAAACGCAGATGGCTGATTCGTCGTTGCATGAAGCTTCAATCGAGTTGGGCGTACCGTTGCGCTTTGCCGATTTGGCGACCCAGGTGGACATCGCGATCACGGTCGCCGACGCCCCTCTGGAACTGTCCCAGATCGGTCGCCCCCGTGGTCGCCTGGCGGTCATCGGCCTGGGCCCCGGCGCTGCCGAGCTGATGGTGCCCGCCGTGAAGGCCGAGCTGGCCCGCTGCACCGATGTGCTGGGTTACGAAACCTACGTGCGCATGGCCGGGCCATTCCGGCCGGACCAGATCCAGCATTGCACCGATAACCGCGAAGAAATGCAGCGCGCTCGTCACGCCTTTGAGCTGGCGGCGCAAGGGCGTTCGGTGGTGGTGGTGTCTTCGGGTGACCCGGGCGTATTCGCCATGGCCGCAGCGGTGATCGAAGCCCTGCACGAATCCAGCGACCCGGCCTGGCATCAGGTCGACCTGGAGATCCTGCCGGGCGTGTCGGCATCCCTCGCCACGGCGGCCCAGGCGGGTGCGCCGTTGGGGCATGACTTCTGCGTGATGTCGCTGTCGGACAACCTCAAGCCCTGGGCGATCATCGAGAAGCGCCTGGACCTGGCGTCCCAGGCCGACCTGGCGTTGGCGTTCTACAACCCGATTTCCCGTGCACGGCCCTGGCAGTTGGGGCGCGCCCTGGAGATCGTCGCGCAGCACCGCACGGCCGAGACGCCAGTGGTGTTGGGCCGCGATATTGGCCGCCCGGGCCAGACCCTGCGCGTCACGACCCTGGGGCAACTGACCCCGGAGCAAGTGGACATGCGCACCATGGTGCTGATCGGCTCGTCCACCACCTGTGTATTCCCCCGGGCCGGTGGTGGCGAGTGGGTGTACACGCCACGTTGGTACGGCGAGAAACCGGCCTCCTGAAAAACGGTGGCCCCGCCATGGGGCCGCCTTGAAAAAGCGCTCAGGTGATGGAAGAAAGGTCTGCTTGCCGAGTGTTTTTTGCATCGGGTCGAGTCGTACCTTTCTCTACCGGCTGAAGAAAAACACGGCGCCTTTCCACGCCGCCGGTTCATCCCCAACGTTTACTCAGCGCCGCCGCCCGGGGTGGTTTTTCCCGCGTGCTGCAGCGCGTTTTGTCGTCCATTTCCAGTAACTCAAAATCCCCGGCAACTCGACTAGTGTTGGCGTTAAGCCCCATGTTGGGGGTTATGGAGAATGGCTATGGAGCGAAATAACAGACGGATCAACAGTGCAAAACGCAGGAAGCTGATTGCCGCTTACCGGCTGCCGGGTGCGTCCGGCCTGTCGTCCGGGTGGGGCCCGCCGGTGAGGCCCGAGGGCGATGATGGGTTGAATGCGGCGGTGGTGAACAATAGTGTCATGTCGTTTGTGGACGGCATGACGAGCCTCAACAAGGAATACACCCGCAAGAGTTATCTGCTGGCGAGCAGCTACGTCAGCGATGTGTTGCGCATCGCACGGGGAACGGAGGCCTGGTACGACGAATTTATCAAGGTGATGATCAGCCTGGGCTGGATCCCGGTCAGGAGCAGTTTTGAGCGGGTGTACACGACCCGCAAAGGGTTGTCGGTGCAGTTGGCGGCGCTGAATCTGGTGGCGGCCGCGGTGGCTTCGACGTTCTTGTCGGGGCCGTTGATCAGCGCACTGCCCAAGCGGGTGGGTGATGCAGTGGAGGCCTTGAAGCAGCTCCCGGCCTCATTCGAGTTGTTCAAACGAAATACCACGACCCACGACGGTGGTGATTTCGGCTTGGCGTCCTGCTCGGAAACGGCGGGGGAAGTCTCGATGGTGTTGGTGACCTACAGTTCCCACGGTGTCAGCAAGCAGGTGGGCGTGCCGTTTCTGGAATGGGACAGTGGCTCCGTTGAAGCCTTCAGTGGTCGTACCTGCCTGGTGCTGAACAGCTCGGTGGTCAACGAAGCCACGCTTCAACTGCTGCGGGACAGCGCAGGGGACAAGGTCCGGCTGGCTATCGCCAAATACAGGATTTGATCTACGGCACCAGGTAACCGCGTACGCCGGTAAAGATGATTTGCGCGGCCAGGGCGCACACAAACAGCCCCATCAACCGGCTGACAATTTGCAAGCCCTGGTCGCCGAGGATGCGTTCGATTCGGTTGGACAGGTACAGCACCACGCCTACCGTCAGGCTGGCCAGGGCAATGCTGAGGATGGCAGTGATCTTGTCGTCCCAATGCGGCTGGCTGACGCCCATCACCAGCAGCGCACCGATGGTGCCGGGGCCGACGGTCAGGGGGATGGTCAGCGGCACGATGGTCACGTCCTGCTGTACGTTGTCGGTCTGCACCGCCGACTTGCCTTGGGCCATGCCCAGGGCCGAGATAAACAGCACACTGCCGGCGCCGATGCGGAAGGCGTCGACGGTGATGCCGAATACGCTGAAGATCACCCGGCCGAACAGGTAGAGCAACACGCTCGAGACCAGGGTGGCGAGGGCCACTTTCCAGGCCAGGCGCCGCCGCTCCTTGCTGGAGTAACCGCGAGTCAGGCTGATAAAGCAGGAGAGCACGAAGAAGGGGCTGTAGAGCACCAGCATCTTCAGGTAAACGCTGAATAGCACATGGAGCATGGGCGCGGCTCGCGGCGGGGACGTGTGGGGAGTCTATCAGGCGCCACGGAACAAATGTGGGAGCTGGCTTGCCTGCGATGGCGGTGTTTCAGACACTCGTGTGTGTGACTGATACACCGCCATCGCAGGCAAGCCAGCTCCCACAGGGATATCCTGTTTCAGGTCAGGTAGGTGCATGTTCCGGTCGCTGTTGGCGCTGCGCAACCCAATACTCCACCAGCTCACGCAACTGCGACAACTCCACCGGCTTGGCCATGTGCCCGTCCATCCCGGCCTGGCGTGCACGCTCTTTATGCTCTGAAAGAATGTGCGCTGTCAGCGCCACGATCGGCGTACGAATCCGCTGGTTGCTGACTTCCCATGCCCGCAGTTGCTGGGTGGCGGAGAAGCCATCGAGGATCGGCATTTCACAGTCCATCAACACCAGGTCGTAGCGCTGGGCCTTCATCGCCTGCAGGGCTTCTTCGCCGTTGCTCGCGGTGTCGGGCTGCAGGTTGAGCTTGCCGAGCATGCCGCGAATCACCTTGGTGGAGATGCTGTTGTCTTCCGCCACCAGGATCTTGAAATCACTCGGCACCGTCACGGGAACGGGGGCGCTGATCGCCGGCTGGCGAGGCTGCACGGCGCCCTTGCTGCGTTGGGTCAGTTCGTCGGCGAGCGTGGTCTTGAGGGTATAACCGGCCACGGGCTTGGCGAGGATGCGTTTGATCCCGCAGTTGCGCGCGATGATCTTGCTCGGCGCATTGCTGATGCCGGTGAGCATGATCAGCAAGATGTCGTGGTTCAGGCTCGGGTCTTCCTTGATCTTCGCCGCCAGTTGCATGCCGGTCATGCCAGGCATGTTCTGGTCCAGCAGCACCACGTCGAAATAGTCCCGCAGGTGCGCCTTGGTGCGCAGCAGCGCCAAGGCTTCCTTGCCCGACGGCACGGCGCTCACGTTCAGGCCCCAGGCCGTGCATTGTTGCACCAGCACTTTGCGGCAGGTGTCGTTGTCGTCCACCACCAGCACGCGTGCACCCTTGAGCGGGCCGTCGAGGTCGGAGGTCGGATGCTCCAGGCGTTCCGGGTCCAGCGGCAAGGTCAGCCACAGCGTGCTGCCCTGTTGGCTGCCACTCTTGATGCCGAACTCGCCGTTCATCAACAGGATCAACTGGCGGGCGATGACCAGGCCCAGATGGCCGCTCAAGCGGGTGGCGGACAGGAAGTTCTTGCTGTGCAACTCGCTGTGCAGCAGGGCGTCGCGCTCGGCGGGTTCCATCGGCAGGCCGCTGTCTTGCACGGCGATGCGCAGGCGCGGTTTGCTGCTGCGCTCGTCCAGTGCCACGACGATCAGCACTTCGCCTTCGTCGGTTTTTTGCAGGGCGTTTTCCAGCAGGCTCAACAGCGCCTGGCGCAGGCGTGTCGGGTCACCGCTGATCACCCGTGGCACTTGTGGCTGGATAAAGCTGATCAGCTCGACGTTCTGCTGTTCGGCCTTGGCGCGGAAAATACTCAGGCAGTCTTCGATCAACGCATTGAGGTCAAATTGCACGTCGTCCAGTTCGATCTGCCCGGACTCCAGCTTGGAGATGTCGAGAATCTCGTTGATCAGGGTGAGCAGTTCATTGCCGGCGCTATGAATGGTTTGCACGTAGTCCCGCTGCTTGACCGACAGCGGCGTGCCCAGCAGCAGCTCGGTCATGCCCAGCACACCATTCATGGGAGTGCGGATTTCGTGGCTGATCTTCGCCAGGAACTCGGCCTTGGCGGCGATTTCGGCATTGCTGGCCGCCAGGTCGCGGCTGAGGCTGAAGTTGTCTTCGGTGATTGCGCGCTGGCGTTCGCCCAATGCCAGGCTCATCAACAGGCCGCTGAGGCAGATAAAGCCGAGCAGGGTGACGATCAAGCCTTGGGGCGCCACCAGTGTCAGGCCCAGCAACGCGGGCAGGATGATCAGCGTGCCGATGTTGAAGATCACCATCGCCACCATGAACAGCCGCGCCGGGCGATAACCTTTTTGCCAGTGATAGGCCGAGACGAACAGCATGCTCAGGCCGGCCAGCGCCACCAGGGCGTAGGTGATGATGTTCAGGGGCAGCGTATTGACGAACAGCAGCAACAGCCCGACCAGGACGATCAGCAGGATGTCGGCCATCAACAGCTTGTTCAGCGGGTGCGGGCCCAGGGGGGCAAAAAAACGGTAGGCGAACATCAGCCCGCACGGTGCCGTCAGCAGCAGGGCGAGGTAGGCGCCGGGGGTTTGTACCGCGTGCCAGTTCGGCAGCCACGGCCCCACCACGTTGAGCAACAGCGCCAGGCTGAGCATCAACAGCACTTCGCAGGCGGCGAGCCACAGGCTGCTGCGGGAGCGATGGTATGCGTAGCGGGTCAGGTTGTGCAGGATCAGCATCACCAGGCAGCCGAACAGCAGCCCGTAGATGAGTGTCTGGTTCTGGTTGGCCGCGGCCAGTACGGCGGGCTCCAGGGTGATGTAGGGGCGCAGTTCGTGTTCCGAGACCATGCGCAGGTACACGTCCAGCGGCTTCTGGCTTTGGGGCATCGGCAGCATGAAGTCGCTGCTGGGCAGCGGGCGCTCGGCCTGGGGCTGGCGGGTGCCGGTGGCTTGCTGCTCCACCAGGGTATCGCCGTCGAGCACGTACAGGTTCAGGTGAGACAGGTCGGGGGCGAATACCCGCAGCACTTGCTCGTGCTTGCCGGGTTGCAGCCTGAAGCGCACCCACAACGCACCGTCCGGTTGCGCGGCGGTAATCCGGTCCAGTTCGATGGGGCTGAATTGATTGATGTAGCGGGGCGAGCGGATATCGCTCAGTTGCAGATCGGCCTGTTCATCAAGCAATACCGCCCAGCCACTGCCTTGTGCGGCGGCCTGGGCCGGAAGCAAGCAGAGCAAGGTCAGCAGACTGACAGTGAAACCTATGGCGATCCTGAGCCAGCGCACGGCGAAATCCCTTCGTAGGTTGATGCATGGGTATAACTATGCGCGGGACCACAAGAGTAGGGCAAGGGCCAAGGGCCCCTGCCTAACCGAACGGATAGCTGTTTACTGACTTTCGCCACGCTCACGGGCAATGGCGCGGTAGCCAATGTCGGTGCGGTAGAAGCAGCCCTTCCAGTCGATCTTTGCCGCCAGCTTGTAAGCCTGTTGCTGGGCGGCATCTACGCTGCTGCCCATGGCGGTTGCGCACAATACGCGACCACCGGCGGTGACCACCTTGCCATCCTTGAGCGCGGTGCCCGCGTGGAACACCTTGCCTTCCAGCGTAGCAGCCGCGTCCAGACCTTCAATCACATCGCCCTTGGCGTAGTCGGCCGGGTAGCCGCCGGCGGCCAGCACGATGCCGACGCTTGGGCGCGGGTCCCATTGGGCTTCGACCTTGTCCAGGGCCTGGGCCAGCGCAGCTTCCACCAGCAACACCAGGCTCGACTGCAGGCGCAGCATCACCGGTTGGGTTTCCGGGTCGCCGAAGCGGCAGTTGAACTCGATGACTTTCGGGTTGCCGGCCTTGTCGATCATCAAGCCGGCGTACAGGAAGCCGGTGTACACGTTGCCTTCGTCCGCCATGCCGCGCACGGTGGGCCAGATCACCAGGTCCATCACGCGTTTGTGCACGTCGGCGGTGACCACTGGGGCCGGGGAGTAGGCACCCATGCCGCCGGTGTTCGGGCCGCTGTCGCCGTCGCCCACGCGTTTGTGGTCCTGGCTGGTGGCCATCGGCAGCACGTTCTTGCCGTCGACCATCACGATGAAGCTGGCTTCTTCGCCGTCGAGGAACTCTTCGATGACGACGCGCGAACCGGCTTCACCGAAAGCATTGCCGGCGAGCATGTCGCGTACGGCGTCTTCGGCTTCGGCCAGGGTCATTGCGACGATCACGCCTTTACCGGCGGCCAGGCCGTCGGCCTTGATCACGATCGGTGCACCGACCTCACGCAGATAAGCCAGGGCCGGCTCGATCTCGGTGAAGTTCTGGTAGTCGGCGGTCGGGATCTTGTGGCGCGCCAGGAAATCCTTGGTGAAGGCTTTCGAGCCTTCGAGCTGGGCAGCGCCGGCGGTAGGGCCGAAGCAGTCCAGGCCGCGGCTGCGGAACAGGTCCACAACGCCGGCCACCAGCGGCACTTCCGGACCGACGATGGTCAGGGAAACGTTTTTCTCGGCAAAGTCTGCCAGTTGCTCAAGGGCCAACACGTCGATGGCGACGTTTTCGCACTTGGCTTCAATGGCGGTGCCGGCGTTGCCGGGTGCAACGAACACTTTCTGGACGCGCGGGTCCTGGGCAACTTTCCAGGCCAGGGCGTGTTCACGGCCACMGCTGCCAATGATCAAAACATTCATTTCAAAAACCTCGAATTCTGTTAGTGGCGGAAGTGGCGCATGCCGGTAAACACCATGGCGATGCCGGCTTCATCAGCCGCTGCAATCACTTCTGCGTCACGCATCGAGCCGCCTGGCTGGATTACTGCAGTCACGCCAGCTTTTGCGGCGTTGTCGAGGCCATCACGGAACGGGAAGAAAGCGTCGGACGCCATCACCGAGCCCTGCACTTGCAGGCCGGCATGTTCGGCCTTGATCGCAGCGATACGCGCCGAGTTCACACGGCTCATCTGGCCGGCGCCGACACCGATGGTCTGGCGGTTCTTGGCGTAGACGATGGCGTTGGATTTAACGTACTTGGCGACTTTCCAGGCGAAGATCAGGTCGTTGATTTCCTGTTCGGTCGGGGCGCGCTTGGTCACCACTTTCAGGTCGGCACTGCCGATCATGCCGATGTCGCGGCTCTGTACCAGCAAGCCGCCGTTGACGCGCTTGTAGTCCCAGGCAGCAGCACGCTCGGCCGACCACTCGCCGCAGGCCAGCAGGCGCACATTGGCCTTGGCAGCAACGATGGCGCGTGCTTCTTCGCTCACGGACGGGGCAATGATCACTTCAACGAACTGACGCTCAACGATCGCCTTGGCGGTCTCGGCGTCCAGCTCACGGTTGAAGGCGATGATGCCGCCGAAGGCCGACTCGGTGTCGGTGGCGTAGGCCAGTTCGTACGCCTGGCGGATGCCGCCTTCAGCGTCCGGGCTCACGGCCACGCCGCACGGGTTGGCGTGCTTGACGATCACGCAGGCTGGCTTGACGAAGCTCTTCACACATTCCAGCGCGGCGTCGGTGTCGGCCACGTTGTTGTAGGAGAGCTCTTTGCCTTGCAGTTGGGTTGCAGTGGCGATGCCGACTTCGGCGGGCTTGGCTTCCACGTAGAACGCCGCGCTCTGGTGCGGGTTCTCGCCGTAGCGCATTTCCTGGGCCTTGATGAACTGGCTGTTGAAGGTGCGCGGGAACTGGCTGCGACCTTCTGTGCTGAGGGTTTCAGCCGCCTGGTTCACGGTGCCCATGTAGTTGGCGATCATGCCGTCGTAGGCAGCGGTGTGTTCGAAGGCCTTGAGCATCAGGTCGAAGCGCTGGGCGTAGGTCAGGCCGCCGGCTTTCAGGCTTTCCAGCACGTTGGCGTAATCGCTGGCGTTCACCACGATGGCCACGTCTTTGTGGTTTTTTGCTGCGGAGCGAACCATGGTCGGGCCGCCGATATCGATGTTTTCGATGGCGGTCGGCAGGTCGCAGCCTGGCTTGTTGATGGTGGCTTCGAACGGGTAGAGGTTAACGGCCACCAGGTCGATCGGCTTGATGCCGTGCTCGGTCATGATGGCGTCGTCGATACCGCGACGACCGAGGATCCCGCCGTGGATTTTCGGGTGCAGGGTCTTGACCCGACCGTCCATCATTTCTGCGAAACCGGTGTAGTCCGCCACTTCCACTGCGGCCACGCCGTTGTCCTGCAGCAGTTTGAAGGTCCCGCCGGTGGAGAGAATCTCCACGCCCAGGGCTTCCAGCTCCCGGGCAAATTCGAGGATCCCGGTCTTGTCGGAGACACTGATCAAGGCACGGCGGATCGGCAGGCGGGTAGTCTGGTCGGTCATTTCAATTTCCATCAAAAGCAAAGGAGTCAGCAAAAAAGGCGACCGTTTTTACGCGGGCGCCTTTCTGGTTTGATTGAATGCTTACAGCAAATCGTACTGCTTGAGTTTCTTGCGCAGCGTGCCACGGTTCAGACCGAGCAGCTCACTGGCCTTGGTCTGGTTGCCCTTGACGTAGTTCATTACGCTTTCGAGCAACGGCGCCTCGACTTCGGAGAGCACCAGGTTGTACACGTCCGTGACGGCAGCGCCCTCAAGGTGGGCGAAATAATTGTGCAGCGCCTTCTCGACACTCCCGCGAAGGGTCTGGCCTTCTTCGCTCGGCGTGTTGAGGTGCTGTTTCAAATTGACGTTGTCGCTCACGGGTGTTGTTCCACTCACTAAAGTCTCGGTCATCATCGTCATGCGGCCACCCCTTCTCCGTCCCCTGTCACCAGGCTCTTGTAACGCTCGCAGAAGAACTCACGAACGTTGGCGCACTGTGCTTCCGTATCATCCAAACGATTGAAGTGGGCGCGAAACTCCCTGGCGCCCGGCAAGGTTGCGAGATACCAGCCCACATGCTTGCGAGCAATGCGTACTCCCATCACGTCTCCATAGAAGGCGTGCAGGGCGGCCAGATGCTCTAGCAGAATACGTTCCACCTCGATCAACTCCGGTGCCGGCAACACTTCGCCGGTACGCAGAAAATGCTCGATCTCACGAAAAATCCACGGCCGCCCCTGGGCAGCCCGGCCAATCAACAGGCCATCGGCGCCGGTCGCGTGCAACACGCGCCGGGCTTTCTCGGCTGAATCGATATCGCCATTGGCAAAGACGGGAATCGACACCGCCTGCTTGATCGCGGCAATGGTGTCGTACTCGGCTTCACCGGTGTAAAGGTCGGCGCGGGTGCGGCCATGCACCGCCAGCGCTGTAATGCCCGCCTGCTCGGCGATCTTCGCCACCGTCAGGCCATTCTTGTTGTCCCGGTCCCAACCGGTGCGGATCTTCAGGGTGACCGGCACATCCACTGCAGCGACAACGGCATGCAGGATCTCGCTCACCAACTGCTCATCCTTCAACAGGGCAGAGCCTGCGGCCTTGTTGCAGACCTTCTTGGCCGGGCAACCCATGTTGATATCAATAATCTGCGCCCCCAACTCCACGTTGGCCCGGGCCGCATCCGCCAGCATTTGCGCATCACCGCCGGCGATCTGTACCGAGCGGGGCTCGGGATCACCTTCGTGGATCATGCGCATCCGCGATTTGCGGGTGTTCCACAAGCTCATGTCGCTGGTGACCATTTCCGAGACTACAAGCCCTGCGCCCAAACGCTTGCAAAGCTGACGAAAGGGCTGGTCGGTGACCCCCGCCATCGGGGCGAGGATCAAGCCGTTGTGCAATGTGTATGGGCCGATGCGTACCGCCGACATAGGACTTCCCTGTTGTGGGGCCGGATCATTAGAGTTCGAAAAAGGGTTGGCATGATACCCGCTCTCGATGACTGGATAAAGGCTGAATTGGATAAAATCTGAGCAGTTATTTTCTTATCGCCACCGGTTTGGTCAAACGCGGTGCAGTCAATAATCTGCCGTCAAACCCCGGCCCATGAGCCGGATCACTCGGGAGAGTGGAAGCTCAGGCTGTAATTCACCGCTTTGTTGCCCGGGTCGAGAATGTCCAGGGCAATGTGGATCGGCGTCTGGGAGGGCATCTCGGTCTGGCCTGCCAGCTCACCGCTGAGGTACTCGGCGGGTTTGAAACGACGACTGGCGATCATATTCCCGTTCATGTCGGCAAAGCGTAGCTCCAGCAACGGGAACGGTTGGGAAAATGTCGCGCGGTTATAGATGATCGCGTCTACCACCAGGGCGCCGGCGAACTCCGGGTGGCTGCGCACCACCAGGTTGCTGCTCTTGATGTGGGCGATATCGACCCGTGATGGCACGGTGCAGCCCAGTTTCGGACACAGTTCCTGGAACCACGGGCGATAGGCGTCCTGGCGTGCCAGGTCGTCGAATTGGTAGGCGACGTATTGTCCTGCCAGGCCGGCGGCGGCCAATAGCACCAACAGGCCCCAGAACAGGCGGCGGCCCCAGCCGGAGGAGCGCTTCTGGGAATACAGGTGCAGCGGGTCGTCTTCCAGGTCCTGCAGCATGTCGTCGTGGGCGTTGGCCCCGGGGCGAGGGCGCTTGCGCTGCGGGCGTTCGGGGTGTTCGGGTTCCGGTTCGACGGGGTCGGCGGTTACCGGCGGGTCGAGTGCTTCATCGGCGATGCCTGCGTGCAGCGGCGGCTCGTCGTCCGGCTCGACCGCTTCAAGCGACATCGAAGGCTCGGTGCGCTTGGGTTTGCCGGGGGTGGCCTTGGCCGGTTGAGGTTCATCGTCCGGTTGCGGGGCTTGCGCCCGATCGTCCCGCGGCTCGCTGAACAGGCTGGCGGCCCATTGCTCTTCCTCGGCTTTGGCCGTATCGCGGCTGGCGCTGAGGGAATCTTCCTTTTGCCGACGGTCGGAACCGTGTTGGCGACGGTCTGCACCCACGGGTTGGGTGTGTTGAATCTCGCGACGTTCCAGCTTGGCCAGTTCTTCGTCGAGGTCCAGGTTATCCAGGTCCAGCTCTTCGGCGGTCCATTGCTTCTGGCTGATGGCCCGCGGTGCTTCGGGTGGCGGTTCAGTTGCTGCCGGTGCCTGGGACGCGGGCGCGCTGGCGCGCTGCTCCAGCAGTTGGCGCGCGGCATTGAACACTTGCAGGCACGAGCCACAGCGCACCACGCCACGGGCCACGCTCAATTGAGCATGGCTGACGCGAAAGCGCGCTTGGCAATGTGGGCACTGGGTGACGAAACTGTCGGTCATGCGGCCATCCGATTCATGCAGGCGCTCATTCTAGCGCCGACGACCGCTGATGCGTACCCAGCCGTCGCGGTTGGCGATCGGGTCCAGCTCGAAATCCTGGGCGTAGGCGGCGGCAACGTCTTCGCCCTGTTCGGCGAGGATGCCCGACAGCGCCAGGCGCCCGCCTGGCTTGACCAGGCTCGACAGCTGCGACGCCAGGGAAACCAGCGGCCCGGCCAGGATATTGGCCACCAGCACGTCAGCCTTCACCTGGGGCAATTGCTCCGGCAGGTACAGCGGGAATTTTTCTTCGGCGATGTTATTGCGCCCGGCGTTATCGCGGGAGGCTTCCAGGGCTTGCACGTCGATGTCGGTACCGACGGCTTCCTTGGCGCCCAGCAGCAGGGCGGCGATTGCCAGGATCCCCGAGCCGCAGCCGAAGTCCAGCACGTTGCAGTCTTGCAGGTCCTGGCCGTCGAGCCATTCCAGGCACAGGGCGGTCGTCGGGTGAGTGCCGGTGCCGAACGCCAGGCCCGGGTCCAGCAGCAGGTTCACGGCGTCAGGCTCGGGGGCGGCGTGCCAGCTCGGCACGATCCACAGGCGCTGGCCAAAACGCATCGGCTGGAAGTTGTCCATCCAGCTGCGTTCCCAGTCCTGGTCCTCGATGATTTCGCTGTGATGTTCCGGCAACGGGCCGCCGGTGAGCAGTTCCATGTGGGCCAGGACGCTGGCGGCATCGGTGCCGTCTTCGAACAGGGCCAGCAGATGGGTGTGGGACCACAGCGGGGTGGTGTTGAGCTCGGGCTCGAAGATCGGCTGGTCTTCGGCGTCCATGAAGGTCACCGACACGGCGCCCACTTCGAGGAACGCGTCTTCGTAGGTTTCGGCTTGTTCTGGGCTGATGGCGAGACGGACTTGCAGCCAAGGCATGGCGGGCACCTTTGAAAAAATGAGTGTGCAGCGGGGTAGGGCTGCGAAAGCGCGCCAGTTTACGCGAGCGGCGGGCAGAAGACGACACCACTGACTGCACGCAGCCCAAATGTGGGAGCTGGCTTGCCTGCGATAGCGCAGTGTCAGCGGAGTATTACCTCACTGATCCACCGCTATCGCAGGCAAGCCAGCTCCCACAGGGTTTTAAGGTGTTTTTTGTATCCCACAAACAACAAAGCCGCCCGAAGGCGGCTTTGTTGGGTGGATCACTTCGCTTACTGATTAGCCAGCTTGTGTTCCAGGTAGTGAATGTTCACACCACCTTCGCAGAAGCCTTCATCGCGAACCAGATCCCGATGCAACGGGATGTTGGTCTTGATGCCGTCTACCACGATTTCGTCCAGGGCGTTACGCATACGGGCCATGGCCTCGTCGCGGGTGGCGCCCCAGGTGATCAGCTTGCCGATCAGCGAGTCGTAGTTGGACGGAACCTTGTAGCCGCTGTACAGGTGCGAATCCACACGTACGCCGTTGCCGCCGGGCGCGTGGAAATGCTTGACCAGGCCAGGGCTTGGGATAAAGGTTTTCGGGTCTTCGGCGTTGATCCGGCACTCCAGGGAGTGGCCGTGGATCTTCACATCATCCTGGGTAAACGACAGCTTGTTGCCAGCGGCGATGCTCAGCATTTCCTTGACGATGTCGATACCGGTGACCATTTCAGAAACCGGGTGCTCTACCTGCACACGAGTGTTCATCTCGATGAAGTAGAAGCGACCGTTCTCGTACAGGAACTCGAAAGTGCCTGCGCCACGGTAGTTGATGTCGATGCACGCCTTGACGCAGCGAGCCAGTACTTCCTGGCGAGCGGTCTCGTCCAGGCCCGGTGCCGGAGCTTCTTCCAGTACCTTCTGGTGACGACGTTGCAGCGAGCAATCGCGGTCGCCCAGGTGGATGGCGTGGCCCTGGCCGTCGGACAGTACCTGCACTTCCACGTGACGTGGGTTGGTCAGGTACTTTTCCAGGTAGACCATCGGGTTGCCGAACCAGGCGCCCGCTTCGGAGCGAGTCTGCTTGGCGGCTTCGATCAGGTCTTCTTCCTTGTGTACCACGCGCATGCCGCGACCACCGCCGCCACCGGCGGCCTTGATGATCACCGGGTAACCGACTTCGCGACCAATGCGCAGGGCGGTGGCCTCGTCTTCAGGCAGCGGGCCGTCGGAACCTGGAACGGTAGGTACGCCGGCAGCGATCATGGCGTCCTTGGCCGAGACCTTGTCGCCCATCAGGCGAATGGTTTCGGCTTTCGGGCCGATGAAGGCAAACCCGGATTTCTCAACCTGTTCGGCGAAATCGGCGTTTTCCGCGAGGAAGCCGTAGCCCGGGTGAATACCATCCGCGCCGGTGACTTCAGCTGCAGCGATGATGTTCGAGACTTTCAGGTACGAGTTCGTGGCCAGTGGCGGGCCGATGCAGATGCTTTCGTCCGCCAGTTTCACGTGCATCAATTCGGTATCGGCCGTCGAGTAAACAGCGACGGTCTTGATGCCCTCTTCCTTACAGGCGCGCAGGATACGCAGCGCGATCTCGCCGCGGTTGGCGATCAGGACTTTTTGCAGTTTCTTCGCAGGTTTCAACATCGAAGGCGCTCCGCGGTTCAAACGATGGTGAACAGCGGCTGGTCGTACTCAACCGGCTGACCGTTTTCTACCAGGATGGATTCGATGACGCCGGCTTTTTCAGCCGTGATGTGGTTCATCATCTTCATCGCTTCAACGATGCAGATGGTGTCACCCACTTTCACGGTTGCGCCGACTTCAACAAAGGCTGGCGAAGTTGGTGCCGGGGTGCGGTAGAAGGTACCGACCATTGGCGACTTGACCACAAAACCGTTCAGTTTAGGTGCAGCAGGGGCTTCGGCAGCGGCCGCAACCGGAGCAGCAGCCACTGGCGCAGCGGCAGGGGCCGGCGCTTGCATCTGTGGAGCGTAGAACTGTTGGGCCGGGGTCTTGCTGTGACGGCTGATCCGTACGGATTCCTCGCCTTCCTTGATCTCCAGCTCGTCGATACCGGATTCTTCCAGCAGTTCGATCAGTTTCTTAACTTTACGGATATCCATGAATCATCAACTCCCAAAGGGTCGGTCAGGGGCGCTTGGCCGTGTCTTCAAGCTGTTCCAGGGCGGCCTCCAGGGCCAGTCGGTAACCGCTGGCGCCAAGGCCGCAGATCACTCCTACCGCAACGTCGGAGAAGTAAGAGTGATGGCGGAAAGGTTCGCGTTTGTGCACGTTCGATAAATGCACTTCGATGAATGGGATGCTCACCGCCAGCAGCGCGTCACGTAATGCAACGCTTGTGTGCGTAAAAGCGGCGGGATTGATCAGGATAAAGTCCACGCCTTCGCTGCGCGCGGCATGGATGCGATCAATCAGTTCGTACTCGGCATTGCTTTGCAGGTAGAGCAGATGGTGGCCGGCATCACGTGCCCGTCGCTCCAGATCGAGGTTGATCTGTTCGAGGGTCACTGCCCCGTAGACGCCCGGTTCGCGGGTGCCGAGCAGGTTCAGGTTGGGTCCGTGAAGAACCAGTAAGGTCGCCATCGGCTGTTCCTTGTTATTGATGTGGGCACGGTAGAACCCGGCGACTATGCCGCAAAGGCTTTGTGACTGTCCAGTTCTATGCAGTAGGCAGCACGATTAGCGAGGATTGCGCAAAATATGTGACCGAGGTGTCAGATTCGGTCACTTGTAGGAGCCGGCTTGCCGGCGATGGCGTCTGTGAGTGCTGCGGTGAGAGTTCGGGACTCATCGCCGGCAAGCCGGCTCCTACAGGATGTGCATTAGACGCGAAATGCCTGCACGGCGGTGTTGAGTTGCCCGCCCAGCACCAGCAAGTGCTCGCCCTGGCTACGCCCTTGGCCAATTCGCAGCAAGTTGTCCTCGCCCAACTGGTGAATTCGCTCACTGTTATCGCGGATTTCACTCACGGCGCCACTTTGCTGGGCCGTCACATCGGCAATCCGCACGGCGGTATCGGAAATGGTCTGGATCGCCCCGACGATTTCATCCAGCGCGCCGTCGGCCGCCTGGGCTTGCTCGGCGGTGGCTTCGGCGTGTTCGACCTGGGCGCGCATGCCTTCCACCGATTGCCGGGCGGCGGTTTGCAGGCCGGCGATCAGGTGCTGGATTTCGGCGGTGGCGCCGGCGGTGCGCTGGGCCAGGGAACGTACCTCGTCGGCGACCACCGCGAACCCGCGGCCGGCCTCACCGGCCCGGGCGGCTTCGATGGCAGCGTTCAGTGCCAGCAGGTTGGTCTGGTCGGCAATCGAGCGAATCACCGTGAGCACGCCGCCGATGGTTGCGGATTCTTCGGCAAGTTTCTCGATCATCTGCGCATTGATCTGCACTTCGCCGACCAATGCGTGCAGGCCGGTCAGGCTCAAGCCGATCACGCGCTGGCCCTGTTCCACGGCCTCGCCCGCACTGCGGCTGGCGGCGGCGGCCTGGCTGGCATCGCCGGCTACCTGCTGGATCGTCGCTTCCAGTTCGCCAAGGGAATCGCGAATCTGCGCCGTATCACCGGCCTGGCGCTCGGCACCGTCATGCATGCCGCTGCTCAGTTCCGCCAGCGCGCTGCTGCTGCCGGCCACTTGCTCGGCGTTGCCTCTGATGGTGCCCACCAGGTCTACCAGGTAGGCGCGCAAGCGGTTCAGGGACTCTTCGATATCGTGCAGCTCACGGTTGGTCTTGCCCAAGGCAATGGGCTGGCTGAAGTCGCCCTCGGCCCATGTGGACAAGGCCGGCGCCAGGTTGGTCAGCACCCGAGCCAGGCGCCGTTGCAAGGTATCGATCAACAGTGCGATCAGCAAAATCAGGCCGATCATCACGCCTTGCATCAGCCGCACTTCGCCCTGGATCTGCGCGTGCTGGGCCCGCACCACGGGCTCCAGCGCAGCGATGGCTTGCTGCACGGCGTTGATTTTCAGGTGGGTGGCGGTGGCCAGTTCGGTGCGTTGCTGGATTTGCTCGCGGGTCCGTTTCAGCTCGGCGGGGTAGCGAGTCAGCAGGCTGTTGAGCTCGCGTTTGAGGTCGACACCGGTGTCCTGGGCCACGGTTTTTTCGGTATTTTCCAGGCCCATCATGGCCGAGAAATCGTCGGTATTGGACTCGCTGCTGGCTGTCACGCCCAGCAGGGGCAATTGCCCCAGCACGTCAGCCTGGCTGCGGATGTTGCTGACTTCGCGTTCTACATCGTCGG
The DNA here is from genome assembly GCF_029269205.1 of Pseudomonas sp. 1912-s. NCBI lineage: Bacteria > Pseudomonadati > Pseudomonadota > Gammaproteobacteria > Pseudomonadales > Pseudomonadaceae > Pseudomonas > Pseudomonas sp. 1912-s. Next base: position 57,833 of record NZ_JARIXR010000011.1, on the reverse strand, counting down.
CCAGTTCGCTGCGCCCGCTGCTCACCAGTTTGTCCCGGGCCAGGGAGAGTTTGGCCAGGTGCTGGGAGGCGGCCAATAAAGGCGGCAAATAACGCGCAGACTCCGGCGAATTCACACCGCTGGCGTACTGATTCAGTTGCTCAAGGTTGGCACCCAGTTCGCGTTCGGCTTGCAGCAGCAGGGCTTGCGGGTCGCCGGCCAGTTTGCCGGCGGCCAGCAGGTCGGTTTTGCTGAAGGTATCCAGGTCGACCAGGCTGGGGCGCAGGTTGTGCGCCAGGTCGGCCGGCAGTTCGTCCAGGTGCTGCAGCAGGTTCTCCAGGCTCTGGCTGGCGCTGCTCAGGCGCAGGGCGTCGCCGCTGGCGAGGTAATCGTCGATATTGCGTGCGGCCTGGTTCTGAAAGGTCTGCGATAGGCCGAGGTAGCGCTCCATCAGCAGATAAGGCCGTTCCAGGGCGCGTTGCGACCACCAGAGCGTTGCGCCCAGGGCCAGGCAAACGGCGACCAGAAGGAGGGTGTTCAGATTCGTCAGCAGCTTCAGGCGCATGCGTGGTTTCAACCGACAGCAGAAGTAAGTGCCTGAAGTTATTGCGTTTCTATTACAGAGTTATGACGGATTCGGTGGATTCCGGTGAAAAGGTGGCACTTTGCTTTGATGCGCGGGCCGACATCACCCGGTTACGGCCTGCATCCTTGGCGCGGTACAACGCCTCGTCGGCCTGGGCGGCCATCATCAGGCTGTCGGAGCCGTCGCAGAGCTCCACCACGCCGGCACTGAACGTGCACCACAAATCCTGAGGCTGGGCGGGATAGTGAATCTCGGCGAAGCGCCCGCGAATCTCGTCCAGTACCTGGCAAGCCCTGTCGAGGTCGGTGTCGGGCATCACGATGGCAAATTCTTCGCCGCCGTAACGGCCTATATAGTCGGTCTTGCGCAGGCGCTGCTTGAGAAAAAGCGCGAGGCTCTTGATCACCCGGTCGCCCATGGGGTGGCCGTGGCTGTCGTTGACCCGCTTGAAGTGGTCGATGTCGAGCATCGCAAAGCTCAGCGGCTTGTTTTCACGGCGTGCGCGGAAGCTGCAGTCTTCCAGCAGTTGCAGGATGTGCGTGTGGTTGTACAGCCCGGTGAGGCTGTCGCGCACCATTCGCGCCTTGAGGTTACGCGCCCGCGCCGCGCGGTTGCGCACGGTGGTGATCAGGTGCCGGGGCTTGATCGGCTTGGTGAGGAAGTCGTCGCCGCCTTCGCTCATGGCGTCCAGTTGCTTGTCCAGGTCGTCTTCGGCCGAGAGGTAGATGATCGGCACGCTGACGTAACGGTCATTGTGGCGGATCACCTTGGCCAGTTCGGTACCGGTACAGGCTGGCATATACATGTCGAGGATGATCAGGTCGGGCTGGAAGTCCGCCAGCTCGGCCATGGCCTGGATCGGTTCGATCAGGGTGCGGGTGACGATGCCGGCGCTGTTGAGCAGGCGCTCGGTGTGCATCGCCTGGGCCCGCGAGTCGTCGATGATCAGCACTTTGTAAGGTTCGTACTGGGCAACGCAGGTCAGCACTTCGATTTTTTCCAGCAGGCTCGAAGCTTCCAGGGTTCCGGTGAGGAACTCCTGGCCACCGGCGCGCACGGCGGCCAGGCGGGTGGGCGTGTCGGTTTCGTGCAGGCTGAAAAACAGCAGCGGGAGTTTTTGCTCAAGGCCTTCCTGGGCTTCGGCGGCAAGCTTGAGACCGAGGCCGGCGCCGCAGAAATCCACGTCCATAACGATAGCGGCGGGCAAGCGCTCGGCCATCGAGGCGCGAAATGCCGCCACGCTGTCGAGGGACTGGGCACTCAAACCAAAGAATTCCAGTTGCTTGGCCAGGCGCTCGGCGCGGTCGTGATCGGCCAGCATCACGTAGATCGGCTTGCGCATGGGCGGCAGTAAGGTTTGTTCCAGCTGGTCGCCCTGGCGCAGGCCGGTGCGGGACAAACGCTGCATCAAACGGTTGAGTTCGGTGATCAGGTGGCTGCTGAGGCGACCGCGGTTGTCGTCCACGGCCTTGAGTGAATCGCTGATCAGGTGCGCCAGCTGGCCGTGTTCCGGCTGCTCGAAGCGTTCGGCAAAACGCAGCAGGCGCAGGTTGGCCTCACTGAGCTCGGACAAGTCAGTGGTCGACCATTCGCTGCGTTGCAGGCGCTGCCAGATCTCAAGAATTTGACGTGCCTGATGAATTACCCGCTGGGCAAAATGGTGCTTGAGGCGCTCACGGCTGGGGTCTTCTGGCTCGGTCATATCCTGACTACTAGTTAGGCTGCATGCTGAGGTCGAACTGATGGCTCTATGCTAGCACCTCTTTTCCTTTGCACGAGTGTCATACGTCAATTAACTGCGAGGTCCTGGATATTCATTTGTCGACCCTGCAGTCGCGCGGGCGTAAAAAGCGTGCATCCTTTATAGTCGAGCCGCGCATATGCGCCACCCCCGACTAAAAGCGCCCCGATGCTCGGCACGATGGGGTAGGGTTGTGGTCGTAGCTATTGAACTCAAGTGATTGAAAGGATATCGCCATGCTGGACTGGAAAAACCGCGCAGGCAGTGCAAAGGGCCCGGCCCCCGAGACCAAGTCGGCCCCCCGCAGCTATTTCCGCAACCTGCTGATGAGCCGTGCGCTGCTCTCGCTGGTCGCGTTGTATCTGTTGGTCACCGGTGCCCTGGGTTGGTACTGGAGCGAAGAGCCTGCGTTGTTCCCGGTGCAGCAGAACGCGCAGATTGCCGCCGAGAAGGAAGGCAAGCAGATGGTGGTGGGTTTCACCACCGTCGAAACCCTCAAGACCGTAGTGGGCACCTTGCTGAACAAGCCGGGTGGCTACATTTCCAACGACCGCTTCCCGCCAGGCCTGTGGATGGACAACATGCCCAGCTGGGAATACGGCGTGCTGGTGCAGGTGCGTGACCTGACCCGTGCCCTGCGCAAAGACTTCGCCCGCTCGCAGTCGCAGTCGGCGGAAGACGCGGACCTGGCCAAGGCCGAGCCGCGCTTCAACTTCGACAACAAGAGCTGGGTGTTGCCGTCCAGTGAGTCGGAATACCAGGAAGGCATCAATTCCCTGAGCCGCTACGAAGCCCGTTTGTCTGACCCGAATCAGCGCGGCGCGCTGTTCTATGCGCGTGCCGACAACCTGAACAACTGGCTGGGTGATGTAGCGACCCGTCTGGGTTCGCTGTCGCAACGGCTGTCGGCCAGTGTGGGCCGGGTCAAGCTCAACACCGCGCTGAAAACCGAAGCGCTGGCGCCGGGTGAAGTGCCGCAAGTCGACGAAGAAGTGGTGGAAACCCCATGGATGCAGATCGACAACGTGTTCTACGAAGCCCGCGGCCAGGCCTGGGCCTTGTCCCATCTGCTGCGCGCCATTGAAGTCGACTTCGCCGACGTGCTGGCCAAGAAGAACGCCACCGTCAGCGTGCGCCAGATCATCCGTGAGCTGGAAGCTTCGCAGGAACCGGTGTGGAGCCCGATGATTCTCAACGGCAGTGGTTTTGGCATCCTGGCCAACCACTCGCTGGTCATGGCCAACTATATTTCCCGGGCCAACGCGGCAGTGATCGACTTGCGTCAGCTCCTGAACCAGGGTTGATGATGGACGCTTCCACCCGGGAGGCAGCGCACCGCGCCGCCTCCGACGCCGAACTGATTGCCTGGGTCGACGAGCAGGACAACCTGCTCGGCTCCCGGGTGCGTTCCGATTTGCGCCAGCGCGGGCTGATCGGGCGCTGCACCTTTATCTTCCTGTTCAACTCGGCCGGTGAGCTGTGTGTGCACCGGCGCACCCTGAGCAAAGCCATGTACCCGGGGTTCTGGGACACGGCGGCGGGCGGGATGGTGGCGGCCCACGAGTCCTACGCCGAGTCGGCGGCCCGGGAGCTGGAGGAGGAGCTGGGGGTCAGCGGCGTCGAACTGACCGCTCACGATCACTTCTACTTCGAAGACGGTGATAGCCGGCTCTGGTGCACGTCGTTCTCGGCTGTGTGGGACGGGCCGCTGCGGATCCAGCCGGAAGAAGTCATGGAAGCGCGCTTTCTGCCGCTGGCGACGGTGTTGCAGGAGGCCGAAGAAAAGCCTTATTGCCCGGATGCACAGGAAGGGTTGCGTCGATATTTGGCCCTGCGTCGCTAAAGTTGCATAAATTGGCGCCATTTGGCTCTTAGCAAGGGGCCTTTTTGCCGTTACACTGCGCGACTTTTCAGGCTGAACCGCTCTCGCGGTTCAGTAGCGCTGCCCCTGCCTGAGTGGGGCTTCGCGGTCGGTGACCCCACCGATCAGTCTTTGTCCTCCCAAGAGGATTGCCGGTGGCCAAAAAAGCCGCATCCTTCGCCGCCCTTGGTGGCCTGGTATTTTCCACCGACGCAGGTCGACATTGCCCGGACTGTCGCCAGCCCGTGGACTCATGCACCTGCAAAACAACCCTGATTCCCGAAGGCGACGGTATTGCCCGCGTACGTCGCGAGAGCAAGGGCCGTGGCGGCAAGACGGTGACCACCATCACCGGCGTGCCCCTGGCCGAAGATGCGCTGAAGGAGCTGGCCACCACGCTGAAAAAGCGTTGCGGCACCGGTGGCGCCCTGAAAGACGGCGTGATCGAGATCCAGGGCGACCACGTCGAGTTGCTGTTGGCCGAGCTGATCAAGCTGGGTTACAAGGCGAAGAAATCCGGCGGCTAGCAGCCTCTGTGAAAACCACCCCGATGGCCTGCTCGCTGAACGCGAACTGTCGTCTCCATGGTTTTCACAGAGCCTGTTCCTGACCGGTGTCTAAACTCTGTCCTGCAAGTGGGGTCTACCCCTCTCACAGGCAAATCGTCATTTTCATTCTTTAGACTGCGCCAGCCTCTGATCAGGCCGGTGCACTTCGACTTCATTTATAGGGGACTTCGATGTCCGTACGACGCACACGCAAAGACGATGGCAGCCAATGGACAGTTGCGGACAGCCGCAGTGTTTACGGGATTCGCCATTGGGGGGCCGGGTATTTCGCGATCAATGATGCCGGTCGCGTTGAAGTCCGTCCGAACGGCCCGAACAGCACGCCCGTCGACCTGTACGAGCAAGTAGACGAGCTGCGCAAAAGCGGCCTGTCCTTGCCGTTGCTGGTGCGCTTCCCCGACATCCTGCAAGACCGCGTACGCCAGTTGACCGGCGCCTTCGACGCGAATATCGAGCGCCTGGAATACCAGAGCAAATACACCGCGCTGTACCCGATCAAGGTGAACCAGCAGGAAGCGGTGATCGAGAACATCATCGCCACGCAGGATGTGTCCATCGGCCTGGAAGCCGGCTCCAAGCCGGAGCTGCTGGCCGTGCTGGCCCTGGCCCCGAAAGGCGGCACCATCGTCTGCAACGGTTACAAAGACCGTGAGTTCATCCGCCTCGCGCTGATAGGCCAGAAGCTGGGCCACAACGTCTTCATCGTGATCGAGAAAGAATCCGAAGTCGGCCTGGTAATCGAAGAAGCCGCCAACCTCAAGGTCAAGCCTCAGGTGGGCCTGCGGGTGCGCCTGTCGTCTTTGGCGTCGAGCAAGTGGGCAGACACCGGCGGCGAGAAATCCAAATTCGGTCTGTCGGCGGCGCAACTGCTGTCGGTGGTCGAGCGTTTCCGCGCGGCGGGCCTGGACCAGGGCATTCGCCTGCTGCACTTCCACATGGGCTCGCAGATCGCCAACCTGGCCGACTACCAGCACGGGTTCAAGGAAGCCATTCGTTACTACGGCGAACTGCGCAACCTCGGCCTGCCGGTAGACCACATCGACGTGGGCGGCGGCCTGGGCGTGGACTACGACGGTACCCACTCGCGCAACGCCAGCTCGATCAACTACGACATGGACGACTACGCCGGTGTGGTCGTGGGCATGCTCAAGGAATTCTGCGACGCGCAGAGCCTGCCGCACCCGAACATCTTTTCCGAGAGCGGCCGCTCCCTGACCGCCCACCACGCCATGCTGGTGGTGCAAGTCACCGACGTCGAGAAGCACAACGACGACGTGCCGCTGATCGAGAACAAGGAAAGCCTGCCGGAAACCGTGCAATGGCTGGTGGACCTGCTGGGACCGACCGACATTGAAATGGTCACCGAAACCTACTGGCGCGCCACCCACTACATGAGCGACGTGGCCACCCAGTACGCTGACGGCAAAATGACCCTCGCCGAAAAGGCCCTGGCCGAGCAATGCTACTTCGCCGTGTGCCGCCGCCTGCACAACTCGCTGAAAGCCCGCCAGCGCTCGCACCGCCAGGTGCTGGACGAACTCAACGACAAGCTGGCCGACAAATACATCTGCAACTTCTCGGTGTTCCAGAGCCTGCCGGACACCTGGGCCATCGGCCAGGTGCTGCCGATTCTGCCGCTGCATCGCCTCGACGAAGAACCGCTGCGCCGCGCGGTGCTGCAGGATTTGACCTGCGACTCCGACGGCAAGATCAAGCAGTACGTCGACGAGCAAAGCATCGAGACCAGCCTGCCAGTGCATGCGGTGAACGAAGGTGAGGATTACCTGCTGGGGATTTTCCTGGTGGGCGCCTACCAGGAAATCCTCGGTGACATGCACAACCTGTTCGGTGACACCGACTCGGTGAACATCTACCAGCGTGAAGACGGTTCGGTGTACAGCGCCGGGATCGAGACCCACGACACCATCGAAGACATGCTGCGCTACGTGCACTTGTCGCCGGAGGAGTTGATGACTCACTACCGTGACAAGTGCGCCAGCGCGAAGATCACCGCGGCAGAGCGGACCCAGTTCCTGGATGCGTTGCGTCTGGGGCTGACGCGCTCGTCTTACCTGTCCTCCTGATACGGGGTACGGCGCAGCTTTTTGTGGTGAGCGAGCTTGCCTCGCGCGGGGCAAGCCCGCTCACCACAAAGGCCAGGGTTTACGCAAAGAGGGGCTAGGCGATGTCGAGCAAACTTCTGCAAGTGTTCACCCTGGCAATAGCCGCGCTGCTCGCAGCCTGCTCCCCCATCAAAGTCCTCAACGCACTCACACCTTCCAGCACCTTCACCAAAACCTCCTCCATCGCCTACGGCGATGACCCCCGCCAGAAACTCGATATCTACCGTCCCGTCACTGCCTTGCCCAATGCGCCGGTGGTGGTGTTTTTCTATGGCGGCAGCTGGAACAGCGGCTCCAGGGATGACTACGGTTTCGTCGGCGAAGCCCTGGCCTCGCGTGGCATCGTGGTGGTGATCGCCGATTACCGGCTTTACCCGCAAGTGCGTTACCCACTGTTTTTGCAGGACGGCGCCCAAGCGGTTGCCTGGACGCACCAGCATATTGCCGAGTACGGCGCCGATCCCGGCAAGCTGTACGTGATGGGCCACAGTTCCGGTGCCTACAACGCTGCGATGCTGGCGCTGGACCCACAATGGTTGGCCGGGGTTGGATTGTCGCCGTCAATCTTCAAGGGCTGGATCGGCCTCGCCGGGCCGTATGATTTCCTGCCGATTGAAAACCGCGATGTGCGCCCGGTGTTCTTCTACCCGGATTCGCCACCCGATTCCCAGCCCATCAACCACGTCAGCGCAAGTGCACCACCAAGCCTGTTGATTGCGTCGGTGGACGACAACCTGGTCAACCCCAAGCGCAACACCGGCGGCCTGGCGAACAAGTTGCGGGCGGCGGGTGTGCCGGTGGAGGCGTTCTACTTCACCAAGACCAGCCACGCGACGCTGGTGGCGTCCATGGCCCGGCCGCTGCGCTGGCTGGCGCCGGTGCTGGACCGGGTGACCGCGTTTATCAAGTTCACACCGGGCCAGTAAGCCAGCGGTCTTGCTTGTTCAGGCGCCAGGCAATTGCCCATAGCGTGAGGCTGCGCAAGGCCATGAACAGCAGGAAGGTTATCCACAGCCCGTGGTTACCGAGGCCCTGCAAGGCCCAGGCGAAGGGCAGCACAATCACCACCGTCAGCAGCATGCCGTTGCGCATTTCCCGGGCGCGGGTGGCGCCGATGAACAGGCCGTCCAGCAGGTAGCTCCACACGGCAATCAATGGCAGCACGGCGAGGTAGGGCAGGTAGATATCTGCGGTTTCGCGCACGCTCGGGATGTCGGTTTGCATGGCGATAAACAGGTGGCCGAACACGGCGAACAGGATCGCGAAGCCGATGCTGGCCAGCAGCGACCAACCGCAGGCTACCACCAGCGAACGGCGCAAGGCCTGGCGGTCGTGGGCACCGATGGCGTGGCCGCACAAGGCTTCCACGGCATGGGCCAGCCCGTCCAGGGCGTGAGCCGTCAGCAGTAATCCGTTAAGCAGCAGGGCGTTTGCCGCCACCGTTGCATCGCCCAAGCGGGCGCCTTGCACCGTGATCATGAAAAACACCGATTGCAGGGCCAGGCTGCGGATGAAGATGTCGCGGTTTACCGCCAGCAGCGGGCGCCAGCTTTGCCACAGCTTGAGGGCGGCCCAGGCGATATGGCCGGGGTAGGCGCGCAGGGCTTTTTGGGTGAGGGCAAGGCCGAGGAGGGCGCCGGTCCATTCGGCGATCACCGAGGCGCGAGCCGAGCCGACCACGCCCCAATCCAGACCCAGGACGAACCACAGGTTAAGGGCGATATTGACGAGGTTGGTGGTGAGCAGAATCGCCAGCGGCGCGCGGGCGTTCTGGGTACCGAGGAACCAGCCGACCAGGGCGTAGCTGGCCAGGGCCGCGGGCAGGCCGAAGAGGCGGGTGTGGAAGAATTCCCGGGTCAGTTGGTTCAGCTCGGGCGAGGGCTGCATCCAGTCCAGCACCAGGCCGCTTAACGGAATGCCGATGCTGCCGAGCAACATCGCCAGGCCCAGCGCCAGCAGCAGCCCCTGCAACAGAATCTGCCTCAGCGCCGCACCATCACCGCGCCCGGCGGCTTGGGCGGCAAAGCCGGTGGAGCCCATGCGCAAAAAGCCCATGGCCCAGGCCAGGAAGGTGTACAGGCTGGCCCCCACGGCCACGGCGCCGAGTTGATGGGCGTGTGGCAGGTGGCCGATGACCATGCTGTCCACCAGCGCCACCAGCGGCACGGAGATGTTCGACAAAATCATCGGCGCGGCGAGGGCCCACACGCGGCGATGGGTGGGGCGGTCGCGCCAGTCGGTCAGCAGGGAAGTCATGCGGGCTCCTTTGGGGAGCGGTAGTGTAACTGGCTGTACGCATATCTGTTGCCTGGGCGATCGCTATCGCGGGCAAGCCCGGCTCCCACACTTGGAATGCATTCCCCTGTGGGAGCTGGCTTGCCTGCGATAGCTGACGGCCAGGCAATGAAGGCTTAAGTCTTACGCGGATGCAGGCATTCGATGGAGCGGTCGACGGTGGTCTTGGCAATTTCCAGCAAGTGCCAGACCGCCAGGATCTTCGCTCGCTGCGGGCTTTCCAGCAGCTCGCCGCAATCGAGCGCAGTGGCCGAGGCGCTGCTCAGCAGGCTGGCGGTGTAGAGCAGGGAGTCTTCGAAGCTCAGGTCTTCGTTGATGGTGTGGAAGCCCTGGGACGGCAGGTAGTGTTCGAGGGCGCGGTTGAAGGCGGCGCGGTCTTTGAGGAGGTCGCTGGGTGGATCGGGGACAAGCTTATTCATCGTGTAGCTCCTGTCTGCAGAAGGAGCCGGCCCTGTCGCGACTAAACGAAGGGTGGCGGCTATACGCAGGTTAGTCGACCGGTCAGACAGGAAAACTCCGGCGCACCCGAAGGTGCCCTGCGCACAGCCACCATAAAACCTCATGGGAGACATGCGCCTGTCTGAACTCGGGCGACTAAACCCGATCACTGATATGCAGTGAAGGGCCGAAGACTAGCCACCCATCCCAGCAGGCACAAGGCCGAAAGATTGTCTCGGAAACGTCCCTCAAGTTAAAGGGATTTACCCTGCTGGCCCTTTATTAATGCACCACCCAGCTGAGCACCCAGAGCCCGAGCATCAGCCAGATAATCCCCATGATGATCGAGGCCCGCATAAACGCGCGCACCGCCGAGTACAGCAGCATCAACCCGATAATCAGCATGAGGATGCTGATGATTGAGGTGTCCATCCCTAAGGATTTGGCCAGCCCGTCGACAAAGTCGCCGCCCGCGTGGGACAGGGTGTTGAACAGCCCGCTGAACAACTCGACGATGAAGTGGATGATCTGGCCGATTTTTAGGCCCAGCCATCCGAAAAAGTCTGTTTGCATGTGTGTGTCCTGATAAGACGGTGGGCGTAGCTGCCGAACCTGAGCCTTTGGTCGTTATTGGCCCAAGCTAGTTCCCTTCTAGCATAGAGGTTTACGGGCCGCAGGGATTCACTTGCCTTCGCGCGGCTTGCGCCCGAAGCTATACACCTTCAGGAGCCCCCCATGAACCTCGAACACCTCACCGAACGCCTGCACCGCATCCGCGATACCAATGACTGGAAGCAGTTCCACAGCCCCAAGAACCTGGCGATGGCCGCCAGCGTTGAAATGGCCGAGCTGGTGGAGATTTTCCAGTGGCTGAGCGAAGACCAGTCGCGCCAGTTGCCCGCCGACAAACTCGCCCACGCAGGCCAGGAAGTCGGTGACATCGTGCTGTATCTGCTGCTGTTGTGCAGCGAGTTGGGGTTGGACATGGATCAAGTGGTTCGCGCCAAACTGGCCGACAGCGAACGGCGGTTTGCCAAATGAGCGACCGTCATTTCGACCAGTTGGCCACCCGTTTCGCCGAGAAGATCTACGGCGGTGCCAAGGGCGCGATTCGCCTGGCCGTGCTGCAAGCCGACCTGATTGAGGCGCTGCCGGACCGCCCGCTGCGGGTGCTGGATATCGGCGCGGGCCTGGGCCATATGTCGTTGTGGCTGGCCGAGCGCGGCCATGACGTGACCCTGGCCGAACCCGCCGAGCCGATGCTTGAAGGCGCCCGCCAGCGTTTCGCTGAAGCCGGGCAGACGGCGACCTTCATTCAAGCGCCCTGGCAGGACTTGCTCGGCCAACTCACCCAGCCCTACGACCTGGTGCTGTGCCACGCCGTACTGGAATGGCTGGCCGAGCCCCACGCAATCCTGCCGGTGCTGCACCAGTTGACCGCGCCCGGCGGCTGGCTGTCTCTGGCCTTTTACAACCGGGACGCCTTGATTTACCGCAACCTGCTCAAAGGCCACTTCCGCAAAATGCGCAAGAACGACATGGCCGGTGAAAAACAGAGCCTCACGCCGCAACAACCCCTCGACCCACGGGAGTTGGCGACGCAACTAGAGGGCCTGTGGCAGGTCGAAACCCAGAGTGGCGTGCGGGTGTTCCACGACTATATGCCGGTGGAATTCCAGGCCCGCGCCGAGTTGCAGGATTTGTTGGAGATGGAGCTCGCACACCGTCGTCACCCAAGCTTTGCCGGACTTGGGCGTTATTTGCACTGGATCTGCCGTCCGGTTTAAGCGGCCCAGTCTGCGGAGGTCGAAATGAAGCGCTGTCTTGGACTGATCCTGCTGGGCCTGGGCCTGGCGGGTTGCCAAAGCCCCAACCCGTATGTGGCGGCATCTGCCCCGATGCCGCCGGCGCCTGCCCAGGCGGCCAACACCTTTGACGCCAGCGCTTACCCGGCGCCGGTGCGCGACTATGGCGCCTACCGCAGTTGGGCCTGGCTCAACAATCAACTGCCGGCGGGCTCGGCCTGGGCCGATTCGGCGCAGATTGCCGAGGCCGTCAGCGGCGCCCTCGACCAGCGAGGCCTGCGCCCCTTGCATGACAACCGCGCCCCCGACCTGTTGGTGAGCGCCGATGTGCGCCTGGAAAAACGCCTGCGCCAGGTCCAGGACGATTATGGCTACGGTTACGGCGGCTATAACCGCTACGGCAACGGTTACGGCATGTACAACACGGTGCCGGTGGTACGCACCTATGAGGTGACGGTGGCCGTGGCGCGCATCAGCCTGTTCGATGCCCGCACCCGTCAGCCGGTGTGGAGCACCAGCGCTGAAACCGCAAGCCAGGGCAGCCTCGGCGAGCGCGCCGATGCGTTGCGTGAGGCGATGCAGAAAGCAATGACCGCTTATCCTCCCAGTTAGCAGCTATTCTCATTTCAGGCTCAGTTCGTCTTTTGGAGAAAAACCATGCTTCGTCGTATCGCTGCACTTGCTGTTGTTGTGTTGCTGAGCGGTTGCCAGAGCAGCCAGGTCAACCACGATTTTGACGCCAGCCGGGACTTTGGCGCGTACCGCAGCTGGAGCTGGAAAGAGCCTGCGTTGCAATACCGTCCGGATGACCCGCGGATCAAGAGTGACCTCACCGAACAGCGCATCCGCCAGGCCGTGGGCGAACAACTTGACCAGCGTGGCTTGCGCCCTGCGGCGCCGGGCACCAAGGCTGACCTGAATGTGCAGACTTACCTGATCGTTGAGGACCGCCAGCAACAAGTCACCACCAATTACGGCGGCGCCTGGGGCGGGCCGTGGAATGGTTACTGGGGCGCGCCGATGTACAACGAAACCCGCAACATCACCTACAAGGTCGCGACCATCCAGATCGATTTGCTCGACGGCAAGGACGGCAAGCTGGTGTGGCGTGGCAGCGATGAGCAAATGCTCGCCAGTTCCCCCGAGCCACAGGACCGCAGCGCCGCTATTCGCGCGACGGTGACCAAGGTGCTTTCCAACTACCCGCCACACTGATTCTGTAATCAGCACCCCGCCAGTCGCCGAGGTATGGCGACTGGCCGGCAGCCCCCGCTGCGGTTGTCTACACTCCCAAGCAACACAGGAGAGTAAGCGCTCGGCAGTGTGCCGGCAAAGGAGTGCTCGATGTCTCTTCGACCTCGTTCCGGCCGCCTGGCCGGGTACGCAAGGCAGCGTGGTGCCATTGGCTTGATAGCGGCCGTGACCTTGGGCACGGCCTTGGTGTTCCTGTTGCTGGTGATCGACAGCAGTCGTCTGTACGTGGAAAAGCGCAAATTGCAGTCCATCGCCGACATGGCGGCACTGGAAGCGGTGCAGCGCAAGGGTGATTGCCTGCCCGCCACCAACACTGCGCCCACCTATGCCGGTGCCAGTGCAGTGCGCAACGGTTATGTCATCCCGCCGGGAAGCGCCCTGATAGTGAAGTGCGGAGTACTGGCAACCGGGGCCACCAACCAGCGAGTGTTCTCCGCAGACTCGACCAAGACCGATGCCATCCAGGTGATAGCCTCGCGACCGGTAATGACCAGTGTTGCCGGGGGCCTCTGGGCAATGGCCAATGGTGGCGGCTACAACTTGAACACCCAACTGTCTGCCGTCGCCGTGGCGGCGCCGAAGATCCTGCCGCCTCAAGCACAACTGACGATCAAATCAACACTGGTCACCGTGGACTCGACCAAGTCGGCCGCGTTGAACCTGTTGTTCGGCCAACTGTTGGGCGGCTCATTGAACCTGAGCGTGGCTGGCTGGCAAGGCTTGGTAGACACCAATATCAACCTGCTCAGCTACCTCAACCAGTTGGCGTTGAACGTGGGGGTGACGGCGGGTGCCTACGATCAACTGTTGACCAAGAACCTCAAGATCAGCCAACTGCTCGATGCGGCGATTACGGTGCTCAATGCCGGAGGCAGTACGGCCAGCGTGGCGGTCAGTGGCCTCACCAGTATCAACGCGATAATCGGCAATCTTGATGTCACCTTGGGCAGCCTGTTGCAGCTGCAAACGGGGGCGGTGTCGGCGGGGCTGAATACCAGTTTGAATGTGTTCCAGCTGGCCGAAGCTTTTGTGCAATTGGCCAATACCAAGAACGGGGTGGTGGCGACTATCCCGGTAAATATCCCGGGACTGGTGAATGCGGGCGTGCAGGTAAAGGTGATTCAGCCACCGCAGTTGTCAGCGATCGGTGACCCTACCTATGCCAAAGATAAAACCCCGGCGACGCGAATATATGTAAGAACGGCTCAAATGAGCGTCGGCCTGACTCTGGGCTTGCCGGTGCTGGACTTGCCGGTGGTGGACGTCGCCTTGAACGGCTTGGTCGGGCCACTTTCAGACGTGTTGAACAACCTGTTGAGCTTGAACTTGGGAGGGACCATCAATTCGGTGCTGTGCCTGCTGGGCGGCTATTGCCAGATGACGAACCTGCAGGTGCTGTCGTCTTCCTCAAATCCGCCAGCGGCCAGAATAGATGTGGTGCTTCAGCTGGGCTCGGCGGAGAGCTACGTCACCGGGTTTACGTGTGTGAGCGACGCGACCAAGACCCTGACCACTCAAACCAACGCCTCGATCGTTACCGTACAAGTTGGCCAGAGTCCGCAGCTGATCAACGCGTTTAACAGCAACACCACGCTCAATCCGATTCCGCCTTTACCAGTGGTGGATATCGGGGCCATTACCTGTTTCAGACCCTTGCTGGGGCTCGGCCCGACGACGTGCGACCCCGCGACCCGCAAGCCTTTTTACGGTGGTGGTATTGGCCTCAGCATCAATAGTTCGGTGGGCGCTGCGACGAGTGCTATGCCTCCCTACACGTACCTCCAACCACCGGAAATCAACCAGCCTCCGCAGTATTACGCGTCATCGACAACCAGTCTTCTCAGCGCGATCAGCAACGCGTTAACGGGGATTCAGTTCCAGGTCTACAAGCCGACGGGGTTCAATCTGCTGGGAGGATTACTGGCGACGACAGGTACGCTGCTCAACGGGCTCAACAGTTCCCTGGGCACGATTATCGGCGGAGTGCTCAGCCCGATCCTCGATCCATTGGTGAACACCTTGCTGTCGAACCTTGGGGTGAACCTGAATGCGGTGGAAGTGGGGGCCAACCTCAGTTGCCGGCCCCACGGGCAAGCGGCGCTGGTGAACTAGGCTTCGACCACCGGCAACTCCACACAAAACTTCGCCCCGTGCTCACTGTTGGCGACGCTCAACCGGCCGCCCATGTTTTCGACAATGCCATAGCTCACCGACAACCCCAGGCCGGTGCCCACGCCAATGGGCTTGGTGGTGAAGAACGGCTCGAATATCCGCTCCAGCAGGCGTGGGTCGATCCCGCCGCCGTTGTCCTCCACCCAGATGCGTACATGGCGGCTGTCGTGCTCGATCTGCACCGAGATCCACGGTTGCAAATCGCGGTCGTGCTCGCGCTTGCTCAGCAGGGCGTCGCGGGCGTTGACCATCAAGTTGATCAGCACCTGCTCCAATTGGTCGACATAGCCTTTGACCTGCACCGCAACGTCCGCCTGCGTCACGCGCAGGTCCACGCCTTTGCCGCGCATGCCTTCACTGAGCAACGACAGTGTGCCTTCCACCGCCTGCGCCGGGTTGAAGGGTTGCTGTTCGACTTCCGAGCGGCGGCCAAACACGCGCATATGGTCGACTACCCGGGCCGCCCGCTGAACCTGGGCGTCGATGCGCTGGAGTTTTTCCGTCAAGTAGTCGATCTGCGCATCGCCGTTGCTCAAGCGCTTGAGCACGTTGACGATGGCCATGCGCATCACGTTCAGCGGCTGGTTGATCTCGTGGGCCAGGCCGGTGGCCATTTCGCCGAGGGTGGCCATTTTCGCGCTCTGGGTCAGTTGCTGCTGGGAGCGGCGCACTTCGGTGTTGTCCCGGCCCACGGCCTGCACTTCCTGCAACTGGCCCTCTTCGTCGAATACGCCGCGGTCCGACCATACCCACCAGGCGTGTGTACGCCCCGGCAGTTGCAGGCTGATTTCGGCGGTGCTCACGGGGAACTCCGGGGTCAACTGCCGGATGCGCTGCACAAAGGCCTCGCGCTGTTCTTCGGACAGCCACTGGCTGAGGTTCATGCCCGGCAGTTGCTCGGGCAGGCACTCCATGTAATTGGCCAGGGGGGTATTGCCGAAGGTCAGGGTCAGGTCCGGGCGGTAGCGGCAGATCATGGCGGGGGAGTCTTCCACCAGGATCCGGTAGCGCTCCTCGCTCTCCTTGACCCGTTGCGCTGCCAGGGTTGCCTCGGTGACATCCAGCCACAGGCCCACGGCCTCCACGGGCAACCCCAGGTCGTCGCGCAGCAGCCGGGCTTCATCCAGCAGCCAGTGGTAATCGCCCTGCTGATCGCGCACCCGGTAGCGGCAGCTCACGTGGCCTTCGCGCAGCAGTTGGCGGGTACGGTCGAAGTAGAGGTCGCGGTCGTCGGGGTGAATCCATTCGTTCAGCGCCGCCGGGGTGAAGTCGGCCAGGCTGCGGCCCAGCAGCGGCAGCAGGCTGTCACTGAAGAACACCGGTTGCAGCGTGCCCTCGACGTAGCGCTGCACGTAGATCACGGCCGGGGAACTGGCGATCAGGTTATCCAGGCGGGCGTGGGCGGCGGCGGCCTGTTGTTGCTGGTTTTTGATGTCGCTGATGTCGAGCATGAAACCCACCAGCCGACGCTGCTCGCCCGCCCCCAGCGCTTGCCCTTGCACGCGGTACCAGATGGGGTTTTGCGCCGGGTCGCTGCGTTGCAGGCGAACGCTGGTGGAGAGTGGCTTGCCCAGGTGCTTGAGGTCTTGCAGGCGGCTGGCGAGTTCTTCGCGGTCGGCAGGGTGAATCAGGTTGAGCCACATCGGCAGCGACAGCCGTGTGGTGGTCTCACCCTGGCTGAGGGTGTGCAGCAACTGCGGGGCGAGTTCAATGTCCTCACTGTGGGGAGGCAGCTCCCACCAGCCGGTACCGAGCAGGCCCTGCAGCGCGTCGACGCGATCCAGCTGCTGCTGATGGCGCTGTTCGCGCAGGCGGCTGAGCAACGGCATGGCGAGGGCGGCGGTCAGTTGCAACCAGTCACGGTCGCTGGTGTGTTCCTGGCGGCTATAGAAACCGCACAGCAGCCATGCGCCTACGCCGTTGCCGTCCCGGTAAGGCACCAGAAAACCATCGGCATTGCCAAACAGGCCTTGCAGGCGCGGGTGGTCGCTGTGGCCACGGTGCACCTCCAGGCTCATCGGCGCCGTACCGCCCAGGCTGTCGAGACTGGAGCCCAAGGCCTGGCCGTTGCTCCAGAGCGCCGGAGCGTCGTGGGCGGTGTAGCAGCCCTGGATGCGCCATTCCTGGCCCTGCTCATCCAGCAAGGCGATCGCGACGCAGGGGATACGCCAGTGCTGGGAAAGGCTCTGGAGTGTGTCGTGCAGTACCTCGGGCAGGCGCGTCAGGCTGCATACCCGCAGTTGCTCGCTGATCTGATCGCTCACGCGCTGCTGGTGTTCGCGCACCTGAGTGAGTTGGCGCTGGGCAATCAGGTCGCCAATGTCCAGCAGTTGCAGCAGCCAACCTTTGCCGTCGGGCTGAACCCAGCCGCGGGTATGCAGGGTTTGCCCGGCAAGCCCCTTGAAGTCCAGGTCCAGGCTTTGCCCTTGCCAGTCGCCGGGCGCGCCTTCGATCGCCAGGCTGCTCATCGGCGTGAGGTAGTCGAGCAGCGGTGTTGGCTGTGGCTGTTGTGCGGCGGGCTGTTCCAGCCGGTGACGCAGCGAGCCACGGACGTCCACCACCCGACCCTGAGCATCCAGGTAGAACAGCAACGCGGCGCTGCCTGGCATCGCTGTCGGCGCGTCGGTGGCCAGGTGATTGCTGCGTCCGAGCAGGCGGCCGAACAGTTTGTCCCCTGAGGTCAAAACTGCATGCTCGATTGGGCGGAAAGCGTGGGAGGCAGCGCGGGGACGGTACCAAAGCCCGGCAACACCAGGAACGGCAACACACTTTGGAGGCTGGACGTCGGGTAGTTGATGTTCACCGTCAACAGCCCCGCCGGGGTGTAGGTTGCCGTGACGTACGTGGGAAGGAATTTGAACTGGGGAGGGAGCCAAGACAGTTGCGCCTGGGCTGCCGCGACGGCCTGGTTGGGCAGGGCCGTTGGGTAGTTTGCCGTGGCTGGGTCCAGCGCGACGCTACGCCTTACGCCTTCGGCGGCGGCCTGGGTAAAGGACTGCATCAGCAGCAACGGCAGGCTATAGCTGACCAAGCCATAAAATACGGCAAAAAAAATCATGAAGACCATCGCGAACTCCAGCGCGGCGGCACCTTTTTGCTTTCTAGGGAGGCCTTTTTTCATGACTCGTCTACCCTGACTACAACTACCTGATATCAGCATAGAATCATTCAGCAAAAAGGGATTTTTTTTACGTGATTCAAAGCCTCGTCCTACTTGTTTGGCTGGCGCTGTGCGCTGTGCAAGATATCCGTCGACGTGAGATCTCCAACCGCTTGACCCTCGTCGCGGGCCTGCTGGCGCTGGTTTACCTCCTTTGGACTGGCACCACCTGGCTCGGCGCACCCGCTGCCGAGGGCGGCTTGGCGTTTGTCCTGGCCCTGCTGTTCACTGTGCCCGGTTACGCACTGGGCCGTCTTGGCGCCGGTGACGTGAAATTGATCGTGGCATTGGGGCTGGCGACCAACTCCTTCTACGTACTGGGCACGTTTATCGGTGCCGGCCTTGCCAGCGCGGCGTGGCTGCTGCTGGCCCCCAGGCTGTGGCCGCTGATGAATCAAGGGCTTAGGAATACTTTGCAATACCTTGATCCGGCACGCCCGACCAAGCAGCCGTTCGTGCCGTTTTTACTGATCGGTTTTTGCCTGGCCTGGCTTTGGATCCCATTAGTCGCCACGTAGGCTATCGCTATGTACATAGTAGGAAAGTACGTCTACGTTTATGGGTAGGTTGTATAGGAAAGTGGTCGGAATGGATCGGTCGGTCTTTGGCTTGCCCAGGCATGGAGTAGCGCGTGAACAAGCTTACCTCTGAAGTGAAAGTGCTCGTTGTCGATGATCAGCCCCTGATCGTGGAAGAGCTTTGCGAATTTCTTGAAAGCAGCGGTTACCGCTGCGTCCCTTGCCACTCCAGCCAGCAGGCCATCGAGCGCTTTCGCGACGATGCCGAAATCGGTCTGGTGCTGTGCGATCTGCATATGCCGGAGATGGACGGGATCGAGCTGGTCCAGGCCCTGCAACGCTTGGCCGGCAAGCAGCGGGTGTTTGAGGCCATCATGTTGACGGGGCGTGCAGACAAGCAGGACGTGATCAAGGCCCTGCGTGCCGGGATTGCCGATTACTACCAGAAGCCGATCAACCTCGGCGAGCTGCTCGAAGGGTTGCAGCGCCAGGTCGTGGCGTTGCAAGACCGGCAGAAAAACCTCGACCTGGGGCATCTGAACCAGAAGCTGCAGTTTCTCTCGGCGTCCATCGACGATCTTTATCATGACCTCGACAAGGTGCGCAGCAGCCCGCAATCCAGCTTGTCGACAGAAGCCGACGGCGACGTCAGCGACGCTGACCGCGTTGAAATACCGGCGATCTTCAATCAGCTGTCTCCACGCCAGCTGGATGTCGCCAGGCTGGTAGGCAAGGGCCAGACCAACTATCAAATCGCCTGTGAGCTGGGTATCACCGAAAACACGGTGAAACTCTACGTGTCCCAGGTGCTGCGCCTGACCCATATGCACAACCGCACCCAGCTGGCGCTGGCGTTATCGCCGAGTAACTCGGCGGCACGCCAGCGCGTCACTGCCCACTAGTTGCTGCCGCCGCCGGGAGCGGCGCCACCCTGTTTCTGGTCGTAGTACTCGGGAATAGAGTGTTTGTAACTGTCCAGCCAACGTTGCGTGGCCTGGTCGCGCTCAGCGGGCGTGGCCTTTTGCACGTTGGCGGAGGCCCGTTCGCCGCTGACCTGCAACTGCAGCCAGCCCTCGGTCTGTTTTTGTTGTGGCGAAGAAGGCCCGGGTTCAATCGCCAGAGCCGTTATTGGCAGGCCGGCTAACAACAGCGTGGCGAGCAGTGTGAGTTTCATCGTGGGTACTCCCTTCTTGGATCTATTTGACCGGCGCCTGCGCCGCGTCGCTGGCGGCGGCGACCTGATCTTTTGGCGCTGTCGCCATGGATACTGGGGCTTTCAGTTGCTGCGCCCGGGCTTGGGCCTGTGTCACTTGTTCGGGGCTCAGGCCCATGCGGCTGGCCACTTGTGCGGCTTGCTCCCAGTTGTCCTGATAGATCATCAGCGTGACCAGATTGATCGCCGCCAGTTGATCGCTTTGCTTGAGCTCCATGGCCGTGAGGAATTCGAAGCGTGCGTCTTCCACGCGCCGTTGATTGAGGTACACGACGCCCAGGTCATTGCGGATTTTCTCGTCGGTGGGCGACATCCTGGCCGCGCGTTGCAAGTGCGCCATGGCTTGGCCGTTGTCACCCCGGGCGGCGGCCAGTTGGCCCAGGCCGTGCTCGCCTTCGGCGGCCAGGCAGGTGCCGAGCAGGCTACGGTACAACGGTTCGGCTTCGCTGCGCCCCAGCAGGCGGTACACCTTGGCCTGACGCTGGCGTACCTGGGGCAGGTTGTCCGGCAAGTTTTGCAGGTTGGCCAGGCTGGCGTGCAGCTTGCCCTCGTTGGCCATGTCGTCGGCCAGGTTCAACGACAACTCCTGATTGGAATTGGGCTTGGCACAACTGCCCTGAGCGCTGAAACCCGCCCATGGCAGCTGTCCGTTACTGGCACAACCACCGAGTAACAACAGGCTGCAGGCGATCATCACGGTCTTCATTGCATGTCCTCTCAAGGCGTGAAGGCTTTGGCGATGGCGATAAAGCCAGGGCCGGCCAATACGATCAGTAATGCGGGAAACAGGAACAGCATCATCACCACGGACATCTTCGCGGACATCTTGGAAATGTATTCCTGCAAGCGGGTCAGGCGCCGGTCATCCAGCAGTTGCTTGAGCGATTGCAGCGACTTCATCGCACCACCGCCCTGATGCAGAAGCTGCTGAAGGATCAGGCAGGTGTCGGTGAGTTCATCGACGGCCAGTAGCTGGCTGGTCTTGTTCAACTCTTCACCCAACTCCAGCCCGGAATCGACGCGCGCCAGCACCAGGCGCAGTTCGGCGGTCAGCACCGGCAACAGTTTCTGTGCGTCGTAGGCCATGACCCGAAGCGCCTGCTCTACGGCCATGCCGGACTCAAACAGGATGCGCACCAGGGGAATGAAGGTCGACACTTCCCGGGCGATGCGTTCCTGGCGCTTTTTGGCGAGTGCAACCAGGATTCGCTTGGGCAGCAGGTAACCGATGATCAGGCCCAGCAAGGCGATCACAGAACCATGCTCCATGTCGGGAAAAAACAGCTCCAGTGCCAGCGCGGTCAGGCCCAGCAGAAGTATCGGCGACCCGATTTGACAGGCAGCGAACATCGAACGCTGGCTGGCCTTTCTCCAGCCCATGCGATTGAGCAGGGTTTGGGTTTCGTTGTCGAGGCTGACGGTGCGCTGGCCGATTCGAGTACTGCCCAACTGGTGCAACCACTCACTCATCTTGTCGTTGCGGCCTGGCTCGCCTTGCAGCCGTTGGGTGACCAGGCGTTGTTGACGACGACTGCTCAGGATATTGGCCAGCAGTAGCGATAGCGCGGCAAGAAACAATACGGCACTGATCAGTATCGCCATCTCAAATACTCCGCAACATGCGCCACAGCGCCACGCAGCCGGTGATTTGCAAGGCGAATGCACCGAGCATCAGGCGTTGGCCACTGTGGTCATCCCACATGGCCATCAGGTACACCGGGTTAACGATCAGGAAGTAGCCCGCGACACTCACCGGCAGCACCGCGAGTACCAGCGCGGTCACCCGGGTTTCACCCGTCATGGCGCGTAATTGCCGTGCGCCCTGGTCGCGCTCGCGAATCATCTTGATAAGGTTTTCCAGCAGCTCACTGGCATTGCCTCCGTAGCGATGGTTGACCTTGAGGCCCAGGGCAAACAGGCGCAGTTCATCCTGTTCATAAAACTCGGCATAGTCTTGAGCCGCGTCGGGCAGGCTGACACCCAGTTGCACATTGCGCTTGATACGGCCCATGGATTTTTTCAGCGGGTCGTCGCTGGCATCGATGCCGCTCAGGATCGCATCCGCCAGGGTACGTCCGGATTTGAGGCTGCGTACGGCGTGGTCGAGCAACTGCGGCAATTGCTCGATCATTCGGCGCAGCCGGCGCCGGTAGCGTACGGCGATGTACAGGCGTAACGCCAAGGGCGGTGCCACCACCATCACGAACAGGCCTATCCACTGGCCCAGGAGCCCTCCCAGCAGGGCGGCAACGGCCCACAGGGTCAGCCACAGGCCCAGGCGTTCGGTCGGCCTGCCAAGGCCTGCACGGATAAAGGTGCGTTCCAGGCTGGTGGCTACCGCGTTGTCTTTCATGGACTGAGGCTGCCCTTCGGCCAGGCGTTCCAACACCCGGTCGGTCTGGGCCTTGCGCAAACCGTTGCGCATCAGGCCCACGCCGAGCACCAGAAGGACCAGGGCAAGCAGGGCGAGCAGCATCGGACCGATCATCGGGTTGCCTCCTACACCGGCAGGTGGCCTTCGTGGCGCAACTTGTCGCCCGCAGGATTGACGGCTTCCCGCAGGAAGCCGAAGCCGGTGCGCTTGTCGTGGCGGAACAGGGTGTTGGTGACGTACACGTCCTCGCGTATGCCCACCACTTCCACCACCTCGCTGACGCAGCGGCGGCCGTCGGGCAGGCGCGTCAGCTGGATCACTACATCCAGCGCCGCACAGATCATTTGCCGCAGGGTTTTTTCCGCCACGACCCGGCCGGTCAGGCCCACCAGGGTTTCCAGGCGCAGCAGGGCGTCCTGGGCGTTGTTGGCGTGCACGGTACTCATCGAACCGTCGTGGCCGGTGTTCATGGCGGTCAACACATCGATGACTTCCACGCCCCGTATCTCGCCGAGGATGATCCGGTCGGGCCGCATCCGCAGGGCGTTGCGGATCAAGTCACTGGCTTTCACCTCGCCATGCCCCTCGGCATTGGGCGGGCGGGTTTCCAGGCGCACGACGTGGGGGTGGCCCAGTTGCAACTCGGCCACGTCTTCAATGGTGACCAGGCGTTCGCGAGGGTTGATCAACTGGCTGAGAATGTTCAGCAGTGTGGTTTTACCGGTGCCGGTACCGCCGCTGATCAGGATATTGCAGCGTTTGCCGACGGCGTCCTGGAAGAACTCGAAAATCGCCTGGTCGATGGTTTGCATGGCCACCAGGTCGCTGCTTTTGAGCATGTCCTTGCGAAACTTCCGAATCGACAGGCAGGGCCCGTCGAGGGCAATCGGCGGGATGATCGCATTGACCCGGCTGCCATCGGGCAGGCGCGCATCGACCATTGGCGACGACTCATCCAGCCGCCGTCCCAGGGGCGCGAGGATGCGCTGCATGACCCGCTCCACATGGTGGTCGTCAATGAAGCGCAAATCACTCTGCTGCAGCAGGCCGTCGCGCTCGACGAACACCCGATGCGGGCCGTTGACCAGAATCTCGGTGACGGTCGGATCGCGCAGCAGCACTTCCAGCGGGCCAAAACCGGTCAGCTCATCGACGATCTCTTCGGCCAGGCGTTCCATCTCATAGCGGGAAATCGCCAGGTGCATCCGCGTGATGTATTCGGCGACCTTGTCGATCACAAATTGCGCCAGGGACTGGCGGGTGCCTTCCAGCAGGTTTTTCCCCGACTCTTCGATGGCATCGATGATGTAGCGATGCAGCACCAGTTTCAGGCCGTCGTGATCGGTGTTGCCGACGCTGCCGCGCGGGGGAACACCAAACAGCTTCTCGCCGCTCATTTGGTCCTCAGCAGGCGGTTAAGCCAGTTGGTGGAAGGTTTTTCCAGGCCTTCGGAGCGTTTTGCCAGGCGCTCGCCCAAGGCGCGCAACGCTTGCGTCAGGCCTTCCCGAGGCGCCAGGGAGAACAGGGTCTGGGCCTGGTTTTTCGCACTCAGGCGCACCTCCGGGCTCCAGGGCAATACGGCGATCACTTCCAGCCCGAAGCTTTTGCCCAGCGCTTCCGAGTCCGGGGCGGCGCCTTTCAGATAGCGGTCTACCAACAGGCGGGCATGCTCCAGTTTCATGCCTTTTTCGCGCCACAGGTTGAGCACCGCCAGGTTACGGCGGCAGTCCGGCACGCTTTGGTCGGTGCACCACAGCAGCTTGTCGCAATGGCTGACAAAGGTGCGCAGGGCTTCACTGTCGGGCTGCCCGGTCAGGTTCACCACAATGTGCTGGAAGTGCTGGCGCAGGGCGCTGAGCAACATGTACAGCTCGGCCGCACTGGTACGCTCCAGGGGCTCGTCATTGTTGTGGTAGGCGAGGATGCGCAGGCCGGCTTCGGCCGAGGTGAACGCGCTGTTGATCAGCGTTGAGTCCAGGCGCCGCAAGTGGCGCAGGGCATCGCCGAAATGAAATGAGCTTTCCAGCCCCAGCAGCGCCAGGCTGTCCGCGAGCGGCAGGCCGAGGTCGAGCAACAACGTTTGTTGCCCGCTTTTTTGCACCACCAGCGCCAGGTGGCTGGCGATCAGCGCGCCGTCGGCATTGCCCTGGGTGCCGTAGAGCACGGTCAGCCCGCCCAGATGGGCGTTGGGGGTAACCGCCGGCAAGCGTTTACTCAGGCGGCGAACCAGGCCGGCGACTTCACTGGAGCGTGAGCCATAGGCCACGAAATCCCGCGCGCCGGCGCGCATTGCATTCAACACCAGCTGGTTGTCCATGCCATCGCCCAAGGCCACGATGGCAAGCATGGGCTTGGCTTCCAGCGCGCCTTCGATCAGGGCGCACTGGGTGGTCACGTGTTCACGGTCCAGGCCGATAAACACCAGGTTAGCGAATGTCACGTCCACCAGCGCCAACAGTTCGTCGAGGCTGCCGGCGCCGGCGCTGACCACTTGGCCCAGAGGCGCGAGTGCACCCTGGAGCCATTCCAGATCCGTGGTGTTGCGGGTAATTGCCAAAAACGTCTGGCTCAGGCTCTCGCTCATTCGGACAGTCCACTGCGGCGGTCGAAATTGCCGTTTTCGAGGAAATACAGGCGGTACCAGTTAGGGTCGTAATTGCGCAGTTTTTCCCCAGGCAACGAGGGCAGTTGAGCGTTGGCGGCCAGCGGCTGAACGAGGTGCGGGGTAACAATCATCAGCAACTCTTTTTCCTGACGGCTGACGCTGGAGTCGCGAAAGAACGCACCCAGGATCGGAATGTCGCCCAGGCCCGGAAACTTGCTGACGCTGGAGGTGTTGTTGGTGCTGATCAGGCCGCTGATCACGAAGCTTTCACCGTCGGCCAGGGAGATGCTGGTGTCGGTGCGACGGATCGTCAGCGCGGGCACCGAGATACCCTGGATGGTGACCGCGTTGCTGTAGTCCAGCTCACTGACCTCAGGCGCGACTTTCAGGGAAATTCGCCCATGGTCGATGACGGTCGGGGTCAGGGTCAGGCGGATACCGAACTCCTTGTACTCGATGGAAATGGTGTTACTGCCGCTGCTGGGCACCGGGATCGGTACTTCGCCACCGGCGAGGAAGGTCGCACTTTGCCCACTGAGCGCCACCAGGCTCGGGCGGGCGAGGGTGTAGGCAAAACCGCTGCTTTCCAGGGCGTTGATCATGGCCGAGACACGCCCGCCGCCAAAGCCGATGTTGAAGGTGTCGTTGTTCACCGGGAGCCCGCGAAATCCCGTGGCCGCTGCGTTGGAGACGTTGTTGGGGGCGCCAAACAGAAAGTTGCCGCCCCGGCCAAAGATCGAGGTACTGGCCTCCTTGAGCTTGGTACGGCTCACTTCCACAAAGCGAATGTCGGTTTGCACCTGGCTGGGCAGCGTCGGGTCATCGGACGGCGACAGGGCCAGGCTGGTCAGGGCCGAGGTGGCCTTGCCTTGAACAAACACCATGCTCTGGCGCGGGCTGCTGGAACAGGCCGTCCAGACCATCAGGCTGGTGGTGCCAGAGGCGATGCCGGTGAGCAGGAATGCCTGGTTGCCATTGACCTGCACATCGGCCACTTTCGGATCGCCAATGGCCAGCCGCGTAATCGGCACCGGCGATTGAATGGCCTGTTGAGTGCCTTCGCCCACCTGCAGCACCGCCGGAAGCTGGCCCAGGCCAGCGCAGTTGCCTGACGCTGCCAGTGCCGCCCCGACGGGCAGGCTCAGGGTGAAAAGAGCCCCGAATACTCGTGAAAAAAACCAACCGGAACGACTGCTCATTCAAGGCATCCTTAGCGCTTTCAGGGCGTTTGTTGAGTCACCTGGTTGCCGCGTATCACCTCGACCCCCGAGCGTTTTGAAGCACCATTGGCCGTGGCCGGGCCGTAGCTGTTGGCGGGAGCCTGGCTGAAGGACAGTTGGTTGAACTGGTAGAGATCGCGCTTGGCGTTTTCCAGGTTGATCGCGGACTCCGTTTCACCGGCCCAGTATTGGCTCAGCAGTTGTTCGTCGGCACTGCGTACGGCCAGGCGCAGCACGCCGGATTGGGCCGCGAGCATCAGCCGGCTCAGCAGTTCCTCCGGCACGGCGAGGAGTACCGTTCGTGCGCTGGCGCGACTCTGCTGTGCCTTGAGTTTTTCGTCCGGGGTGGTCGGTGGTACAGAGCCGGGCTTGCCATCGTTGGTCAGCCCCAATTGGTCGCCGACGCCCAGCAGGCGCAAGGCGGGCACCACCACTTGTGCCGACTGCTGCGGGTTGCTGGCTTCCTGGCGCAGGAAGAGCAGGACGTCCACATAGTCCCCCGGGGCCAGTTGCCCGCTGGCACCGATCACTTCATCCACGGCGACGGCCAGGGCGCGCTCGTTGGGGCGGATCATCCGCGCCAGGGTGCCGCCGGAGTTGAAGCTCTCCTCGGTCAGCCAGGTACCGGCCGACAGCGGCCGCCAAGGGACCTTGCCCACGGCCTGGTCGAGGCTGGTCAGGCTGCCGGCGGGGACCGTGCGCAATCTTTCCAGGGTCAGGTCGGCGGCAGTGAGGGCAACAAAGGGTGCAACATCGTGGGCCAGGACCACCACGGGTTGGCGTGTCTGGTCTTCGGCGACGGGTTGCACCACTTCAGGTGATGGGGTCACGGGCGGTGCGACAGGGGCAGGGCGGCTGAGTACCAGGCCCCAGTAGCCTGCAATCAGCGCACCCACCAATAGCAGTCCGGCGAGGATCAAGCTAATGCGACTGTTCATGAAGGCTCTCCTTTTCCTGCTGCATCCACTGCTCTTTCCTACTAATACCTGCGTATTCGAATCGCTTCCAACATCTAACTATTTCGCTATTTGAAGGTAGTTCAGCTAGGACAAAATGCCATTACCGGGCAAAAAATATCTCCGGATTCTCTGGAAAAGTTGGATTTTTGGCGCCAGCGGGCCGACTAATACTTTGTGATTAATCAGTTCTTACAGTTGTTGGTATGGGGTTTGTTGACAATGCTCTAGTGGCACACCGGAATCATTTTGTGATGCCGCGGTACCAGCGCCATGGGCGCAAAGGAGAAGTCATTATGTTCCTTGATCTTATTCGCATGGGTTTCATCAAAGTCCAGATTTTTTTCTACTCCAGAGAGGGAGCGTCGGGTATTGAGTACGCGCTGGTTGCGGCGATGGTTGCTGTGGCGCTGGCTGCCTTTATTACGCCCATCAAGACTGCGGTGACAAACGTCTTCACTTCGATACAGGCCGCCATTCATACTTGACGCGGGTACTCACGCAAACACGTGCAGGTTCCGCTGAATGATCTATTGCGCATCAGGCATTTCTCCATGAATTCCTCTTTGTCTCCCCGGCAACAAATCCTTTTGGTGGATGACGAAGAGGACGCCCTCATTGAACTGGCCGAGTCGCTGGAGAATGAGGGCTTTGTCTGTTTTACCGCCACCTCGGTGACCTTCGCGTTGCAGGAGTTGACCCTGCATCCCGATATTGCCCTGGTGATCACCGACCTGCGCATGCCCGAGGAAAGCGGTATCTCCTTGATCAAGCGCCTGCGTGAACACACCTCGCGTCAGCACCTGCCGGTGATCGTCATGTCTGGCCATGCCGAGATGGACGATGTCAGTGACATGCTGCGCTTGCAGGTGCTGGACCTGTTTCGCAAGCCGATCTACCTGGTGCGGTTGATCGACACCCTCAACAACCTTTTCCCCATCCCCAAAATCAGACTGATGTAGGCGCGAGCAAGCTCGCTCCTGCAGCAGGGTTCAGAGTTGGTAGCTGAAACTCAACGTATACCGCGGCCGCCGATTGAAGCTGTCCAGGGCAATGTCTGACATTGGCTTGGCCGCTTCCAATGCGATGTTGTAGTACTTGTTATCGCCGAAGCGCAGGCCCACGGCCGCCGATGACATGTTGTTGCCCTTGACGGGCAACTCGTTGAACCAGGTCTTGGCCTTGTCCAGTACCACGTAGGGCTGCAGGATTTTTACCCACTCGCCGCTGCGGTTGAAGCTGTAGTTGACCTCATACGCCACGCCCCAACCCTTGTCGCCCGACCCCTGGTCATCCGGGTAACCGCGCCCGAAATTCTGCCCGCCGAACGTCGCGCGTTCGCTGTCGGGCAAGGTGTCGTCGCTCCAGTAAAAGGCCGCCGATGCCACGCCTTGCCAGTTGTCGAAGAACTTGTCGCTTTGTACGCCCGAGACGCGCAGGCGGAAGAAGTCGATGTCGGGCTTTATGCCCTCGAAGTCGCTGCGGGTCTTGGCGCCCAGGCCGTCGATGCCCTGGTACAGGCCGGCGCTGAGGATGCGCAGTTGGCGCGTGTCGGACTTGCGCCAGTCACCTTCAAACGCCAGGGCGCGCAGGTTGGTTTCCAGGTCGAAACGTTGGGGGAAACCCACCAGTTTATAACGGGTCGTCTGGTCCACGGCATACAACCGCGTGCCCAGGGTCAACGACTCGGTGGGGGAGGCGATCAGCGGATGGCTGAGGCCGACGGAGTAACGGTCAATCTCTTGGTGGGGCTTGAGTTCAAAACCGCCATCCAGTTGCACATTGCTGCGCGGGTCGGCGCGGTAGCGCTCGGCGTTGACCACCAGTTGGGTACCCTCGGCGTTCACGAACTGGCTGTAGCCCAGGCGGTAGTAGTGCTCCTTGTCCTCGCCGGGCGGGAACAGGCCGCTGACGCTCAACTGCTCGCCCATGGAGGTCTGGGAATTGCTGGTGCCGGTGATCAGGGCTTGCAGGCCGCCCCGGCTGTCGTCCGTCATGCTCATGCTGCTGGTGAAGGGTTTGCGCGAGGCCTGGATCTGCATGCGCGTGCCGCCATCGGTGGTGCCCGGCGGCGGTACTTGCGCCTGCAGCGTCACCCCCGGAATACGGCCCATCAACGTGGTGTAGCGTTCGAAGGTCTTGCGGGTCAGCGGGCGTTCGGCCAGCAGCTTGGCAGCCAGCTTATCGACGTAGGCCGAGACTGAACCGATGTCGCCCTGCACGTTGTAGTCCTTGATGTAGCCCTCCACCAGGATCACGTGCACCAGGCCGTTTTCGAAGCGCTGGTCGGGCAAGTAGGCGTAGGACAACAGGTAGCCGTCCTGCTGGTAGCGGCGGGTGATGCCGCGGGTGGCTTCGATCAATTGTGCGACGGTGGTTTCATGGCCAATCAGCGGCTCGAAAACCTTCGCCACGTCCTGGAGCGGATAGATCGTACCTCCGTCGATTTGCAGCTTGCGGATGGTCACTTTGGTGTCCATCAACAACGGCTGGCCCTGGGCCGCCGCCGGCTCGGGCAACTGGGTCTGGGGTGTGACCGGGCGATAGGCGTCGGCGGGGAGGTTGGGCACCGGCAGGTTGCGAATGGTGTCGTTGCTGTTGAGAAAACTGGGCAGGGTCTCGGCGTGGACACTGGAGGCAATGAGGGTGAGCAGAAACAACGGTGTCAAGGCGCGCATAGGACACTCCATGGTCAAACTGCAGCAGCGTTTCGCGGATTCCCGCCGGGTTCTGGGGCACGGTTCGGGAGGGCCTTTCACTGGCCAATAAAAAAGACGAGAGACTCATTGGAATCTCTCGTCTCAACCAAGCGTAGGCGCTGGAGGGGAGGCCGTCTAATGGCCAGGTGCAATTCTATTTTTTACCGGTCAGCCCGCCGAGCAAGCCTCCCAGACCACCGCCTGTGTTTGCGTTTGCAGTGCCGCCGGCAGAAGCGCTGGCACCCACATTCAAACCACCGAGCAGGCCGCCACCGCTACCGCTGGTGCCACCGGTGACCAAGCCGCCCACCGAGCCGACAGTGCCGCCTACGGCATTCAGGGTACCGCCCAAGGCGTTAGTGACCGGGTTGGCATTGGCGGCTGTCAGGTTGGCACCCAGGCCGCTGACTGCGCCACCGACCTGAGTGACCAGACCGTTGACAGGGGCGCCGATACCGGTGCTGGTGCCGATGTTTTGAGTCAGGCCGGCAACGCCCGACGTCACTGGGTTCAGGGCTGCGCCGACATTCGTTGCCAGGCCGGCGACCGGAGCCGTGGCGCCTGTGTTGGCCACGCCGTTGCCGCCAATCAGCGTACCGAGAGACGCGACAGTGTTACCCACAGCGCCGCCGGTGATGCCTGCTGCACTGACAGTGCCGTTGGTATTACCGATATTCAAGCCGTTGCCAACGTTGGCGACCAGACCGCCGACGAGTTCAGGCAGGCCCGATTGCGGGGTTGTGGTGGCTGGATTGACGTAGCCGCTCGACTTATCAAGGGTGGTGCCAACGCCTGTCAACACGCCGCCCACGATGGTCCCGAGGGGGTTGCCTGCGCCGCCGGCACTGGCCACCTGGCCGCCAAGGCCGGTGACAGTGGAGCCGACTTTATCCAGTACGCCACCGACCGGGTTGCCCAGGCCGGTTTTATTCCCGAGGTTGCCGGTGGTGTTTTCCAGCAGGGAGACGACAGGGACCAGCACGCTCTTGCCGACGGTATTGGTCACGTTGCCCAGTGGCCCGGTGGTGCTGGCCGTGCTCAAGGTGTCGCCGAGCATGGTCACGGTTTGGCCGACCTTATCGACCAGGCCACCTGCCGCACCGCCCACGCCGCCGGTTAAACCGCCGACGACAGGAATGCCGCCCAGTGTGGTGCCCAGGGTTTTGCCGGTGTTGGACACGCCGGTGCCCAGGTCGGCAACGCCATCAGCCACACCGGCAACGGTGGTGCCCAAGGCATTGCTATTGGTGCCCAATGTTCCCAGCCCGTTGGTCAGGCCGCTGCCGATGCTGTTGACGGCAGTGCCCGTCGCGGTGACCAGCCCGCCAGCGGTCGTGCCTACAATCGGGATGGTGGTCAGGGTTGTACCCAGGTCACCCACTGCGGTGCCGACATTACCGACGACACCGCCGACGGCGCCCACTACCTGGCCAGTGACCAGAGGCGTGGTCGAACCGGTGCCGCCACCGGTACCGCCGCCTGTGCCTCCACCGGTACCACCACCTGTGCCGCCGCCTGTGCCTCCACCGGTACCACCACCTGTACCTCCACCGGTGCCGCCGCCAGTGCCACCACCGGTACCGCCACCCGTGCCTCCGCCAGTACCACCACCATCTGTGCCGCCGCCGGTACCACCGCCGGTACCACCGCCAGTTCCACCACCTGTTCCGCCACCAGCATCCGGAGACGAAGCTGCGACGCTACTGTGATGACCGCCACCACCGCTGCTGCAGCCTCCGAGGCTTACTGCCAGAATCAGGGCCAGCGCGGTACTTGCTTTCCACAACACGACTTGAGTTTTCATGATTGAGATCCTTGCACCTGGTACAGCCTTTGTTGTTATCGAAGTTCGCTGTTTCTAGGGACAGCGATACATTCGTCCGTTATGGCTATAACAGTCCCGGGTACTTTTTCTCGCAACGCTCAACTTGGTATTAACGATTTATATACACGCAGGATTGGGCCGCTTAGCGACTAATACCAAGGGTATATAGGGGGAAGGGTTAAAAGTGGCTAGGTCTTTAAAATCAGGGTGTTAATAAACTTAGCGGGCTATCGATAGCCCGCTATAACTTAGGGTGTATATATACAATTAATCACGCGATCGGCCGCCAGCGCCCCACCATATGCTCAATGTCCCCGGCGCCTTTTAGTTGCAACTCACCGCTGGAGCCGGCGGCACTTGCCAACAAGATGACTTCACTGGGCAAGCGCACCGGTTTTTTAAACTCGACGTCTATCTCGATATTGGCCGCCGGCAAATGCTCACTCAGGGCGGCCAGTGTGCGTGCCTTGTTCCACAGCCCGTGGGCGATCGCCTGGGGGAAGCCGAACAACCTGGCGGTGAGGGCACTCAAGTGAATCGGGTTGTAGTCGCCGGACACCCGAGCGTAGCGGCGGCCGATATCGGCGGGGGCTTTCCAGCGGGTCAACTCACTGACGCTGGCGGGAGCTTGCAGGCTGTGATCCGCTGCAACGCCGTCAAGCTTCACGCCGCGACAGAGCATCCGGCTTTCGGCTTCCCACAGCAGCCCCAGTGAATCCTCGACCGTGGTGACGATATCGAACGTTGCCCCCTTGGCGTGGGGCTGCAAGTTCTGCGCGTAGACGCCCACCGTAAGGTCACTCACACCGCCCAACGGGCGCAGGATGCGGATACGGTTGCTCAGGTGGATCAACCCCAACAGCGGGAACGGAAATGCCTTGCCGGTGAGCAATTGCATCTGCAGGCCGAAGGCGAGGATGTGCGGATAGGTCGCCGGCAACACCGGGCTGTCGGCAAACCCGCAGACCTTGCGATAAGCCGCCACATCGTTGGCGTTCACGCTGACCCGGCAGCGCAACCCTTGTTCGGGCAACGTGGTGCCGGTGATCTTGCGCTTGAGCGCCGCGCGCCAATACAGCGGCGGCAGGAACGGGGTACTGCCTAAGGTGTGCCACTCCATGCTTACGCTCCCAATAGACTTTGCCCACACACCCGCACTGCCTGCCCGCTGACTGCGCCGGAGCCCGGCTGGCCGAGCCAGGCCACGGCTTCGGCGACGTCCTGGGGCAAGCCGCCCTGGCCCAGGGAACTCATACGGCGCCCGGCCTCACGCAAGGCGAAGGGAATATGCGCGGTCATCTGGGTTTCGATAAAACCCGGGGCCACTGCGTTGATGCTGATCCCGCGCTCGCCCAGCAGCGGCGCCCAGGCCTGGGCCAGGCCGATCAGCCCGGCTTTGCTCACGGCGTAATTGGTTTGCCCGCGATTGCCGGCAATGCCGCTGATGGACGCCAGCAGCACCACGCGGCCGTTGTCGTGCAAGGTGCCGCTGTCCAGCAGCGCCTTGGTCAGCACTTGCGGCGCGTTGAGGTTGACCGCCAATACCGCGTCCCAGTATTCCGGCGTCATGTTGGCCAGGGTTTTATCGCGGGTGATGCCGGCGTTGTGCACCACGATGTCGATGCCGTCCGGCAGGTGTTCGATCAACTGCGTGGCGGCGTCTTCGGCGCAGATATCCAGGGCGATGCTGCGGGCACCCAGGCGCGCGGCCAGGGCATCGAGGTCAGCCTTGGCTTGTGGCACGTCCAGCAGGACCACTTCGGCACCGTCACGGGCCAGGGTTTCGGCGATCGAGGCGCCGATGCCACGGGCGGCGCCGGTTACCAATGCCTTGCGCCCGGCGAGAGGGCGGGTCCAATCTTCGACCTGGGTCGCGCAGGCGTTCAGGCGAATCACCTGGCCGGAGATGTAGGCACTTTTGGGCGAGAGGAAAAACCGCAACGCACCTTCCAACTGGTCTTCGGCCCCGTCGCCCACGTACAGCAATTGCAGGACGCCGCCGCTGCGCAGCTCTTTGGCCAGCGACCGGCTGAAACCTTCCAGGGCGCGCTGGGCACTGGCGGCAAATGGGTCGCTGAGGCTTTCCGGCGCGCGGCCCAGGATCACCAGATGCGCGCTGTGATCGAGATTTTTCAGCAGCGGCTGAAAGAATTCTCGCAGCTGTTTGAGTTGGTCGGTGTGCTGCAGTTGGCTGGCATCGAACACCACGGCCTTTAGCTTGGGCCCGTGGCCGGGAATCCAGGGGGTGGCCGCCGACGGTTCGCTGCCGTAGCTATAGATGGCGTCGGTCAGCTTGTTGGCGAACGGCAGTATTTTTGTCGCCAGCGGGCCGCCGCCGATCAGCAACGCACCCTCTACCGGACGCAGGCGGCCGGCCTGCCAGCGTTCCAGGCGTACCGGCGACGGCAGGCCAATGGCGGCGACCAGGCGATGGCCGAGGCTGGAGTTGGCGAAGTCGATATAACGGTCAGACATGGAACGCTCTCCGAGTGCTGGGGTTCAAACGGTGGACCATCAATAGGTGAAAGTCGTTCGATTGAGCCTAGGCTAGTCTCAAAGACTCACCCCACAACCTTCAGGGAGCTTTCCATGACTCAATTGCGCCGGGTAGCGATCATTGGCGGTAACCGCATCCCCTTCGCCCGCTCCAACGGCCCTTATGCCACGGCGAGTAACCAGGCGATGTTGACCGCCGCCCTGGAAGGCCTGATCGAACGCTACAACCTGCACGGCCTGCGCGTTGGCGAGGTGGCCGCCGGGGCGGTGCTCAAGCATTCCCGGGACTTCAACCTGACCCGCGAATGCGTGCTGGGCTCGCGCCTGTCGCCGCAGACCCCGGCCTACGATATTCAGCAGGCCTGCGGCACCGGCCTCGAAGCGGCATTGCTGGTGGCGAACAAGATTGCGCTGGGGCAGATCGAAAGCGGGATCGCCGGTGGCGTCGACACCACGTCCGACGCGCCGATCGGGGTGAACGAGGGCCTGCGCAAGATCCTGCTGCAAGCCAATCGCAGCAAATCCATGGCGGATAAATTAAAAGTCCTGTTACAACTTCGTCCCCATCACCTCAAGCCGGAACTGCCGCGCAATGGCGAGCCGCGCACCGGTTTGTCCATGGGCCAGCATTGCGAATTAATGGCGCAGACCTGGCAGATTCCCCGCGCCGAGCAGGATCAGTTGGCGCTGGAAAGCCACCAGAAAATGGCGGCGTCCTATGCCGAAGGCTGGCAAAACGATTTGCTCACGCCCTTTCTCGGCCTGACCCGCGACAACAACCTGCGCCCCGACCTGACCCTGGAAAAACTCGCCAGCCTCAAACCCGCTTTTGAGCGCAGCGAAAAGGGCACCCTCACCGCCGGCAATTCAACGCCACTGACCGACGGTGCTTCGTTGGTGCTGCTGGGCAGTGAAGCCTGGGCCCAGGAGAGGGGTTTGCCGATCCTCGCTTACCTGCGTGATGGCGAAGCGGCGGCAGTGGATTTTGTCAACGGCGCCGAAGGCCTGCTGATGGCGCCGGTGTATGCCGTGCCACGTTTGCTGGCGAGGAATGGTCTGACACTGCAGGACTTCGATTACTACGAGATCCACGAAGCGTTCGCTGCCCAAGTGTTGTGCACGCTGAAGGCCTGGGAAGACCCGGAATACTGCAAGACTCGCCTGGGGCTGGACGCGCCGCTGGGTTCCATCGACCGCAGCCGCTTGAACGTCAAGGGCAGTTCATTGGCCGCCGGCCATCCGTTTGCAGCCACCGGCGGGCGCATCGTCGCCAACCTGGCCAAGCTGCTGGACGCCGCCGGCAAGGGCCGGGGCCTGATCTCGATCTGCGCCGCCGGGGGCCAGGGCGTCACGGCGATTATTGAGCGCTGATCTCGGCTATGATCGGGCCGCCGGTTAATCTGGCATATTGGATGCATTCTTAAGCGGTCAAAGGTCGGTACCCTCTCCCCGCGGCGAGAGGATTGCCGTATAACGAGTGCCATACGCGTGTTTGGTAATAAAGGACCCACAATAAAAGCTGATGAAGACTCCTAAACGCATTGAACCCCTGATCGAGGACGGTCTGGTCGACGAGGTGCTGCGCCCACTCATGAGTGGTAAAGAAGCAGCTGTTTACGTGGTGCGCTGCGGCAACGAGTTACGTTGCGCCAAGGTCTACAAGGAGGCGAATAAACGAAGTTTTCGTCAGGCGTCCGAATACCAGGAAGGCCGCAAGGTCCGTAACAGCCGTCAGGCCCGGGCCATGGCCAAGGGCTCCAAGTTCGGCAAGAAAGAAACCGAAGACGCCTGGCAGAACGCCGAGGTAGCGGCGCTGTTTCGTCTGGCCGGTGCGGGCGTTCGCGTGCCCAAGCCGTACGACTTCCTCGAAGGCGTGCTGCTGATGGAACTGGTGGCCGATGAATACGGTGACGCTGCGCCACGTTTGAATGACGTGACGCTGGACCCGGACCAGGCCCGCGAATACCACGCCTTCCTGATTACCCAGATCGTGCTGATGTTGTGTACCGGCCTGGTGCACGGTGACCTTTCCGAGTTCAACGTGCTGCTGACGCCGACCGGCCCTGTGATCATCGACCTGCCTCAGGCGGTGGATGCAGCAGGCAACAATCACGCGTTCAGCATGCTGGAGCGGGATGTGGGCAACATGGCTTCCTACTTCGGGCGTTTTGCCCCGGAATTGAAGAAGACCAAGTACGCCAAGGAGATGTGGGCGCTGTACGAAGCCGGCACCCTGCACCCGGCCAGCGTGTTGACCGGCGAGTTCGACGAGCCGGAAGAGTTGGCTGACGTGGGCGGGGTTATTCGCGAGATCGAAGCGGCGCGGCTCGATGAAGAGCGTCGCCAGGCGATTCGCGCGGCAGACGATGCGCCACCGAGCAAAGCCTCGGAGGAGCCTCCACCGCCGCCCTGGATGCAGTGATCCAACGGCTGGTGGATATCCAAAGGTGGGAGCGGGCTTGCTCGCGAATGCGTAGTGTCAGTCAATACATCAGTTGACTGATCCACCGCTTTCGCGAGCAAGCCCGCTCCCACATTTGTTTTTTGTGCAGTCAGTTAAATCGTCAGGCGCAACAGCTGCCCGACGCCAGTTCCTTGAGGATCGGGCAATCCGGCCGGTGGTCACCCTGGCAGTGTTCCACCAGGTCCTGCAACGTATCGCGCAGTTGCCCCAACTCGCGGATCTTCTGGTTCAGCTCATCGATGTGCTGGCGGGCCAGCGCCTTGACGTCGGCACTCGCGCGCCCGCGGTCCTGCCACAGCGTCAGCAGCTTGCCGACTTCCTCCAGGGAAAACCCCAGGTCCCGCGAACGCTTGATAAACGCCAGGGTGTGCAGGTCATCGGCGCCATAAATACGGTAGCCGCTGTCGGTGCGATGGGCCGCTTTCAACAAACCGATAGACTCGTAGTAACGAATCATCTTCGCGCTCAGGCCGCTTTGGCGTGCTGCTTGGCCGATGTTCATGGACGCTCGTCCTCCAGGTCCTTGGGTTTCCAGGTTTTCAGCAGCAGCGCGTTACTCACCACGCTGACGCTGGACAGGGCCATGGCCGCGCCGGCCATGACGGGGTTAAGCAGGCCGAATGCGGCCAGCGGAATGCCGATCAAGTTATACACAAAGGCCCAGAACAGATTCTGTCGAATTTTAGCGTAGGTCTTGCGGCTGATTTCCAGCGCGGCAGGCACCAGCCGTGGGTCGCCGCGCATCAGGGTAATGCCCGCCGCGTGCATGGCCACGTCGGTGCCGCCGCCCATGGCGATGCCGATATCGGCTGCGGCCAGGGCGGGCGCGTCGTTGATGCCGTCGCCGACCATCGCCACCACGCCGGTCTTTTTCAGCTCGGCGACGGTGGCGGCCTTGTCGGCGGGCAGCACTTCGGCGTGCACGTCGTCGATGCCCAAGGCTTCGGCGACCACGCGGGCGCTGCCTCGGTTATCGCCGGTCAGCAGGTGGCTGCTGATTTGCCGGGCCTTGAGTTGTTGTATCGCTTGCAGGGCGCCCGGTTTGAGGGTGTCGCCAAAGGCAAACAGGCCCAGCACGCGCGGCTGCGGGCCTTGCTCGATCAGCCAGGACAGGGTGCGGCCCTCGGCCTCCCAGGCGCTGGCCGAATCGGCGAGGTCGCCGGTGCTCAAGCCGGTTTCGTCCAGCAGGCGACGGTTGCCCAACGCCAGCTGCCGTCCGTCGAGGGTGCCGGCAATGCCACGCCCGGTCAGGGACTGGCTGGCGCTGACATCGGCCACGTTCAAGCCACGTTCGGCGCAAGCATCCAGCACCGCCTTGGCTAACGGGTGTTCACTGCCGCGTTGCAGTGCGCCGGCCTGTTGCAGCAGTGCCGCTTCATTGCCATCGACAGCAACCAGGTGCGCGATTTTTGGTGCGCCGGAGGTCAGGGTGCCGGTCTTGTCGAACACCACGGCGCTGACTTCGTGGGCACGCTCCAGGGCTTCGGCGTCCTTGATCAGAATCCCGTGGCGGGCGGCGACGCCGGTACCGGCCATGATGGCGGTGGGGGTGGCCAGGCCCAGGGCGCAAGGGCAGGCAATCACCAACACGGTGACGGCATTGATCAGCGCGACCTCCAGCGGAGCGCCATACAACCACCAGCCGATCAGCGTGGCCAGGGCCAGCACCAGCACCACCGGCACGAACACCTGGCTGACTTTATCCACCAGTTTCTGGATGGGTGCCTTGGCCGCCTGGGCGTCTTCCACCAGGCGGATGATCCGCGCCAGCACGCTTTCTGCGCCAAGGGCCAGGGTGCGCACCAGCAGTCGGCCTTCGCCGTTGATCGCGCCGCCTGTCACGGCGTCTCCGGGCTGTTTTGGCACTGGCAGGCTTTCACCGCTGATCAATGCTTCGTCGGCGTGGCTTTGGCCTTCGACCACTTCGCCATCCACAGGGAAGCGTTCGCCGGGTTTGACCAGCACCAGGTCATTGAGCTTGAGGGCGGTGATGGCGACGTCGTGCTCGCGGCCATCGATCACTTGAATCGCCCGCTCCGGGCGCAAGGCTTCCAGGGCGCGGATGGCGCTGGCGGTCTGGCGTTTGG
Organism: Pseudomonas sp. 1912-s; assembly: GCF_029269205.1. Taxonomy (NCBI): domain Bacteria; kingdom Pseudomonadati; phylum Pseudomonadota; class Gammaproteobacteria; order Pseudomonadales; family Pseudomonadaceae; genus Pseudomonas; species Pseudomonas sp. 1912-s. The sequence continues at coordinate 19,393 of NZ_JARIXR010000011.1, read as the reverse complement.
CGCGGCTTTCCAGGTATTTGCCCAGCAGCACCAGGGCGATCACCACCGCTGAGGCTTCGAAGTAAAGATGCGGCATTGTGCCCGCGGTTGCCGTGAGCCACTCATAGATACTCAGGCCGTAACCGGCGCTGGTACCGATGGCCACCAGCAGGTCCATGTTGCCGGCCCCGGCGCGCACGGCTTTCCAGGCAGCGATATAGAAGCGCGCACCGAAGATGAATTGCACCGGGGTGGCCAGGGTGAACTGGACCCAGGCCGGCAACATCCAGTGCAGGCCGAACGGTTGCACCAGCATCGGCAACACCAACGGCGCAGCGAGCAAAATTGCCAGCAGCAGCGACCAGCGTTCATGGCTTAGCCGTTGTTCCTGGCTGGCTTGGGTGGCGGTTTCGCTTTGGGGCAGGGTGGCGGTGTAGCCGGCCTTGTCGACGGCGGCGATCAGGACGCCAGGGTCCATTTGGCCGAGCACTTCAATGTGGGCGCGTTCGTTGGCCAGGTTGACGCTGACGCTTTGCACCCCGGGCACTTTTCCCAGTGCCCGTTCAACCCGCCCGGCGCAGCTGGCGCAGGTCATGCCACTGATGGGCAGGTCGAAGGTGGTGGATCCGTTCATGGGCAGTACTCCAGGAGAGATTGCCCCTAGGATCAACCTTGACCTGTGGGGAAGGTCAAGGCTTCAGATCAATGTTTCAATATTCCAATGCCGCCGGCTTCAGATACATGCCGTCCGGCCCTTGCGCGATACGCAACTTGCGCACGTCGCCCGCCTTCAATGTGATGTTTTGCGCCGGCGGCGCGAGCATGCCCGGCAAGCAGCCCTGGGATTGCCCCGGCAGTAACTTCAGGCGCAGTGACACATTCCCGGCCGGCAAGTTGAAGGACGTGGCCTGCTCCTGGAACAGCCGCCCGGCCAACTGGTCCTGAATATACAAACCAATCTCGCAGTTGGTCGGCACTTCCAGGCGCTCCCGGGAAATGATCAGCACCGCATAATCTTCATCCGCGCTGGCCGGTGGCACAGCGGCAAACAAGCCCATCAGGCTGACAAGGCCAAAAAACGACCAGCGCATGGCGAATTCTCCGAGGTTCACATCGTGGATAGGTGCAGCTTGGCCGAGGGCGCGAATGAATGCCAGCCCGGCCGATGTTTTCAGAACTTGACCTTGCCATCGTGGCAAGGTCAACACTGCGGGCAACCTCATCAAAGGAGTCATGTCATGCAAGTGTTCAGCGTTGAAGGAATGACCTGCGGCCACTGCGTTCGCTCGGTCACCCAGGCGGTGCAGGATAAGGATCCGGCGGCCAGCGTGCGGGTCGACCTCGCGGCAAAGGAAGTCGGCGTGGAAAGCAGCCTGCTGTCCCCGGCGGAGGTGATCAACCTGATCAGCGAAGAAGGCTACAGCGTCAAACTCGCCTGACTTTCTGATAGTTAGCGAGCTAACTTAATGTTCAAGGCACCCGAGCCCGGCTAGACTGTTGGGCTGCCGACTCACCTGGGTGCCTGATGAACCTTCGTATAATCCTGATTTTGGGGGCCTTGAGCGCGTTCGCGCCGTTGGCCATCGACTTCTACCTGCCGGGTTTCCCGGCCATGGCCGTGGCATTCGGCACCGACGAAAAACATATTCAGCTGACCTTGGCCGTGTACTTCACGGGCCTGGCGATCGGCCAGTTGATCTATGGGCCGCTGGCGGACCGTTTTGGCCGGCGTGGGCCGCTGCTCAGCGGCGTCACTCTGTTTACCCTGGCGTCGTTCGCCTGTGCATACGCACCTTCGCTGGAATGGCTGATCGGCGCGCGCTTCGTCCAGGCCCTGGGCGGTTGTGCGGGCATGGTGATCTCCCGCGCGGTGGTGAGTGACAAATGCGACGCGGTGGGCTCGGCCAAGGTGTTTTCCCAACTGATGCTGGTCACCGGGCTGGCGCCGATCCTTGCGCCGCTGGCGGGTGGAGTGATGGTCGGTGTGTGGGGCTGGCAGTCGATCTTCATCGCGCTGACGGCGTTCAGTGTGATGGCGGCCCTCGCGGTGGCAGTCGGGTTGCCGGAAAGTTTTCCCGCCCATCAACCGCGTCAGCCCCTGTCGGGTGCCCTGCGCCAGTACGGCCGGTTGCTGTCGGACCGGGTGTACCTGGGCTACGCCTTGACCGGTGGCATCTCGATTGCCGGCATGTTTGCCTACATCGCGGGTTCGCCTTTCGTCTTTATCAAACTCTATGGCGTGCCTGCCGAGCACTATGGCTGGGTCTTTGGCTCCAACGCCGCCGGCTTTATCCTGGTTGCACAGGTGAATGCGCGCCTGCTGGCCTCGCGCGGCCCGGCGTTCCTGTTGTCGCGCACCGTGTGGGTGTACCTGGCGGCGGGTCTGTCGTTGCTGGCCATTACAGCTTTGCGCACTGACGCCTTGTGGCCACTGCTGGTGCCGCTGTTTATCTGCATCGCCAGTCTGGGCTGCATTTTGCCCAACACTTCGGCCTGCGCCATGAGCGGGCAGGGCGCACGGGCGGGCAGCGCGTCGGCGTTGCTCGGTTGCATTCAGTTTGGTGTGGCCGCCGGCGCGGCATCGTTGGTCGGGGTGTTGCACGACGGCACGGCGATGCCGATGGCGATGGTCATCAGCTTGTGTGGCGTATTGGCCGTGACGTTCGCGATGCTGACCCGACGCCTGCAGCGCCAACGGGCACTGCAAGCGGCGGAATGAGCAGGTCAGCCAGCAGAACGCTGCTGGCTTTCGGGGAATCGGTGAGGTGCCTGGATACGGGTTTGCAGGGTGTCGGCAAACGCGCGGGCTTCGGCCTCACTGCGGAAGGTGAAGGCGTTCTGGTCGAGACGAACCTGCCATTTGTTGCCGTGGGATTTTGCTAACGCTTTTATCAGGATCTTCATTGCTGACTTCCTCGCGTAAAAGAATCGTGGCAAAGGCGGCCAATATAAACCTGAATGCGTCCACAAATGTGACAAGGATCAAGTCTCTGACTAGCGGTGTCGTCCATTACTCAGGTGAATAACAGACGACACTGACAGATCGTTTGGTTAGAACCCTTCCAGCACGATTTTGCCCTTGGCCTTGCCGCTTTCCAGCAGTTCGTGGGCGCGGCGCAGGTTGGCCGCGTTGATCACGCCAAAGTGCTCGCCCACCGTGGTTTTCAGGGTACCTGCGTCGATCAGTTCGGCCACGCGGTTGAGCAGGTTGTGTTGCTCGATCATGTCGGCGGTCTCGAACATCGAGCGGGTGTACATGAACTCCCAATGCAGCGACAGGCTCTTGCGCTTGAGTTTGCTCACGTCCAGCGCCTTGGGGTCATCAATCAGCGCCAGTTTGCCCTGGGGAATCAGCGCTTCCACCAGTTGGTCCAGGTGCTGGTCGGTCTGGGTCAGGCTGGCGACGTAGTTCACCTGCGGATGGCCGGCGTTTTTCAGCTCTTCGCTCAAGGGTTTGCTGTGGTCGATCACCAGGTCGGCGCCCAGGTCCTTGGCCCACGCTTGGGTTTCCGGGCGGGAGGCGGTGCCGATAACTTTCAGGCCGGTGAGTTGTTTCGCCAGTTGAGTCAGGATCGATCCCACACCACCGGACGCACCGACGATCAGCAGGCTCTGGCCTTCATCGGCCTTGCCTTCGCGCACTTGCAGGCGTTCGAAGAGTAATTCCCAGGCAGTGATGGCGGTCAGCGGCAGGGCTGCAGCATCGGCGAAACCCAGGGTTTTTGGCATATGGCCGACAATGCGCTCGTCTACGGTGTGCAGTTCGCTGTTGCCGCCGGGGCGCACCAGGGAGCCGGCGTAGAACACCTTGTCACCGACCTTGAACAGGCTCACTTCGCTGCCCACGGCCTTGACCACACCGGCCACGTCCCAGCCCAGGACTTTGGCGGCGCCATTTTCCGGGGCGACGTTCTGGCGCACCTTGGTGTCCACCGGGTTGACCGAGATGGCTTTGACTTCCACCAGCAGGTCACGCGGGCCGGCGACCGGTTCTGGCAGTTCGATGTCTTGCAGGGATTTTGGATCGTTGATGGGCAATGCGGCGTAGTAGGCGATGGCTTTCATGAGGGCTTCCAAAAAAGGGGTCGGTTGATCAGGCAAGAAACTTCAGGCGCTTGAGTTCGAAATGCTCGAGTACGTCGGCGGCCTTGGCGCGGAAATTCTGGATATGGGCGCTCTGGTCGTGGTCGGCCAGCGCGGCGTCGTCGCTCCAGCGTTCGAGCATGTAGAAGGTCTCGGGGTGTTGCAGATCCTGGTGCAGGTCGTACTGCTGGCAGCCGGCTTCGACGCGCGTCGGTTCCAGCAGCTCGCGCAGCAGGGTTTCCAGGGTGGCCTGTTGGCCGGGTTTGGCGATCAGCGTGGCGATGACGTTAAAGGCAGCGGACATATTCGACTCCTGACACGTGATGAACGGGATGGACAGATGATTGGCTATTTCTCTCGAAGATAAAACCCGCTAAAAGAGCAGTCTCTTTCAATGTTTTTTTGATAATGGGGCCGGGATGCTGCGTTTCGACGATTTGCAGTTGTTTGTGCGCGCCGCAGACCTGGGCAGCCTCTCGGCTGCAGCGCGGGTCATGGACATGTCGGCGGCGGTGGCCAGCGCGGCGTTGAAGCGCATCGAGCAGCAACTGGGCGCGCGGTTGCTGGCGCGCTCTACCCGCAGCCTGCGCCTGACGGCTGAGGGCGAGGGCTTTCTGGAGTATGCCCGGGCGGCCTTGAGCAGCCTGGATGAAGGCCGGCGTTTATTGGCCAGCGGCCAGGACCAGGTCAGCGGGGTGCTGCAACTGTCGGCGCCGTCGGACTTCGGGCGTAACCAGCTGCTGCCCTGGCTGGATGAGTTTCAGCGCGAGTACCCCGAGCTGAGCGTGCGCCTGCTGTTGGGCGACCGGATTGCCGACCTGTTCCGTCAGCCGGTGGATATCGCCCTGCGCTATGGCGAGCCGGAAGACTCCAGCCTGATCGCGCTGCCCATCGCCCCGGACAACTACCGCGTGCTCTGCGCCGCGCCCAGCTACTTGGCGCGACACGGAGAGCCTCGGCATCTGGAGCAACTGACACAGCACAATTGCCTGCTGTATATGCTCGGCAGCCGGGTGCACGACCATTGGGGTTTCAACGATGGCAAACGCGACGTCAGCCTGACCGTAACCGGCGACCGCTTCAGTGATGACGCCGATGTGGTGCGGCGCTGGGCGGTGGCCGGGGTCGGTATTGCTTATAAGTCCTGGCTGGATGTGAGCAGCGATGTGCTGGCCGGGCGCCTGCGCCTGATCCTGCCGGAATTGCGGGGCGAGCGTACGCCCCTCAACCTGTTGTGCGCCCATCGCGCGCAACTGAGCAAGCCGATCAATCTTCTGCGGGAAATGCTCGTTGCCCGTTGTGCGACATTGACTGCGCAGTTGCCGGAGCGGTCGGCTTCTACACCATAAACCCGGGAATATCGGGAAGTTTCCTTCAGCCTCTGTCGTTGGTTGTGCTGTAAGACGGCACGGAACCCGGCGTTTTCACGCTTATACTTTTGCGCGAACCGCAGCAGACGAATGCTTTAACAGGGAGTGAATGAGCACATGGAACGGGCACCTTGCATCAGTCAGATCGCAACATTATTGGCCGACCCCAAACGTACCGCGATGGTGTGGGCGTTGATGGACGGCTCGGCCAAACCCTCCGATGAATTGGCTCTACTTGCGGGGCTGTCCCCGGCATCAGCCAATGCCCATTTGACGCGATTGACGGCCGGCGGCCTGTTGCGCGTCGAAGCCCGGAGCGGCAAACGCTTCTTTCGTGTGGCTGCAGCCGATGTGGGGGCCGCCGTGGATGCACTGGCCTGTACCACCATGGCCAGCGTCGCCCGCAATACGCCGACTCATACCCGGTCACTGATCGCGCCTGCTGCGTTACGGCGGGCCAGGCTTTGCCAAGGCCATTTAGGTGGCGAACTGGCAGCGGGTGTGTATCAACGGATGATGGCGGCCGGCTGGATCGAGCGTGCGGAGCAGCGCACGGACGTAACGCCCTTGGGGGCGCGCAAACTGGCAGGGCTGGGGATTTTCACCCAGGCGCTGGTGCAGCCGATCGTGTGTGAGTGTTTTGATTGGAGCGAACGGCAGCCGCACCTGGGCGGTGCGTTGGGGGCCGCGCTGTTGCAACTGTGCATGCAGTCGAGCTGGGGCAGTGTGATCAATGAGTCCCAGGCGTTGCAGGTCAGTGAAGCCGGGCAACTGGAAATTGCCCGGCTTGCCGCATCGGTCGGTCGTTAAGGCTTGACCAACCGCGCATCCAGGCTGTTTTGCGCCAGGCGTTTGGCCTGGTCCTGGGTCATGCCCAGGGAGGTGTACAACGCATGGAAATTCTCGGTGACATAACCGCCGAAGTACGCCGGGTCATCCGAGTTCACCGTGACCTTCACCCCACGCTCAAGCATGTCGAGAATGTTGTGTTGGGACATGTCGTCGAACACGCACAGCTTGGTGTTGGACAGCGGGCACACCGTCAGCGGGATCTGCTCATCGATGATCCGCTGCATCAGGCGCTCGTCTTCAATGGCGCGTACGCCATGGTCGATACGCTGGATCTTCAGCAGGTCGATGGCTTCCCAGATGTATTCCGGCGGCCCTTCTTCACCGGCGTGGGCGACGGTCAGGAAACCTTCGTGACGGGCACGGTCGAACACGCGCTGGAACTTGCTCGGCGGGTGGCCCATTTCCGAACTGTCCAGGCCCACGGCCACGAACGCGTCACGGAATGGCAGCGCCTGGTCGAGGGTTTTCTCGGCTTCCTCTTCGCTCAAGTGGCGCAGGAAGCTGAGGATCAAACCGCTGGTGATGCCCAGTTGCTGCTCGCCGTCTTTCAATGCGGCGGCAATGCCATTGAGCACTACTTCGAAGGGCACGCCACGGTCGGTGTGGGTCTGCGGGTCGAAGAACGGTTCGGTGTGGATCACGTTCTGGGCCTTGCAGCGCAGCAGGTAGGCCCAGGTCAGGTCGTAGAAGTCCTGGGAGGTGCGCAGTACATCGGCGCCCTTGTAATAGAGGTCGAGAAACTCTTGCAGGTTGTTGAAGGCGTAGGCCTTGCGCAGGGTTTCGACGTCGTCCCACGGCAGCGCGATCTTGTTGCGTTCGGCCAGGGCGAACAGCAGCTCAGGCTCCAGCGAGCCTTCCAGGTGCAGGTGCAATTCAGCCTTGGGCAGGGCGTTGAGCCAATCGTACATTTATAAATTCTCATCAGGTGCAATGGCGGCATTCTACAGGCGCACGCCGAAATAATCGGTAAAACCTGACCAAGCGGTGAGCATCCGCGGGCGTCGTGCAAGCGGTGCGTGAACTAAGGTGTAACGAAACGTTAGCGGCGCGGTGCAGTCTGTACCCCATCAATGACGGATTTGCCGCGTATAAAAGGCCTGTAATGCTCACATCAATCAAGCAAGAAAAATTCATGCTGCTGGCGCTGATTGCCGCCATCGCCGCCTACCCGCTGGAGCACTGGATGCTGCACAGCGGGCAGATGGTGGCGCTGTTGGGCGGCGTGGCGCTGATCGGCTTTATCGTCGTGGCCTCGATGCGCGTGGCTCACCACGCCGAGCAACTGGCGGAAAAGGTTGGCGATCCCTACGGCACCATGATCCTGACCCTCGCCGCCGTGCTGGTGGAAGTGGTGATTCTGGCGATCATGATGAGCAACGAGCCGTCTCCGACCCTGGTGCGCGACACCATCTATTCGGCGGTGATGCTCGACATCAATGGCATCCTTGGCCTGGCGGCGCTGATGGGTGGGATCAAGCATGGCGAACAGTCCTACAACGACGATTCGGCTCGGACCTACAGCGTGATGATCCTTACCGCCATGGGCGTGTCGATGGTGGTGCCGGAGTTTATCCCTGAGGCCGACTGGAAAATTTACTCGGCCTTCACCATCGGCGCGATGGTGGTGCTCTACACCCTGTTCCTGCGGATGCAGGTGGGGCCCCACAGTTATTTCTTCAGCTACAGCTACCCGGAAAAACGCCGCAAGAAACAGCCGGAAGACGAGTCGCCGCCGATCAACCTGGCGTTCTCCATCGGGACCCTGGTGTTTGGCGTGATTGTGATTGGCGCGTTGGCCGAGGTGATGTCCAAGACTCTCGACCTGGGCCTGGAGGGCACGGGCGCTCCACCGGTGATTACGGCGATCATCGTGGCCGCGATTTCCGCCGCCCCGGAGATTTTGACCGCATTGCGCGCAGCGTTGGCCAACCGCATGCAGTCGGTGGTGAACATCGCGCTGGGGGCGTCGCTGTCGACGGTGATTTTGACCGTGCCGGTGATGGAAGCCATGGCCTTGTACACCGGCCAGCCGTTTCAAATGGCGATGACACCGGTGCAGACCGTGATGGTGTTTATCACGCTGATCGTCAGCGCGATCAACCTCAACGATGGCGAAACCAACGCCATCGAAGGGATGACCCACTTTGTGTTGTTTGCGACGTTTATCATGTTGTCGCTATTGGGGTTGTAACCTTTCCTGAGTACACCGCTGATCAAATGTGGGAGCTGGCTTGCCTGCGATAGCATCACCTCGGTGCAACTGAAAGACCGAGGTGCCTGCATCGCGGGCAAGCCCGGCTCCCACATTTGATCTGTGCCTGGCTTAGATCCCGCTGATCAGCGCCCGCGCCGCCTGGCTGTGATCGGCAATCAAGCCCTTCAGATCCAGGCCCTCGACCTGTCCGTCGATCACCCGCCATTTGCCGCCGACCATCACCCGGTCCGCCCGGTCGGCGCCGCACAGCAGCAGTGCCGAGATCGGGTCGTGGCTGCCGGAGAAGCGCAGCTCATCGAGTTTGAACAGCGCCAGGTCGGCTTGTTTGCCGACGGCCAGTTCGCCGATGTCGCTGCGGCCAAGTAACTGCGCCGAGCCTTTGGTGGCCCAGCCCAGCACCAGTTCCGGGGTGATCTTCTCGGCCCCGTAACGCAGGCGCTGGATGTACAACGCCTGGCGCGTTTCCAGGATCATGTTCGACGCATCGTTGGACGCCGAACCGTCCACGCCCAGGCCAATCGGTGCGCCGGCGGCGAGCAGGTCGAGGGTCGGGCATATGCCGGAAGCCAGGCGCATGTTGGAGCTCGGGCAATGGCATATCCCGGTTCCGGCGGCACCAAGGCGTGCGATTTCTTCGGGGTTGAAGTGAATGCCATGGGCCAGCCACGTGCGTGGGCCGAGCCAGCCGACGCTGTCGAGGTAATCCACGGTGCGCAGGCCGAAACGCTGCAGGCAGAAGTCTTCTTCGTCGAGGGTTTCCGCCAGGTGCGTGTGCAGGCGCACGTCGAGGTTATTCGCCAGTTCGGCGCTGGCTTCCATGATTTCCGGGGTGACGGAAAACGGGGAGCAGGGCGCCAGGGCAATCTGGATTTGCGCGCCGTCGCCGCGCTCGTGGTACTGGCGGATCAGGCGGCGGCTGTCTTCCAGAATCACTTCGCCCTGTTGCACCGTTTGCTGCGGTGGCAGCCCGCCATCGGCTTCGCCCAGGCTCATGGAGCCGCGGGTGAGCATGGCGCGCATGCCCAGTTCCCGCACGCTGTCGACTTGCACGTCGATCGCCTGTTCAAGGCCGTCAGGGAACAGGTAGTGGTGGTCTGCCGCGGTGGTGCAGCCCGAGAGCAGCAATTCAGCGAGGGCGACTTTGGAGGCGAGCGCGAGTTTTTCCGGGGTGAGGCGGGCCCACACCGGGTACAGGGTTTTCAACCAGGGAAACAGCGGCTGGTTGACCACCGGCGCCCAGGCGCGGGTCAGGGTTTGGTAGAAGTGATGGTGGGTGTTGATCAGCCCCGGAAGCACCACATGCTCACGGGCATCGAACACTTGTCCACAGGGCACGGCGGGTTCTCGGCCCCAGCCCAGCACTTCGGTGATCACACCGTCTTGCAGCACCAGGCCGCCACGGGCATCGAGGCCATTGGCAGTGAAAATCGCGAGGGGGTTTTTTAACCAGATACGGGTCGCAGGCATTGGCCGGCTCCTCTGAATGATGGGTTCAGGTTTGCCAGCTCAGTGTTGCCCTGTCTGCTGATCCAGGGTCGCCGGGGAGGGCGAGGTGCGCAGTTTACGTGTGGATCGTTATCGACGGCAATCCGCCGATAACGATCCTGGTGTTTTTACCAGGCGATGGTGTCGCCCTTGTAGTCCACAAAGTGATGGCCGCCCTTGCCGGTGTAGGCATTCACCTGGTCGACCAGGCCGCGGACGCTGGTAGGTACGTCGATGTGCGCGTTTTCGCCGCCCATGTCGGTTTTCACCCAGCCCGGGTGCAACGACAGCACGGTCAGTTTCTGGTCGCCCAACTGGGTGACAAAACTGTTGGTCATGGAGTTGAGGGCGGCCTTGCTGGCTTTGTACAGGGCCAGGTCCGAGCCGTCGGGGATGGTGACGCTGCCCAGGATCGAACTCATGAAGGCCAGCACGCCGGTGTCCGGGCGGATCTGCCCGACAAAACGCTGGGCCAGGTTGATCGGCGCCACGGCGTTGGTGAAAAACAGTTGGCCGACTTCAGCCAGTGTGGCGTGGCCCGGCTCCTGATTGGCGGGACCTTTGACCCCGGCGTTGACGAACAATAGGTCGAAGGTTTTCTCCTTGAGACGCTGGCTCAGGGCGATCACGGCCTGTTGATCATCCATGTCGAGCTTTTCGATCTGCACCGGGCCCAGGGCCTTCAACGCATCGGCCTTTTGCGGGTCGCGTACGGTAGCGGTCACCTCCCAGCCGTCCGCCAGCAGTTGCTTGACCAGGCCAAGGCCGAGGCCCCGGGAGGCGCCGATAATCAGTGCGGTTTTTGACGTAGACATGAATGGCTTCCTTTGACGGTGGAGGTTCACGGGTTCAGTGGGCAACGTTGCCCGAGTCGTTGTTGCAACTCCTGGCGCAGTTGTTCGAGTTCAGTAATGCGGGTTTCGATCAGGTTGAGCTTGTCTTGCAGCAGTTGGGTGACGGCGCTGTCGGGGTCTGGAGCTTGCCACAATGCGCCGACACTGTTGCCAATTTCACTGAGGCTGAAGCCCAGGCGCTGGGCGGTCTTGATGTACAGCACCAACTGCACCATGTCGGCGGGGTAGTCGCGGTAACCGTTGGCGCTGCGTTGCGCGGCAATCAACCCGCGCTGCTCGTAGAAGCGCAGGGTGTCGCGGCTGACCTGGCTGGCCTGGGCTAATTCGCCGATACGCATGTAGAGAGCTCTGGTGGGCTTGACCCTTGAGCATACTCCAGGCTTTAGCCTGCTGGCTTCTTGAATTGAAGGAGCTTGCTGCTATGTGGACTGCACACCAATACCGTCGACTGGTCCGGGCCAGCGGCTGGTATGACTTGATCGTCACCGCCGCGCTGGTCACACCCTGGACGTTTGACCTGCTGCATAACGCCCTGGTGGCGCTGAACCTGCCCGGCGAGCTGCCGCCGTTCGCGCCTGTGCATAGGTTGATGGCCAACCTGATGGGCTCGATTGTCTGCGTGTGGTCGGTGCTGCGAATCCGCGATCCCCAGGCGATTTTTGGTCGCTATGACGCAGCTGGCCGCGTGCTGTTTGCTACCTGGCAGATTTACGCGCTCGCCCACGGTGCCAGTACGGTGTTGGTGATCGTCGTGGTGTTTGAAGTGCTGTGGGCGATAGCGCAATTAATGCCGGTGCGTAGGGCAGCGAGTTGATTAAAAAATGATCAGTTGTGCCGGGGCGTTGCGGGCTCTGCCGCCGGGTCACTCTTGCACGGGTTATCCACAGGTTGCTCCACAGGAATTGTGCGCAAGCGTGATCGGTGGATATAAGCGCTGCGGCCCTTTGTTCTAAAGGACATAACCCGGCTAACTGACTGTTTTTGAGCCGGATTAATACTTTAGTGTGGCCGGCTGAGCAAAAACTGAACAACCGCCTGAAACCCTTGTGACAGAAGGGTTACAGGCGGGTGTGCTCAGGTTATCCACAGGCAGGTGCACAGTAGATGTGGGCAGTTTCAGCGCTGCAGCAGAATGCGTCCGCGGCTCAGGTCGGCGAGTTGGGTTTGCAGCGTGTCGATGTGTGCTTCGCCGAGAGCCAATTGCAGGTCGACGCCATTGGCGGTGAAGATTTCTTCTGTCACCAGCCCGCCCAACTCGGCCACCCGTAACTTCACCAAGGGCAGTTCGGCAAAACCACAGGAACAACTCAGCGGCACGCGTTTGATCAGTTCGACGCGCTCGGCTGCCTGCAGGCATTTGTTGGCGCCGCCGCCATAGGCGCGGGCCAGGCCGCCGGTACCCAGTTGAATGCCACCGTACCAGCGGATCACCAACACCACGACCTGGTCGCAATCCTGCGCTTCGATCGCGGCCAGGATCGGTCGCCCGGCCGTGCCGCCGGGTTCGCCATCATCGTTGCTGCGGTATTGATCGCCGAGTTTCCAGGCCCAGCAGTTGTGCGTGGCGTTCAGGTCGCTGTGCTGGTCGATGAAGGCCTGGGCGTCCTGTGGGCTGGCGATGGGGGCGGCGAGGGTAATGAAGCGGCTTTTGCGAATTTCTTCGCGAAATTCGCAAAAGCCGGTAAGCGTGAAAGGCATGGGTAACTTCGTTTAGAGGGCGGGCTTGATGCCACAGCCTTTGAGAATGATGTGGATAAGGTTGGTGCCGGCGTCTTCCATGTCTTGCTTGGTCAGCTTGGTGCGCCCGGTCACGCGGCAGATTTGCGTGGCAAAGTCGGCGTAATGCTGGGTGCTGCCCCACAGCAGGAAGATCAGGTGTACCGGGTCGACGGGGTCCATCTTGCCGGCGTCGATCCAGGCCTGGAACACCGCCGCACGGCCGCTGAACCAGGCGCGGTAGTCCTGGCTGAAATATTCGGTCAGGCATTCACCGCCGCTGATGATCTCCATCGCGAAGATGCGCGAGGCCTGTGGCTGGCGCCGCGAGAATTCCATCTTGGTGCGGATGTAGCGGGTCAGGGCGGCGGCCGGGTCATCCTCGGCGGTCAGCGTGTTGAACGTGCTGTCCCACAATTCGAGGATGTTGCTGAGCACGGCAATGTACAGCCCCAGCTTGTTGGTGAAGTAGTAGTGCAAGTTGGCTTTCGGCAACCCGGCACTCGCCGCGATGGTGTTCATGCTGGTGCCTTTGTAGCCATGACGGGCGAACTCGTCTTCGGCGGCCTGCAAAATCGCTTGTTCGTTCTTTTGGCGAATGCGGCTTGCAGGTTTTCCGGCGTGGTTGCTGTGGGCAGGAACTTCGAGGCTCATGGAGGTTTCCGTGCAGATCGATGAAGACGACGTGTGCACAGATAACCCACCCTCAAGCCCCAGACAAGTCCCGATACGATAAAACCGTCAAAGCGGTTCCAGAGTGTCGCTTTCCAATGCCCGGTTTGCGGCATCCGCGGTGGCCTTGGGTTCAGGCAGCAACAGGCACAACACAATGGCGGTCAGGCCGCCGCTGGTGATGGCCGAGTCGAACAGGTTCTGCACCAGGGTGGGCATCAGGTGCAGCAGGTTTGGCTGGGCGGCGATCCCCAGGCCCACGCCGAACGAAGTGGCGATGATCAGCATGCTGCGTCGATCCAGCGGTGCCTGCGCGAGGATGCGCACGCCGGCGGCCGCCACGCTGCCGAACATCACCAGGGTCGCGCCGCCCAGCACCGGCTTGGGAATTTGTTGCAGCACCGCGCCAATCAACGGAAACATTCCGAGACAAAACAGCACCACGCCGATGTACAGGCCGACGTAACGGCTGGCGACCCCGGTCAGTTGGATCACACCGTTGTTCTGGGCGAACGTCGTGTTGGGAAAGGCACTGAAGGTGGCGGCGATCATGCAACTGATGCCATCCCCCAGCACGCCACCCTTGAGCCGGCTTATATAGGAAGGGCCGCTGATGGGCTGGCGGGCGATCATGCAGTTGGCGGTGAGGTCGCCGACGGTTTCGATGGTGCTGATCAGATAAATCAGCGCCACCGGCAGGAAAGCGCTCCAGTCGAAGTTGAAACCAAAGTGGAACGGTGTAGGCAGGCTGATCAATGGCAAGTCAGGCAGGGCTTGTGGGACGAGTTTGCCGCTGAGCCATGCGGCGAGGCTGCCTAACGCCAGGCCGATGATGATCGCGCTGAGGCGAACCCACGGCGTGTTCGAGCGGTTGAGCAGGATGATCGTTAACACCACGAACAGGCCGAGCGCCAGGTTGGTCGGGGCACCGAAGTCCGGCGCGTTGAAGCCGCCGCCCAAGTCAGTGATGCCGACTTTGATCAGGCTGATACCAATCAGGGTGATGACAATGCCGGTGACTAATGGCGTGATCACCCTTCTGAGCTGACCGATGAAACGGCTCAAGACTACTTGCACCGCTGCGCCGAAGAAGCAAATACCGAAAATCATCGCCAGGATGTCTTCCGGGCTGCCGCCCCGTTGCTTGACCAGAAACCCCGCCGACAACACCGCGCCGAGAAACGCGAAGCTGGTGCCTTGCAGGCAGATCATCCCGGCGCCAATCCCGAACGGCCTACGTGCCTGGATGAAGGTGCCTACACCGGAAACCATCAATGCCATGCTGATCAGGTAGGGCAGGTGGGCGGTCAGGCCCAGGGTGGAGCCGATGATCAGCGGCGGGGTGATGATGCCGACAAAGGCAGCCAACACATGCTGCAATGCAGCAAGCAAGGCGGGCAGTGGTTTGGGGCGGTCGTTGAGGCCGTAGATCAGGTCGCTGGGGCTGGAGGATTCTGGCGGCATGGCGTGGTAACTCATGGCTGACGGTTCTAGGTCACCATGCCTTGCAAAAAGCTGTCCAGTTGCTCAGGTTTTTATGTGAGGCCCGTGCTAGCGCGTTGCGGCCAAGCTTTCGAGGAAGCTTTCCAGCACCAAATGAGGGCGACGGCCCTTGCGCGTGACCGAAGCGAGGCTCAAATCGTAAAAACGCGTGGCCGGTTTCAGCGCGCGCAGTCGGCCTTGTTGTACCCAAAGGCTGGCGTAGTGATCGGGCAGGTAGCCGATGTAGCGGCCGGTCAGGATCAGGAAGGCCATGCCCTCGCGGTCCGAGGCGCTGGCGGTGCAATTGAGCGCCTGGTAGTGAGCCTGGATATCGGCCGGCAAGCGGAAGGTCGGGGCGATGGCGTCCTGGCTGTTGATGCGCTCGTCTTCGAGTTGCTTGTCGTCGGCAAAAAACAGCGGGTGGCCGACCGCGCAGTAAAGCAGCGAGCGCTCGCTGTACAACGGCTGGTATTCGAGGCCCGACAAGGCGCTTGCCTGGGGGACTACGCCGACATGCAGGCGGCCGTCGAGCACACCTTGTTCCACTTCATTGGGGGCGATCATGCGGATCTGGATTTGCACGTCCGGCCCCCGCTCCTTCAACTGCGCCAGGGCGTGGGTAATGCGCATGTGGGGCAGGGTGACCAGGTTGTCGGTCAGGCCGATGATCAGTTCGCCGCGCAAATGCTGGTGCAATCCGTTGACCTCGGTGCGGAAACTTTCCAGTGCGCTGAGTAACTGAAGCGCTGACTGATACACCTCGCGTCCTTCCTCGGTCAGGGAAAAACCCGCACGCCCACGCTGGCACAGGCGTAGGCCAAGGCGCTGCTCCAAGTCACTCATCTGCTGGCTGATGGCCGAGCGTCCAATCCCCAGTACGGTTTCCGCCGCCGAGAAGCCACCGCACTCCACCACGCTGCGAAAGATGCGCAACAAGCGGATATCGAAGTCGCTGACTTGGGCCAGTGGGTCGGGTCGACGGCTGCTCATAGTTTAGTGAAGGCCTGACTGAAGGTTAGAAGAGTTGAATTTCACCGACTTTATCCCCGTGGCAATTTAGCTGCAACAACGCTTTTCAAATCCCTACGCTGCCTTTTGCCTTGCGAGGTTTTGCTCATGAACATGCCCGAAAACGCTCCGTCCACCCTGGCCAGCCAATTGAAGCTGGACGCCCACTGGATGCCGTACACCGCCAACCGTAACTTCCATCGTGACCCGCGCCTGATCGTGGCGGCCGAAGGCAGCTGGTTGACCGATGACAAGGGGCGCAAGGTGTATGACTCGCTGTCGGGTCTGTGGACCTGCGGCGCCGGGCACACCCGCAAGGAAATCCAGGAAGCGGTGGCCAAGCAACTGGGCACATTGGACTACTCGCCGGGCTTCCAATACGGTCATCCTTTGTCGTTCCAGCTGGCAGAAAAAATTACCGACCTGACCCCGGGCAACCTGAACCATGTGTTCTTCACCGACTCCGGCTCCGAGTGCGCCGACACTGCGGTGAAGATGGTGCGTGCCTATTGGCGCCTGAAGGGCCAGGCGACGAAGACCAAGATGATTGGCCGTGCCCGTGGTTATCACGGTGTGAACATCGCCGGTACCAGTCTGGGCGGCGTTAACGGCAACCGTAAGATTTTTGGCCAGGGCCTGATGGATGTTGACCATCTGCCTCACACCCTGTTGGCGAGCAATGCCTTCTCCCGTGGCATGCCGGAGCTGGGCGGTATTGCCCTGGCGGATGAGTTGCTCAAGCTGATCGAGTTGCACGATGCGTCGAACATCGCAGCGGTGTTTGTTGAGCCGATGGCGGGTTCCGCTGGCGTGTTGGTGCCGCCGCAGGGTTACCTGAAGCGTCTGCGTGAGATCTGCGATCAACACAACATCCTGTTGGTGTTCGACGAAGTGATCACCGGCTTCGGTCGTACCGGTTCGATGTTTGGCGCCGACAGCTTTGGCGTGACTCCGGACCTGATGTGCATCGCCAAGCAAGTCACCAACGGCGCGATCCCGATGGGCGCGGTGATTGCCAGCACCGAGATTTATCAGACATTCATGAACCAGGCGACGCCAGAGTACGCGGTGGAATTCCCACACGGTTACACCTACTCGGCTCACCCGGTGGCCTGCGCGGCTGGCCTGGCGGCACTCGACCTGCTGCAGAAGGAAAACCTCGTGCAGAGCGTGGCCGAAGTCGCACCGCATTTCGAGAATGCGTTGCACGGGCTGAAGGGCAGCAAGAACGTGATCGATATTCGTAACTATGGCCTGGCCGGTGCGATCCAGATTGCGCCGCGTGATGGTGATGCGATCGTGCGTCCATTCGAGGCCGGCATGGCCTTGTGGAAAGCCGGCTTCTACGTGCGCTTTGGCGGCGACACCCTGCAATTCGGGCCAACCTTCAACAGCAAGCCGCAGGACCTGGATCGCTTGTTCGATGCGGTCGGCGAAGTGCTGAACAAGATCGACTGATTTCTCCTTCTATATAGAACAACTTTTCAGGAGCCCTGCATGAGCCTCATCCAGCATTTGATCAACGGCCAACTGGTGACCGAGAACGGTCGCACGGCTGACGTGTACAACCCGTCGACTGGCCAGGTGATTCACCAGGTGCCGTTGGCCAGCCGTGAAACCATTCAAAGTGCCATCGACTCGGCCAAGGCGGCTTTCCCGGCGTGGCGCAACACGCCGCCGGCCAAGCGTGCCCAGGTGATGTTTCGTTTCAAGCAATTGCTGGAACAGAACGAAGCGCGCATCTCCCAGCTGATCAGCGAAGAGCACGGCAAGACGCTGGAAGATGCGGCCGGTGAGTTGAAGCGCGGGATCGAGAATGTGGAGTACGCGTGCTCGGCACCGGAAATCCTCAAGGGCGAGTACAGCCGTAACGTCGGCCCGAACATCGACGCCTGGTCTGATTTCCAACCGCTGGGTGTGGTGGCCGGCATCACACCGTTCAACTTCCCGGCCATGGTGCCGTTGTGGATGTACCCGCTGGCGATCGTCTGCGGCAACTGCTTCATCCTCAAGCCGTCGGAGCGTGATCCAAGCTCGACATTGCTGATTGCACAATTGTTGCAGGAAGCTGGCTTGCCTAAAGGCGTGTTGAGTGTGGTGCACGGCGACAAAGGCGCCGTGGATGCACTGATCGAAGCGCCGGAAGTCAAAGCGTTGAGCTTCGTGGGCTCGACGCCGATTGCCGAGTACATCTATTCCGAAGCCACCAAACGCGGCAAGCGCGTACAGGCGCTGGGCGGGGCGAAGAACCATGCGGTGCTGATGCCGGATGCGGACTTGGACAATGCGGTCAGTGCCTTGATGGGCGCAGCGTATGGTTCGTGTGGTGAGCGTTGCATGGCGATCTCTGTTGCCGTGTGTGTCGGCGACCAGGTGGCGGATGCGTTGATCGCCAAGCTGGTGCCGCAGGTCAAGGCGCTGAAGATTGGTGCGGGCACTTCCTGCGGGTTGGACATGGGGCCGCTGGTGACTGGGCAGGCGCGGGATAAAGTGAGTGGCTATATAGAAGAGGGTGTGGCTTCGGGCGCTGAGCTGGTGGTCGATGGTCGCGGTCTGAGTATTGCCGGTCACGAAGAAGGTTTCTTCCTGGGGGGCAGTCTGTTCGATCGTGTGACGCCGGAGATGCGCATCTATAAAGAAGAGATCTTTGGGCCGGTGCTGTGTGTGGTGCGGGTGAACAGCCTGGAAGCCGCCATGCAACTGATCAATGATCACGAATACGGCAACGGTACTTGTATCTTCACCCGTGACGGCGAAGCGGCGCGGTTGTTCTGTGACGAGATTGAAGTGGGCATGGTGGGTGTCAACGTGCCGCTGCCGGTGCCGGTGGCGTATCACAGCTTTGGTGGCTGGAAGCGTTCGCTGTTTGGCGACTTGCACGCTTATGGGCCGGATGGGGTGCGTTTCTACACCCGTCGCAAGGCGATTACCCAGCGTTGGCCGCAACGGGCCAGCCATGAAGCGTCGCAGTTTGCCTTTCCCAGCTTGTAAGTTCGCGTAATAGAAGGCCGGCCCCTTGGGGCCGGCCTTTGCTTTTCCGGGCTTTTTTGACCGATATGACAGTATTGTGAAAAAAGGTGTTGACGGCAGATTCTGGAAGTCTATAATTCGCCCCACTTCCGGCGCAGTCGAAACGGAAAACTCCTTGGTAAACAAAGAGTTATGTAGGTTTCGGCAGCGAGCTGCTTCAGATCATCGAAGCCTGGAAGGAGTTGATAGAGCGGTGTAGTTTGGCTCTATTAACGGTTCGATCTTCTCGGTCGAAAGCGGAGAAAAAGAGGTGTTGACAGCAGCGTGTAACGCTGTAGAATTCGCCTCCCGCTAACGAGAGATCGGAAGCGCAAGTGGTTGAAGTTACAAAGGAAACTTTGAAARCTTCTGAAAATAATCACTTGACAGCAAATGAGGCTGCTGTAGAATGCGCGCCTCGGTTGAGACGAAAGATCTTAACCAACCGCTCTTTAACAACTGAATCAAGCAATTCGTGTGGGTGCTTGTGGAGTCAGACTGATAGTCAACAAGATTATCAGCATCACAAGTTACTCCGCGAGAAATCAAAGATGTAACCAACGATTGCTGAGCCAAGTTTAGGGTTTCTTAAAAACCCAAAGATGTTTGAACTGAAGAGTTTGATCATGGCTCAGATTGAACGCTGGCGGCAGGCCTAACACATACAT